>CAYSFN010000070.1:0-12948 GCA_964430045.1 uncultured Gemmatimonadaceae bacterium
CGCGCCCCCCCGCTCCCCCCACCCCCCACCACCTCCCCCACCCCCACCCCCCGCCCCGCCGCCACCTCGCTCGGCGCCATCCGTCGCTTCCCCGCCACCTGCATCACCACCACCAGCACCGCACCCGCGCCCGTCCCCACCACCATCCCCGTCTTCCCGATCTCCAGCACTTCGCCCGGCGCGCCACTGCGCCCCGGCACCACGCGCGCACCGAACAGCCGCGTCTCCACGTCACGCAGGCGTGTCCACGCACCCGGCTTCGGGTCGTAGCCGCGGATCTCACGCGCCACCACCGCGGCGGGCTGATCCCACTCGATCCACGCCCCCGCACGCGTGATCTTGCCTGCGTACGTCGCCGCAGCGTCGTCCTGCGGCACCGCCGGCAGCGCGTCCGCTTCGTGCAGTGCCAGGGCCTCGATCAACGCGGCCGCGCCCAACTCGCTCAATCGCGCCTGCAACTCGCCGTAGGTCTCCGTGTCGTCGATCGGCACCGACCGCTGCAGCAGCACCGGCCCCGCGTCCAACGCTTCCACCATCTGCATCACGGTCACACCGGTCTCGGTCAGCCCGTCACGAATGGCCGCCTGGATCGGCGCCGCACCGCGCAACAGCGGCAGCAGCGACGCGTGGATGTTCCAGGTCCCCAGCGGTGGCATCGCGATCACCTCCTGCCTGAGGATGTGCCCATACGCCACGACCACGTTCAGGTCCGGCTCCAACGCACGCAGCGACGCGTAGAACGCCTCGCCCCGCGGCTTCTCCGGCTGGAAGATCTGGATGCCCTCGGCCTGGGCGATGGTCTTGACCGGCGGCGGCACCAGCACGCTGCGCGATCGGCCCTGCGCCTTGTCGGGCTGTGTCACCACACCCACGACGTCAAAGCCCTCCCCCAGCAACGCGCGCAGGGGAGGGCAGGCGAACTCGGGGGTCCCCCAGAACAGCACGCGCATCACATCCGCTCGCTGTCGGGGTGCGAGGTGTCCCTCGACGCGGCATCCCCGCCAGGCGCATCCGGGTCACCCGGATCGCCCGGCCCGAGGATCCGCACGTGACCGGGGAACTCCTTCTCCATCCGCGCCCACTCGTGCATGGCGCGGCGACGCTTCAGGAAGCTCAGATGGTCGGGGAACAGCTTCCCTTCCAGGTGGTCGAACTCGTGCTGCAGGCAACGGGCCAGCAACTCGTCAGCGGTCAGCTCGAACGGGTCCCCGTCCAAGGTCATGCCCCGCATTGTCACCACGGCGGGCCGCGTGACCTCGGCGAACACCTCGGGGATCGACAGGCACCCCTCCTCACCCGCGGCCGTCGCGGGCGAGGAGGACACCAGCTCCGGATTCACGAACACGTGCCTGGCGCCGTCCACGTCCACCACGAACAGCCGAGTGCTCACGCCGACCTGCGGCGCGGCAAGGCCAATGCCCTTGGCCACGTGCATGGTCTCGAACATGTCGTCCACCAGGCGACGCAGCTCGTCGCTCACCGCACCCACCGCCTCCGCCCGGCGCCGCAGCACCGGGTCACCCAGGACGCGGATCGGAAGGATCACGGGACCTTCGGCGTCAGCACGCGCGCAATGCGACCGCGCTCCACCAGCACCTTGGCGTCACCCGTCTTCACGCTGATGCGGTCGTCCATGGCGGGCCCCGCTTCGCCACTGGGGGCCGGGATGTGCAGCACTTCGCCGACCAACCCACCGGCGGTCACGATCTCGTCGCCCTTCTTCAGGGCCTTCAGCGCCTCCTCGTGCCGCTTCCGCTCCCGCTGCTGCGGACGGATCATCACGAAGTAGAAGATGCCGATGATGATGACGATCTGGAACACGACACCGGCCATCCCGGGGCCGGCAACGGGCGCCTGCTGCGCGAAGGGAAGAAAGAGGCTCATCCCTGAAAGATAACCGACCGATCCCCCCGGCGGACCGGTGCCGCCGGACCGCCCCGCCGCGCGGCTAGACCTTCGTCCCAGCCCGATAGCGCCCCAGCCATGCCGCGCTCCACCCCGCGAACTCGCCTGCCAGGATCGCCGCCCGCGCCTCACGCATCAGCCCGGTCAGGAAGTGCACGTTGTGCAGCGACAGCAGCCGGAACACCAGCAACTCCTCCGACACGAACAGGTGCCGCAGGTAGGCCCGGTCGTAGCGCGCGCACACGGCGCAGTCGCACGCGGGGTCGATCGGGCCCTGGTCCAGCCGGAAGCGCGCGTTCTTGATCTGCAACCGCCCGTCGCGGCTGAACACGGCCCCCGTGCGACCCATCCGCGTCGGCGCCACGCAGTCGAACAGGTCCACGCCGCGCGCCACGCCCTCCACCAGGTCCTCCGGGAACCCCACGCCCATGAGGTACCGCGGCACGCCGCGTGGCAGCACGCCGTCGCACTCGGCGATCATCGCATACATCGCGGGCTTCTCCTCGCCCACGCTCAGCCCGCCGATCGCGACGCCCGGCCAGTCATCCACCCCCAGCACACCGCGCGCCGCCTCGCGTCGCAGCTCGGCGTGGATCCCCCCCTGCACGATGGGGAACAGCGCCTGCTCCAACGCGGGGTCCGCCGCGGCCAGCCGCACGAACTCGTCGCGGCAGCGCGCCAGCCACCGCAGCGAGCGCTCGCTCGCCTCCCGGGCCACGCCGTACGCCGACTGCCCAGGCACCACGTGGTCGAACTGCATCACGACGTCGGCGCCGAGCGCCCGCTCCAGGCGCATCACGCTCTCGGGCGTGAACACGCGCTCGGACCCGTCCAGGTGCGAGCGGAACGTCACGCCGTCCTCGGTGATGGTGCGCAGCCCCTCCAGCGAGAACACCTGGAACCCGCCGCTGTCGGTGAGGAGCGGGCCGTCCCAGCGCATGAAGCGGTGCAGCCCGCCCAGCGCCTGCACGGTGTCCTCGCCGGGGCGCAAATGCAGATGGTAGGCGTTGGCCAGCACCATTGTCGCGCCGGCGCCGGTCAGGTCGTCGCAGTCCAGGCCCTTCACGGTGCCCAGGGTGCCCACGGGCATGAAGCAGGGGGTCGGCACCTCGCCATGCGGCGTGCGGAACACCCCCGCCCGCGCGGAACCGTCGCTGCGCTGCAGCGTGAAGGAGAAGCCGGACATCCGGCGAAAGCTAGCGCCGGGCCTCCTCCACGATGGCGAAGTGCACCCGCCGCGACGTCCGTTGCTGCGTCACCTGATCGCGGATCTCCAGGGTCAGCTCGTACGTCCCCGGCGGCGTGCCCGTCAGGTTGAGGCCGATCTGCTCCACGAGGGTCGGCCGGTGCGCCACGCGCCGCGAGTACCGCACGTCGACCCGACCCGGGCCGCGCTCCACGCCCACCCGGGCACCGATCGCGCCAAAGGTGTTGGCGATGATGCGCGACAGCCGTGCCTCCACCGGGCGGATCGAGATCAGCACGTCGTACACCGCCGACCCGTCGCGCTCGCCCAGCTCGTAGGACTCCCACACCAGCGCGAAGCGACCGCCTGCCGCACGCGGCGTGATTGCGGTGACGCCGAGCGCGTCCCAGCGCGCCGCATCGGTCACCGCCGATGGCGCTTCCGCGAAGAGGAGGTCGCTCATGCCGAAGCCGCGGAACGCGAAGCCGTTGCGCTCCGCGCGGATCCGCAGCGGCACGAACGCGCGCGCCGCCAGCCGCGAGGTTTCGGCCGTGGCCTCGGTGCGGAAGAAGTAATCGCCCACCCCCATCCGTTGTCGCCAACTGCGGTTCCCGGTCCGCGCCGCCAGCACGGAGTCGTGCCACACGGGCTCGAGGTCGGCGTGCAGCAGCCACGCATCGCTGCGCACCGTGGTGCGCAGGTCGGCCACCATCCCGATGCGCTCCACGTCCGGCCGCGCTGTCAGCACCACCTCCGCCGTGTCGCCACCCCCGCGGAACCGCGTGATGCCGATGGGCATCGAGTCGATCCGCACCGACGTGATGTTGTCCCAGCGCGCCGGCATCGAATCCACCACCTCGGCGACCGACCACGGGGAGGCGTAGAACGAGGTGGAGAACGACGGCATGCCAACGAAAGCGAACGTGAGCCGCGCATAGTCGTAGGCCCACATCGTGATCTGATCCGACCCCTCGGTCCCCGGGCGCTTGGCGGTCACCTGGAGGTCGGGTGGGCCATAGCGGATGTGGATGTCGCCCCGGTCCGTGTCGGCACCCCGCGCGAGCATTTCGTCCACCGTCCAGCGCAGATCGGCGTAGGCCACCCGCGCGAGGAACTCCGTGCGCGGCTTCTCCTCCGGGCGCGACCACAGTTGATCCACCGCGCGCCAGTAGGTGTTGCCCATCACCGCGCGCAGGCTGTCGCTCAATTGCACCACCCGCGCGGCATCCACCGGCCGCAGCACGCGCTCGAAGCGGTCCAGCCGACGACGCTCACCGGGCGACATGAACAGCGTCGCCGAGTCGAAGGCCGCCGTCGCGATGCGGTCATCGCCGAGTCGGTGCGACGAGAGGCCCAGCGAAAGCCAGGCCCAGGTGTGCAGGGGCTCTTCACGCAACCGGTCGCGTGCGAGCGTGCGCAGCTCCGACCACCGCTCCCGCTCGGCGTAGAGCATGGCCAGGTGACGGTACGCGCGCACCGACGACGGGTTCGCGTGGTAGGCCTCCCGAAAGTGATTTTCGGCGCGGATGTAATCCGCCTCACCGCCGAAGCCCTGGCCCATGGTCTCGGCGGCACCGCGGCGGATCGAGTCCCGGGCCCAGCGGACCGACTGCCGCGTGTACTGCACGCGCCGTGCCCCGGAGTCGGGGTCCCACGCCCGTGTCTGCCCGCGCTCGTAGTCCTTCATCAGGTTCTCGGCCAGGGCCTGCGCCTCCATGCCGAAGGTGCCCTCATAATGCGGGTGCGCGTGGAGCTCGTAGCGCCGCCAGTGCGTGCGGCCCGCTTCGATCGCCGCCTCGGAGAGCAGTTGGGGGTCGCCGGCCGTGCGTGCGGCCACCAGTGCATCTTCGAACAGTCCATACGCCTGGATGCGCGTCGTGATCAGCCCCGACGAGATGTGCAACTGGCCCAGCGCCATCATGATCGACGGATCGTCCGGCGCCAGCTGCACCGCGATGCGCAGCGAGGTGTCGGCCATGCGCCGGAGCAGCGTCCAATCCACGCCCTTGATGGTGCTGTCGCCGTAGCGGTCGCGCTCGGCCAGGGACCAGGCGGCGAGGCCGCGACGCAGCCACAACTGCGGGTCGCGCGGCGACGCTTTGAGCAGGGTGTCGATGCGCCGGATCACCGCCAGCGATTCGGCCGCCGCCGCCGCGGTCATGGAGTCCGCGCCCGGCGGACGCTGCGCGTGCCCGTCGGACGCCGCCAGGATCAGCACCGCGAGGGCGCAGCACGTTACACGATGCACATCGCGTCTCCGTACGAGTAGAAGCGGTACCCGGCGGCCACGGCCGTCGCGTAGGCGTCCATCGTCAGTTCATACCCCGCGAAGGCCGCCACGAGCATCAGCAGCGTCGACTTCGGGAGGTGGAAGTTCGTGATCAGGTGATCCGCCCCGCGCACCGTGTACGGCGGCCGTATGAAGATATCGGTGGATCCCCTCCCCGCATGGAAGGCCCCCGACGGGTCCACGGTGCTCTCCAGTACACGCAGCGAGGTGGTGCCGACGGCCCACACCGCGCCACCGCGGGCCCGGGTGGCGGTGAGGGCGTCGGCCGTCTCCGCACTCAGGGTGAAGCGCTCGTGGTGCATCACGTGTTCCGCGGGGTCGTCCACCTCCACGGGCTTGAAGGTGCCGGCGCCCACGTGCAGCAGCACGGTCTCCCACGCGACCCCGCGCGCCCGCAGGGCGTCGATCACGCCGGGCGTGAAGTGCAGGCCCGCCGTCGGCGCCGCGACCGAGCCCGCCTCGGCGGCATACACGGTCTGGTAGCGCGCGTCGTCGTCGGCATCGTCCCCGCGCGTGATGTACGGCGGCAGCGGGACGTGGCCATGCCGTTCCAGCAGGTCGTCGATGGGGAGCGCCGCGTCCACGCGCACCAGGCGCGTGCCCTGGTCGGTCGCGTCCTCGATCACGAGGTGCACGTCCGGTGCGATCCGCATGCGGTGCCCCGGCTTCATGCGCGCCGACGGACGGACCATCGCCTCCCAGCGATCGCCGCCGCGCGGCTGCAGCAACAGGACCTCGGCCTGACCACCGCCCTCGCGGGTGCCCAGCAACCGCGCCTTGAGGACACGGGAGCGATTCACCACCACCGTGTCGCCAGCGGGGATGATGCCCGGCAGGTCGCGGAACTGCGCGTGCACGATCCGCCCACTGGCCCGCTCCACGACCAGCAGGCGGCTGGCGTCGCGCTCCGGGGCGGGCGTCTGTGCGATCAGCTCCGGTGGCAGCACGAAGTCGAAGTCGGCGGTGCGAAGGCCGCGGGCCTGCAGGGGCGCGATCATTGCAGGTGCAGCGGTGCCGGTGCGCTGCGTCGGATGCGACCGGCCGCGTCGGTGACGTCGACGGAGACGCGGTACATCCCGGGCTCGCTCTGACTCAGGTCCAGCATGAACCGTTCGAGGTGCACGGGCCCGGTGATCCGCGGTGCGGTGTATTCGACCTCCACCACGTCGTCCCCCCGCGCCGATCCGCCGCCGATGATCCGTGCGACGATGCTGCGCAGCACGCCCGCAGCGGGCGCGTCGGTGCGCTCCACGCGCACGCGCACCTGCAGCGTGGCGTCGGTGCCGGTGCCGGGCGCGTCGTAGATCTCCCACGCCAGTTGCAGCGGCTGCGCACGGTCGTGCGCGCCGACGAGCACGCGCTCGGCGACGTCGTGCCAGCGGCGGGCGGCGGTTTCGCGCGCGGGCGCCTCGGTGAGCAGCACGTCGCTGACCCCGAAGCCTGTCGACCGGAAGCCCACGGTCGGGTCATCCGAGGTGACCACGATGCCCTGTGCCCGCGCGGCGAGCGTCGCCCCGTCCCGCAGCGCTTCGACACGGGCGGCGTACGTTCCGGGGCCGACGCGCAGCGGCCTCGCCACGTAGCCGTCGCCGCTGTCCACGCGCACGGAGTCGTACCATGCCGTGTCGCGGGCGTCCTTGATCAGCCAGTGATGCGCGGTGGTCGCGCCTCGCAGGTGCGCCACCGCGTCCAGGCGCTCCAGCGGGATGCGCGTGGCCAGCAGCACGTCGGTCAGCGTGTCACCCGCACGGAATCGTGCCACTTGTGCGGCGATGTCCTCGACCAGGTGGGTCTGCGCGTTGGCCCATGTGACCGGCCGCGTGCGGATCAGCTCGTCCACCGACCCCATCAAGTGGAATCGGTCGATCCCGATGAACTCCGCGCCACCGCCACCCGCGAACGACACGGTGTTGAGCTGCGCCCCGCGGTAGCGAATGTTGCGATCGAACACCGGCGGTCCCCATCGCAGGAGCAGGGCGCCCCGTCCCGTCTCCGTGCCCCTGATCGCCATGTCCGGCACGCCGTACCGCAGGTCGGCCTGCACCAGACGCGCAAGGAACTCCGTGCGTGGGTCGTCGTCTGGCACGGTCCACAGCGGGTCGGTGAGCAACCAGAACCAGCGGGTGCGCTCCTCGCGCTGCGCTGGTGGGAGCGCCACGAACAGCGTCGACTCCGCCGCCGTCATCAGCCGGGCCGGGTCGTCGAGCAGCCGTTGGAGGGAGTCCGGCAGCGCCCGCAACCCCTGGGTGAGCCACCGGCCGGCGTCGCCGCTGCCGCGCCGCTGCGCGGCCAGCCCCAGTATGCTCGGGCCCCACGCGCTCTGCGGGTCGTGCGCCAGGAGTTTCCGCCCGAGTTCCGCCAGTTCGTCCCACCGGCCGCCGAGGCTCAGCAGCGCAGCGAGGTCGCGGGCGATCTCTGCTGAACCGGGCTGCAGCGCGTGCGCCCGGGCCAAGGCACGCTCGGCAGCCAGGAGGTAGAACTCGCCGTGGAACGACGCATCAGGGTCGGTCGCCGGGCCCGCCTCCCGCTCGGGGAACGCGGCATCGGCCCGCACCGTGATCCCTCTGCGCGCAGCCACGCCAACGTCGCGGACACCGCGACGCATCTCGAAGTGGTACGGCTGGTACAACCGCCACTGCACACGCCCGATGCTCTGCAGCGTGAGGGCGATTTCCCCGGGCTCGCCGCGCGCCTCGGCGACACGCAGCGAGGCCTCGAACTCCCGCATCGCGACCGCGCGGTTGAACACCCCGGGCACCGAGGCGACGTAGCGTCCCGCTGCGACACCGAGTTCGACACGGTCCGGGGCCAGACGCGCAGCGATGCGCAGCGAGGTGTCCGCCATGTGGCCGTAGCGCTGCCACGTGACGCCCGTGATCGGCGGCGGCTCGGCGCCACGCACGGAGAGGGACCACGCCAGCATGCCGCGCCGGAACCACAGGTCGGGGTCCGCGCGGTGCGCCCGGCGGCGCAGGGAGTCGTCCAGGGTCCGCAGCACGGCCAGCGATTCGGCGACCACGCTGGGTGCCAGGGACTCCGACTGGGGCCTCACCTGCGCGCCGGCGGCGGTCGTCAGCAGGGCCGCCGCGCCGAGTCCCATGCGGGTGCTCCGCGCACCGCGAGTGATCATCGCAGCACCACGTCGCTGCTGCGTGCACGCCGCAGGCCGGTCACCGCGTCGGTGATCTCGATCGTCAGGCGGTACTCGCCGGGCAGCGACTCGCCGAGCGACAGCGTGAACTGGTCGAGGAAGATGTCGCGCGCCGACTCCGAACGGCGGAACGTCACGCGCACGTCGCCGTCCTCGCTCCGCGCCGACCCGCGGCCGCCACCGATGATCTGCATCGCGGCCCGGGCCGCCTGCGCCACGGCCCCGCGCCGCACCACGCGCTCCAGCCGGACTTCGACGTCGATCGTGTGGCGGCCATTGTCCACGCCCGCATCGTACACCTCCCACAGGATGTGCAGCGGGGCGCGGCGATCATGCTCGCCAGGCACCGGCCGCACGGGGAGGTCGCTCCAGCGGCGGGCCTCGCGCCAGCGCGCCGGGACCTCCGTCAGCAGGATGTCGCTCATCCCGAACCCGCGCGTCATGAACCCGGCGGTCTCGTCGGGGCCGGTGGCGATGGCCCGTGCCGCACGCGCGGCGCGCACGGAGCCCGCGTGCACGCCCTCGCCGCGCATGACGTAGGTGCCCTCGGGCACCGTGGCGCGATAGGTCACGTAGCCGTCGGTCCCGCGCAGTGTGGTCGAGTCGCGGGCGACGGTGTCGCCGCCCGGCTGCACGATCCACCAGTGGGCCGTCGTCTGGCTACGCAGGATCGACTCCGACTCGATGGCGCGCACGGGGACCCGTGCCGCGTACACCACGTCCACGCCGTGTGCACCGCGAAAACGTGCCGTCTGCGTGGGCAGCGAGTCGATCCGATGCTGCAGGATGTTGGTCCAGCGCACGGGCGCATCCCGCAGCAGTTCGAGGGTCCCCGCGTGCCGATCCAGAGCGAACGGCAGGTCTTCCAGGCCGAAGAACCACGCATTCAGGGTCGCGTGGCCGTGGCGTGCACTCTCGATGGCGCTGGCCGTCCAGCTCCAGCGACTCAGCAGGAAGGTGGAGATATCCTTGCTCGGGTCGCGACCGGTGAAGATCACCTTCGGCGGCCCCCACCGGACCAGCATTTCGCCGCGATCGGTCTCGGCGCCCAGGACCTCGATGTCCGGAATGCTGAGCCGCAGCTCGGCCTGCACCAGTCGCGCCAGGAACTCCGTGCGCGGTTCGTCACCGACGACGGACCACAGGGGGTCCGCCAGCAGCCAGTACAAGGCGGCGCGCGTCTGCTGCTGCTCCGCCGGGAGCGCGTTGAAGGCGGCGGAATCCTCCAGTGGCAGGATGCGCTGCAGCCGGTCCAGGCGCGTGCGCTCCGCCGCCGGCAGCAGGTCGAATCCACGATGCAGCAGACGCGCGGCCTCGGCGAAGTCGTCCAACCGCTGTGCCGCGAGGCCACCGACGAGGTAGCCCCAGGCGTCGTCCGGGGTGAGGCGCATCACGCCGCCGGCCGCCGCGCGCAGTTCACTCCAGCGGCGACGTTCCACCAGCGGTCCTGCGGCGTCGCGCAGCAGCTCCGGCGAACCCGGCAGGTGCCGCATCGCCTCCTCGAAGGCCCGCTCGGCGGCCAGAAAATGCGACTCCCCCCCGTCGTCCGCGCGCGAGGGGCTCGCAGCCTCGCCCAGGCGTTGGGTCTGCAACAGCGTGAAGTCGGCCGCCGCCGCCGTGACCGGCGAGACGTCGCCCGGTACGGCGAGCACACGGTCCGCGAATGCCTGGTAGAGTCGCCATTCGATCCGCCCGAGCGCGTGGGCGGTGAGGCCGATCGACCGGGGATCACCGGACGCCTCCGCCTGGCGTCGCGTCGCGTGATACAACTGGCGCGCGGCCACGCGATTGAATGCGCCGAAGGTCGACGCCAGGTACTGACCGGCCGCGATGCCGTAGCGCACACTGTCAGGGGTGATGAGCGCGGCGAGGCGCAGCGACGTGTCGGCCATGTGCCCCAGGGCCTGCCACGACAGCCCGGAGACGGGCGGCGGGACCTGCGCCCGGCGCGACAAGCTCCACGCCAGCATGCCGCGCCGGTGCAGCAGCTCGGCGTGCTCGGGGCCCGTGCGCGTGCGCAGGGAGTCCGTGAGGGCGCGCAGCACGGCCAGCGAGTCGGCCACCGCCTCGGCGGCGATCTGGCGCGTCGGCGGCTGCGCACCAACGACCGGCGCAGCCGCCGTGGCGAGCACCAGGGTGCCGACGGATGACAGCAACGCGCGGCGCATAGGTGCGACGCTAACACGCGCCGCACCCATGCGCCAGAGCGCAGCGCTACCGGGCGATCTCCAGCACGGTGGAGCGTTCCGACGTCAGGCCCGTGGCCTTGTCCGTGACGGCCACGGTGATCACGTAGCGGCCCTCCGGGGATTCGGCCAGCGACAATTCGAAGAAGTCCACGACGGCTGGCGCGGCGGACACCGCGCGGTCGAACGCGATGACGACCTGGTCACGGCCTGCCGTCACGTTCGCGCGGCCGGACACGCCGCCAAGGATGCGCGCGGTGACCCGGCCGGCGGTCCCGCGTTCGCGCCGCGCGGTGATCGTCACCGCGTACTCCGCATTGCCGTCCCGCGCCGACAGCCCGTAGGTCTCCCAGACCAGGGAGATCGCCGAGCCGGGACGCAGCGCCCCGACCTGGGGGGCCAGGTCGAGGTCGGACCAGCGACGCGGCACCACGCCACGACGCTCCCGCGCCCGCGTGGCGAGCAGCAGGTCGCTCACGCCGAACCCCGACGTCGTGAACCCGGTCGCGGGGTCGGCATCCGCAACGATCGGCGCGGTCGCGCGCGCCGCGCGCTCCGACGCAGCCGCGCTCGCCTCGAGCCGGTACATGTACGAGCCCGCCTGGACACGCCGTTGCCAGTCACGCTGGCCCGGGGTGCTGTTCGGGATCGAGTCGCGATGCACGGTGTTGAGCCCCTCGCCGAGCAGCCAGAGATCGGTGCGCACCGGTTCGCGCAGCATCGACGCGGCGGCGATGCTGTCGATCGGTGGCAGCGCCGCGACAATGAGGTCGACGGAGTCGGCCGCCGCCCGGAAGCGGGTCACGCGCACGGGCAGCGAATCGATGGTCAGCCGCGTGGTGTTGTCGAATCGCACCGGGATCGCTTCCTGGATGCCGAGGACCAGTTGACGATCGATCATCGGCACGCGTGCCGTCGCGAAGCTGGGCGGCGCCATGAACACGAAGGCCAGGTCGCTCCGCTCGTAGGCCCAGAGGATGGAGATGGAGCGCCCCTCCATGTTCGGCGCGTCCGGTTCGGCGCCCCAGGCCAGCTGGAAGTCCGGCGGCCCGTAGCGGATGTGCACGTCGCCACGGTCCGAGTCGGCGCCACGCACGCCCAGTTCGTCCACCGTCCATCGCAACTCGGCGAAGGTGACGCGTGCGAGGAACTCGACGCGCACCTCGTTGCCCGCCTGCGACCACAGGGGATCAGCGAACATCCAATACGCGCGCGCCGTGGCCGCGCGGTCGGCGCCCGTGGCCTGCTGGCGCGTCGCGGCGTCGGTGGGACGGAGGATGCGTTCGAGCTGATCGAGTCGTGCGATGTCCGCGGCATCCATCGCATTGATGGCCTGCTCGTACGCGGCGGTCGCCGCGTCGAGGTCCCCCCGCCGGTGCAGCGCGAGGCCGAGCGCCATCCATCCGAGCGGGTCCCACGGCGCGCGGGCCGTTCGCTCCTGCGCGATCGGCGTGAGCTCGGTCCAGCGCCCCTTCTCGGCGAGCAGCATCGCCAACTGGCGGAACGCGCGCGGATGATCGGGCGCCGCCGTGACGGCCTCGCGAAAGAGCAGCTCGGCCTCCTCGTAGTAGCCCGCACCGCCGGTCGAGACACCAAAGAACCCCAGGGCGTCCCGCGCACCATCCACGATGCTGCGCAGCGTGCCGGTGATCATGCCGTCGGACTGCAAGCCGTCGGTCAGCGCCCGCAGCGCACCGCTGGTGGTGGGGAGGCGATACGCGAACTGATCGTAGCGCCGCCACGCCACGCGGCCGTGCTCGATGGCCGCGTCGGCCAGCGCCCAGGCATCCGAGCCGAGGCGCGCCGCCTCGACCGCTCGCCCGAAGTGCGGATCCGCGCCCGTCCGCGCGAAGGGGTTGCCGCTGGCCAGCAGATAGCGGCCTGCCGCGAGGTGGTAGCGCGAGTCATTGGGCGCGGCGAAGGCGGCGCGCCGGAACGACGTGTCGGCGAGGTGGCCAAGCCAGCGCCAGTCGATGCTGCCGACCGGCGGCGGCACGGTGTCGCGCACCGCCAGCGCCCACGCGACCATGCCGCGGCGGAACCATGCCTCGGCGTTGTTCGGCTCGCGGCGCACCAGGGAGTCGAGCGTGCGGAGCACCGCGAGCGAGTCGGCGATGGCGGCCGCGCTGAGAGTGTCGGCGCCGCGGGGACCGTACTCGTTGGCGCGCTGCCACTGGGTCTGGGCGGCGATCGGCGCCGCCACCACGCAGCAGGCGAGGGCCGCGAGTGC
>CAYSFN010000071.1:0-12459 GCA_964430045.1 uncultured Gemmatimonadaceae bacterium
GGTGGGCGCGAGCCGTTCCCAGATGAACAGGGCGAGATGCTCGGTGGTCGCGTTCTCCAGGCCCGGCACGGTGTTGAGATGCACGTGGTCGAGCTGTGCCTGGAGCGGCCCCCAGGCGCGTTCGACGTCGGCGAAGTCCATCACCCAGCCGTAGGCCGGGTCCAGCGGTCCGCGCACGGTGAGGATCACCGTGAACGTGTGGCCGTGCAGGCGCGCGCAGGGGTGTGCGGCGTCGAGCGCCGGCAGGGTGCGCGCGCTGGCCAGTTCGAAGGTGGCGAAGAGGTCCATCACGGGTGGCATCAGCGGATCCCCAGGGCTTTGTGCGTTTGCAGCGAGAGCCGCCACTGCGGATGCGCGAGGCAGTAGGCGAGCGCGGCGCGGGTGTTGGCGGCGGTGTCGGGGCCGTCGAGCGGCTGCAGCGAGAAGTGCGTGAAGTCCAGCGCGGCAAAGCGTTCGGGCATCGCGGCGGCCTGCGGGTACACGAGCTTCAGTTCGTCGCCGTGGGTGAGGACCAGCGTCGCTTGGGCCTTGGGGCTCACGCAGATCCAGTCGATGCCCGGCGGTGCGGGCTGCGTGCCGTTGGTCTCGACCGCGACGGTGAAGCCGCGCGCGTGCAGTGCGTCGACGGCTGCGGTGTCGAGCTGCAGGAGCGGTTCCCCGCCGGTGCACACCACGTAGGGCGTACCGCGCTCACCCTGCGGCCAGTGGGCGGCGACGGCGTCGGCGAGCGCGGCTGCCGTGGCGAACCTGCCGCCGTCCGGGCCCACGCCCACGAAGTCCGTGTCGCAGAACTGGCAGACCGCATGCGCGCGGTCCTGCTCGCGGCCGGTCCACAGGTTGCAGCCGCTGAAGCGCAGGAACACGGCGGGGCGCCCGGCGTGCACGCCCTCGCCCTGGAGCGTGTAGAAGATCTCCTTGACCGTGTAGCTCACGCGGTCGCCACGTAGCGCGTGGGGTCGGGCACACCGGCCGCCGCGAAGCCCTCGCGCCGCAGGGTGCAACTGTCGCAGTGTCCGCAGGCCGCACCGTCCGCGGCCGGGTCATAGCAGCTCGTCGTCAGCGCGTAGGGCACGCCCAGCGCGGTGCCGCGCTGGATGATCCCGGCCTTGGACAGGGCGATGAGCGGGGTGTGCAGTTCGAGGCGCGCACTGCCCTCGATGCCCGCGCGCGTGGCGAGGTTCGCCATGGCGGCGAAGGCGGCGATGTACGCCGGGCGGCAGTCGGGATAGCCCGAGTAGTCCACCGCGTTCACGCCCACGTAGATGTCCGTGATCCCCAGCACCTCGGCCCACGCCAGCGCGTAGCTGAGGAAGATGGTGTTGCGGGCCGGCACGTAGGTGACGGGCACGTCGTGCGCGGTGCCGACGTCGCGGTCCTTGGGCACGGCGATGTTCGCGTCGGTGAGCGCCGAGCCGCCGACGCTGCGCAGGTCGATGTCGATGATCTCGTGGCGCGCGACGCCGTAGTGCGCCACGAGGGCGCGGGCCGCGACAAGCTCGTGCGCGTGGCGCTGGCCGTAGCGGAACGACAGGGCGGTGATGTGCGCGCCGGTGGCGGCGACCTCGGCGAGCACGGTGGCGCTGTCGAGACCGCCGGAGAGGAGGACGAGGACGGGGCGTGGGGCGGGCATGGGTGCCCGAAAGGTACAACCGCTGCGACCTACCGTTGGAGCCAGTGTGCGGATGCCTCCGACTTGAGAGGCTGATGCGTGGACGTGTATTGTGAAGATAATGTCCGACTCCTTCGTACACACCCGCGTGGCCCTGGTGCGGCGGCTTGCGCTCTGGGGGCCGTGGGCCGTGCTCGCGTTCTGCACGGTCGCGCGGCGCGACGTCGTCCCGATGACCGAGGCCACGCGCAGCGTGTTGTCCGCCGCCCTGCTGATCGCGGGCGCGCTGGGCCTCGTGGCGTGGATGGTGGTGCGCCGCGCGCCGCGTTGGTGGGACTGGGCGGCGGTCATCGCCACCACGCTGGCGTTCTGGGTGGCGGTGCTGGGCGCGCTGCACGTGGGTCGCGGGGCACGCCTCGAGTGGTTCCTGCTGCCCTACCTGTGGGTGCTGGCCGTCACGGGCGTGCTGTTCCGCGACGGCCCCGGGCGCCCGGCGCCCTAGCGCGCCCGCGGCGCGTCGCGCAGGGCCGCGAGCTCGCGCTGGGCGGCCGCCTGCAGTGCCGCGGCCGGCCCATCGGTCGCTCGCCAGCGCATGAGGAAGGCCTCGTAGGACGCGATCGCCTTCTGCGTCTCACCGACCTCGGCCCAGAGTCGCGCGCGATCCACCAATGCGCGCACCCAGAGCACGTAGCCGGGTTCGGCCAGCGCCTGCACGACGAAGCGGCGCGGGTCGGCCGCCTCGTACATCTGCGCGGCCTGGCGCGGGAGCCCGAGACGCGCCAGCACCTCGGCGCGCGCGATCGTGCGCATGCCCCCATAGGCGAAGCGCGCGTTGGGGATCGAGTCCGGGTTGGGGAAAGTGGTGACGATCTGGCGTGCCGTGGCGGAGTCGCCGCGATCGAGTGCCGTGAGCGCGTCGAACTCGGTGTAGCCGAGCGCCTGCTGACCGAGCCAGCGTTCGAGGGCGCTGCGGAAGACCGTGTCGCGCGTGAGGTAGGCCGCCAGGTACACGTTGCTCAGCGAGCCATAGCGCGCCTGCGGGGCCATGGCCGGGTTCATCGCGTCGATCGTGGTGATCGCCGTGCGCAGCGCCGTCGCCACCTCGCGCGTGATGGGTGCGCCCATCGCGACCTTGAGCACCGCGGCGCTCCACGTGACCAGGCTCTGCATTTCGGGCAGCGCGCGCTCATTCACGGCGAACGTGCTCGAGACGCGATCGACGAGCGCGGCGTCGCCGGTGGTGGCCGCCGCCGCGAGCAGCGCACCGACTCCCTGGAAGCGCGCGAACATCGGCACGCGCTCCAGCACGGCGGGCGAGAGACTGTCGAGGGTTTCGCGGACGAAGGTCGCGAGCGCGGTGTCGGAGGTGGTCAGCAGATGCCTGGCGAGCTCGAAGCGGATCGTCGCCCGTTGTTCCGGCGCCGACACGCGGGCACGCCGCAGCACGGCGACGGCACTGTCGGGCAGGTCGGCCTGGGCGTAGCTCTGCGCCAGTTGCACCAGCGGCTGTGCGGCATCCGGGTCGCTGCGCGCCCACGCGCGCGAGATCTCGATGCCGCGCGCGCCGGCGGAGGCCACCACGCGCGCAATCGCCTGGGGGCCACCGAAGGCGGCTACCGCCTGATCCGACGTGATCAGGACGGTCGTGTCGGCGTCGATCAGCACCCCCTGGTTGGGCTGCGAGGCCTGGTTGTAGAGCTGCACCAGGTGCGAGTACGCCAGGTGGAAGCTCGAATCGACGGCCAGCGTGCGGTGGAAGCCCTTGAGCGCGTTGTTGGTCCGCACGCGCAGCAGCGCGAGGTCGGTGCCGCTGCGCCCATGGAAGTTGGCGTCGGCCCAGCCGTACCATGCCTCGGCCACCAGCGAGTCCCGGGCGATGAGCGCCGCGTAGGTCGCCACCGCCTTCTCGAAATGGGCGAGGTTCTCATCGGTGGGGCTGCCCATGCCGCCGCTCAGCCCGGTGGCGAGGTAGTAGTGCCCCTCGACCAGCGCCCGTTCGCGCGGCGGCAGCCGACCCGCCAGGTCGAAGGCCCGTGTGGCGGAGCCGATGTAGTCCGGCCCCGTGGCCTCGGACCATCCCACGGCGAGCGCCCGTTTGTGATAGGCCAGCGCGAAGGACGAATCCTCGGCGATCGCGACGCGGAAGGCCGAGTCGGCCTCGGACAGGCGCCAGCTCTGCAGCAGGCGCACGCCGGTGAGATAGGCGCGGTACGCCGTGAGGTTCGACGTGGTGGCCTGCATCAGCTCCACCATCGACGCGGGCCCGCCGGCGACGTTCAGCAGGCGCCGCGCGAGGCGGTCGAACACCGGGCGGGGATCGTCGCCCAGGGCACCCGACTCCTCGGCTTGTTCGAGCATCTCGCCGCGCCGTGCGTCGTAGAGCTTGGCGATCACGCGCAGCGAGTCGCGCGTGGTCTGGATCTGCCCGGTGAGCACGCGGCCGGCCCGCGCGCGGCGCGCGAGGGCCCGCGCGTCGTCGATCGAGAGCCGCAGCTTGTCGGCCAGGCCCTCGGCGTCGAGCAGGGCCAGCGTGCGCTCGTAGTCCACCACGCGCAGGTCGGACCACTGACCGAGCGTGAGCGTGAGCATGTTGACCGCGCCTTCGCGCAGCCAGGTGACCGCGGGATCGCCGCTCTGGATCTCGAAGGGCGCGACGACGTAGGAACTCGCGCCGGACTCGTCGGTGCCGCCGCCCGGGGCGTCGTCGCGATTCCGCGTGGTGATGAACACGGCCAGCAACGCGGCCCCGACCGCGACCACCGCCCCGATGCCCTTGCGGCGACGCCCCGGCGCCGGCGTCGCGGCGCTCGCGCTCCCGGCGTCGCCGGTCAGCGCCGCGGCGAACGCGTTGCCCGTCTGCCAGCGCGCCGCGGGATCCTTGGCGAGTCCGCGCTCGATGGCGCGGATCAGCGTCGGCGGCAGATTGGTCGACACGCTCTCGAGCGGCGTCGGTGTCTCGGTGAGATGCTTCATCATCATCGCCGCCGCCGTCTGCGCCTGCACCGCCGCGGCGCCGCTGAAGCACTCATAGGCCACCAGCGCCAGTGCGTACAGGTCCGAGCGACCGTCCAGGGCGTGGTCGCCGGAGGCCTGCTCCGGCGACATGTAGCGCGGCGAGCCGAGGATCATCCCGGTGCCGGTGATGTTGCCGCCCGCTTCGAGGGCGCGGGCGACGCCGAAGTCGGTGAGCATGGCGCGGCCCGACTCGCTGTCGAGCAGGATGTTCTCGGGCTTGACGTCGCGATGGATGAGGCCCTGCGCGTGCGCGTAGTTGAGCGCGAGCGCGATCTCGCGCAGGATGCGCACGCCGTCGGCAGGGCTGAGGCGCTGCTCGCGCACCAGGCGCTCGCGCAGCGACTCGCCGGGCACGTACTCCATCACGAAGTACAGCAGGCCGTCGGTCTCGCCGGCGGCGAACACCGACACGATGCCCGGGTGGCGCAGCTTGGCGACGGTGCGCGCTTCGAGCAGGAAGCGCTCGCGCAGTGCGGCGTTCGACGCGACCTCGCTGTTGATGACCTTCACCGCGACGTCGCGGTCCAGCGTGCGGTCGCGGGCGAGGTACACGGAGCCCATTCCGCCCTGGCCCAGGCGGCGGTGGACGTCGTATTGCGCGCCGAGCGCGGTGCGCAGGGCGTCGAGGGTGGCGTCGGACATCAGGGAAAGTTACGCGTGTGGCGGGTGGGGTGCGCGGGGGGACGGGGTTGTGTGGCCAGGAGAACTGGTCACACGTGCTACCCCGCCGCCGGCTCCTGCTGACTCAGGCAGTGCAGTGTGCCCAGCCCCCAGACCAGGTCGACGGCGTGGATGCCCACGACGCTGCGGTCCGTGAAGCACTCCGACAACAGGTCCAGCGCAATGCGGTCGTTGGGGTCGTTGAAGGTGGGCACAAGCACCACGCCGTTGGCGATGTAGAAGTTGGCGTAGCTCGCCGGCAGGCGCACGCCGTCCATCATCACGGCGCGGGGGTAGGGCAGCGTCAGCACGGTGATCAGCTCGCCCCGCGCGTCGGTCACGCCGTTGAGCCGCCTGAGGTTGTCCGCGGAGCGTGCGTGGTTCTCGTCGGCCGGGTCCTCCTCGTGCGCCACCACCACCACGCCGGGCGCCACGAAGCGGGCGACGTCGTCGACGTGGCCGTGGGTGTCGTCCCCGATGCACCCTTCGCCCAGCCAGAGGGTTTTGGTGATGCCCAGCTCCGCCGCGAAGGCGCGCTCGTAGTCCGCGCGCGTCATGCCCGGGTTCCGCACCTGCGTGTCGCTGAGCAGCCACTCCTCGGTGACGAGCATCGTGCCGCAGCCGTCCGTCTCGATGCCCCCACCCTCGAGGATCAGGCGCCCGCGGCCGTCGGGACGCTGCGGCTCACGCCGCGGCAGCCCGCTCACCTGCGCCATCAGCTGCCCCACGTGCGCGTCGTCGGCGGCGTTGTCGTACTTGGCCCAGGCATTGAACCCCCAGTGCTGCCACAGCAGCGCCCCGGTGGCGTCGCGCACCGCGGTGGCGCCGGAGTCGCGCAGCCACACGCGGTCCGTGCGCTGCCGGTGGAGGCGGTAGTGGTCCGGGTGCACGCCGTGCGCGGTGAGGCAGGCCTCCGCCTCCTGCGCGACGCGTTCGTCGTGCACGAGGATCTCGACCAGTTCATGCCCCGCCAGCACCCGCACGATCTCGGCATACACCCACGGGATGGGCGCGAACTTGCCCGGCCAGTCGGGCTCGTGATGCGGCCAGCCGATCCACGTCGCGCGGTGCGGCTCCCACTCGGCGGGCCAGTGCAGCGCGCTCACGACCCCAGCCAGCGCGAGGTCAGGGGCGCGTAGGCATCGATGCGCCGATCACGCAGGAACGGCCAGTTGCGGCGGACCTCCTCGATCAACGCGGGCCTGACCTCGGCCACGAGGATCTCGTCCTGCTCCCCCGCGTCGGCGATGAGGCGGCCGAAGGGATCGGCCACGAACGACTGGCCGAAGAACTCCAGCCCGTTGGTGCCGGGCTCGGGCTCGAAGCCCACGCGGTTGGGCGCCGCCACGTACACGCCGTTGGCGATCGCGTGCGCGCGCTGCGCCGTGCGCCAGGCATCGACCTGCGCGGCGCCCCATTCGTCCTTCTCCGCGGGGTGCCAGCCGATGGCCGTCGGGTAGAACAGCACCTGCGCGCCCAGCAGCGCCGTGATGCGCGCGGCTTCGGGGTACCACTGATCCCAGCAGATCAGCACGCCGACGTCGGCGTACCGGGTGCGCCACACGCGGAAGCCGTTGATGCCCGGGTGCGTGTCGTGCCGCAGGTCGGGGCCCACGTCGCCGGGCGCGAAGTAGTACTTCTCCTCGAACATCGGGTCGTGCGGGATGTGCATCTTGCGGTACACGCCGAGCAGTGCACCGTCCGCGTCGATGATGGCCGCCGAGTTGCGGTAGACGCCCGCCGCCTCGCGCTCGTAGAGCGGCACGATGAGCACGACCTCCAGCTCCCGGGCCAGCGCCTGCATGGTGTCGGTCGTGGGCCCGGGGATCGGCTCGGCGAGGTCGAAGCGCGCGGCGTCGAGCGACTTGCAGAAGTACGGCGCGTTGAAGAGTTCCTGCAGGCAGATGACCTGCGCACCGCGGCGTGCGGCCTCGCGAACGCGGGCGACGGCGGCGGCGACCGCGTCGTGGCGGTCGGTCGGAACGGCCATCTGGATCAGGCCGATGGTGAAGGGGCGCTGGCTCATCCGGGAAATCTACCGCACCAGTGCGATCACGATATCGGCGACGTTGGTGCCCGTGGCGCCGGTGCGGATCAGGGCCTCGGCCGCGTCGAGGGCGGGGTAGGCGTCGTGCCGGGCGAGAGACGCGTCGGGGTCGAAGCCCGCCGCGATGATGCGCGACGCCGTGCCGGCATCGACGACCGCGCCCGCGGCGTCCGTGGGACCGTCGCGGCCGTCCGTGCCGGCCGCCAGCAGGGTGACCCGCTCGCCCGGCGGGCCCAGGCGCGAGAGCGAGAGCGCCGCCGACAAGGCAAGCTCCTGGGAGCGCCCGCCGCGTCCGTGGTGGCGTCCCAGGTCCACGGTGGTCTCGCCGGTCCAGCAGTGGATGCCCGGCGCGGCGGACTCGGCGAGCGTGTGCGCGAGGGCGCGCCCCGCCGTCGAGGCCGGGCCGACCAGCGGGTTGCGGTGCAGCATCACGACGTGCCCCGCGGCCTTCGCCGCGCGGACCATGCCGTCGTGCAGGCGGGCGCGTCCGAGGACGATGGGAGGGTCGACGGTGCGGAAGACCGGGTCGCTGGGTTTGGGCGTCTCGGGGCGCAGGCCCGACACCACGTCGTCGAGGTGTGCGATGATGCTGGCGTCGACGCGGCCGATGATGCGATGCTCGCGCAGGAGCGCGAGGCCGGCGGCGGCACGGGCCGCGTCGGGGATGGCCGGCCCCGAGCCGATGATCGCCGGGTCGTCGCCGACCACGTCCGAGAGCAGCACCTGGTGCAACCGCGCTCCTGCCAGCGCCTGTGCGAGCCGCCCTCCGCCCCAGCGCAGGAATCGGCGCCGGATGGTGTTCATCACGCGGACGTCGGTCGCGGAGCCGGCCCCGAGCAGCAGGCGCCACAGATGGTCGAGTGCAGCGTCGGTCACCCCCGCGACCGGTGCCGCCAGCAGGGACGAGGTGCCGCCCGACACCAGCAGGAGCACGTGGTCGCCCGGACTCACGGCCTGTGCGAACAGGCCGAGCCGCGTGGCTGCGTGCCGCGCCCGCGCGCCCGGGACGGGGTGATCGCTGACCAATGCCTCGAAGGGCGTGTCCGACGATGCTGCCGCGGGCTCGTGGGCGACGATCAGGCCGCCAGCGAGCTCCAGTTCACAGTCCGCTGCGGCAAGCCGCGCGCCCCTGGCCATGCGGCCGGCCCCCTTTCCCACGGCGATGACCCACCCGCGGTTGTCGTCGCTGCGCTCGGCGAGACGCGCGCCGAGCACGTCGCGCGTCGGGGCCAGGGGGTCGGCCTCGGCGACCGCGGCGTCGAACAGGTGCAGCAGCGTGTGGCGCGCGGACATGCCGTGCGTCAGGTGCCGCTCTTGGCCTGCTTCACCGCAGCACCCAGCTCGGTGTACTGGCCGGGCGAGAACGGGTTCACGGGCTTCACCGCGTGGGTGATGCGGCCCTGCGGATCGATCACGTACAGGTAGCGGCGCGCCGAACCGGTGGGCCCGGAGAGGGTGCCATAGGCCTGCCCGACCTCGCCGCTCGCGTCGCTGAGGAACTGGAAGGGGAAGTCCTTTTCCCTGGCCCAGTTGGCCAGCGTCGTGTCGGCGTCCGTCGAGACGCCGAGGAGGACGACGTCGTCGCCCCCGGCAAAGAGGTCGGCGTACTGATCGCGGTAGGCCTCCATTTGCGCGGTGCAGCCGCTGGTGCGCGCGCGCGGGAAGAACGCGAGGACGATGGTCTTGCCCTTGAGCGAGGCCAGGGTGATGGGGGCGGCGAGCGGGCCGGCCTTGGAGGCGGCCGCCGCGCTGAACGCCGGGGCCATGTCGCCGACGTTGGGGCCGGCGGCGGGCTGCTGAGCGCAGGCGGGGACGGCGAGCAATGCCGCCGGAACGGCGAGGGCGAGGGTGAGCGAGCGGAAACGCATCATCGGCAGGGATCGGGGTGAGGGAGCGCTGAGGGCAGGAGCACGGGCAATCCTGCCCCAGTGAACAGCATGTGCGGCGGCGGCATCGACTAGCGGGTGAGGGCGGCGGGCAGCGGATACCGCTTGAGGTACACCAGGTCGTCGGCATCCTTCCGTGTGGTGTACACCGCCGTGGTCGTGACCTTGGCCAGGTGCTCGCCGCTGGCCAGGGTGACACGGGCCACGAGCGCTCCGCTGCCGTCGAGCACGTCGTAGCGCGCGATGGTGTGAAAGATGTCCGACGGGACGGCGACCCAGAGTGCCGTGTTCCCATCGTCCAGGAGGCCCGCATAGGGGGCGACCGTCGTGGCCCAGCTCGCGGGCTCGAGCACCTTGGCCGTGACCGTCGGCATCTGGGCCGACGCGCCGGCCGCCCCCATGCTGGCCATCTGACTCTCCATCAGCCGCCGCGACCCCGCCAGGGCCGCTTCGGCGCGCACACGCGCGGAGTCCAGCGCCGCACGCCGCATGGCGGGCGTCACGGGGATGCGGTCGCCGGGGAGGAGCGGACCGACGCTGCGCGTGCCGTCGGCGGCGAGGAAGCGCACTTGGTACGTGCCGTCCGCGAGCTGTGCGACGCGCCCGTCCGACAGCACGGTGAACGCAGATGTCGGGCTGCCGTCGGGTGCCGTGGTCGTGAGGGTCACTCCCCCGGGCGTCATTTCGGTTCTGGGGCCGCCGGCCGACGCGGGGTTGGGCAGGATGGCGAGGGTGTCGCGCCGGGGTTCACCCGGCACGAAGCGCATGAGGGCGACGCTGTCGTCGAGGCGTGGTTCCCCCCTCGTGCCCGGCGCGGGCATCCGAAATCCCGAGCCGACGGCATAGAGGCGCCCCGCGTGGTCCTGGGCGATGGGGACGCCGAGTTCCATCACGGCCATCGGGTCGCGGGCCAGGGAGACGGTCCGCGTCGGCGTGCCCGCCGCGTCGAAGAACAGGAGACGGGCCTGCCGGGCGTCGAAGATCACCGGGCGATCACCCGGGCTCTTGATGAGGATGATCGGGAACTGTGCCTCGGTCGGCCCGCCGCCCCGTTGCAGCGCGGGGGTGGCGCTGCGTGCCGCAAAGTCGATGCGTTGCAGCGACGACTCCCGGTTGTCGAGCAGGAGCACGCGCCCGTCACGCAGCTCGTGCAGGCCGGTGACCTCCGTGAAGGGCTCCGGGAACTCCACGCCACCGGCCGTGAGCGCAATGGTGGAGACGCTCGCGGCGGCCGGGCGCTGCGCATGCGCTGCCGACACGGCGGGCACTGCCAGCACCGCGGCGAGCGCCAGCGTGCATGGGCGGTGCAGTGAACGGAGGAAGGGTCGGGTCATGCGGTCGATGGAGAGATCAGGGTGCCACCAGTCGCAACGCCCCGGGTGCGACGCTGACGCGCAGCGTGCGCGCGGTCGCCCGATGCAGCTCCCCGTCCGCCTGATACACCGGGGGCTCGGCGAAGGTCAGTGTGGCCGCAGGCACCGCACGATGCGATGCCGCCGCGTGCTGAACATGGCGCCCGCGCACGGCTGCCGCCAGCACGGGCAGGCGGCGCCACGGCGGCAGGTCGGCGACCTGCACCACGTCCAGCAATCCGTCGTCGAGGGCCGCGCCCGGCGCGACGTGAAAGGTGCCGCCGAAGTGCGCCCCGTTCGCCACCGCGAGGAGCAGGGTGTCGCGCGGCGGGGCGTCGTCGACTGCGACCTGCACTGGCCGGTACGACGCCAGCGCACGCAGCGCGACGCCGGCGTAGGCGAACCTCCCACCCCCCGCGTGCTGCGCCCGCGCCAGCACGTGGGCGTCGAAGCCGAAGCCCGCCACGTTCAGGAACCAGGTGTCGTCCACGCGACCAAGGTCGCAGGCGCGCCACCGCTGCTGCTGCGCCAGCGCCAGCGTCCGCAGGTGATCGTGGACGGGGAGGCCGGGGGTCCTGGCGAAGTCGTTGCCGCGCCCTGCGGCGAGCAGCGCGAGCGAGGTCGTACTGCGGGCCGCGCCCAGCACGGCCGCGCAGCGCGACCAGGTCCCGTCGCCGCCGACCGCGATGATACTGGTCGCGCCGTCGGCGATTGCCGCGGCGGTGAGCGTGGCTTCGTCCCCCTGGGCGCGCGTCTCGCGGATGTCCGACACACCGCGCGCCAGCAACAGCGGCCGGAGCCGCGCAATGACGCGCTGACCCCGGCCGCCGCCCGCCGCCGGATTCGCGACGACGGTGATGTGCACCGGGCTACGAGGCCAGGCCGCGCAGCACGTACGGCAGGATGCCGCCGTGCCTGTAGTACTCCAGCTCCGCCGGCGTGTCGATGCGCGAGCGGGCGGGGAAGCGGATCACCGTGCCGTCCGGGGACGTGGCGCGCACGGTGAGCACCGCGCGCGGGGCCATCGTGCCGCCGAGGCCCTCGATCTCGATGGTCTCGTAGCCGCTGAGCCCCAGCGACTGCCGCGTGGCGCCGTCGACGAATTCCAGCGGCAGGATGCCCATGCCCACGAGGTTGCTGCGATGGATGCGCTCGAACGACTCCGCGATCACGGTGCGCACACCGAGCAGCGCCGTGCCCTTGGCCGCCCAGTCGCGCGAGGACCCGGTGCCGTACTCCTTGCCGGCAATGACGACCAGCGGCGTGCCGGTGGCCGCGTACTCCTGCGCCGCCGCGAAGAACGAGGTCGGCTCGGCGTCGGGCGCGGTGCGCGTCCACCACCCTTCCATTCCCGGGGTGAGGTCGTTCTTGAGGCGGATGTTGGCGAAGGTGCCGCGCATCATCACCTCGTGGTTGCCGCGCCGGGCCCCATACGAATTGAAGTCCGACTTGGACACGCCCAGGGAGAGCAGCCACTCGCCCGCCGGTGACCTGGCGGCGATGGCGCCCGCCGGCGAAATGTGGTCGGTGGTGATGGAGTCGCCGAACATGCCGAGCACGCGCGCCCCGCGGATGGGCTGCACGCCCGGCGGCGTCATCGTCATGCCCTCGAAGTACGGCGGGTGCTTCACGTAGGTGCTGCGGGCATCCCAGGCGTAGCGCGCGCCCTCGGGCGTGTCGATGCCCTGCCACTGCGCGTCGCCGGCGAACACGTCGGCGTACTGCGTGGTGAAGTGCTCGCGCTTCACGTGCGTCAGCACCACGTCGGCCACGTCCTGCGCGCTGGGCCAGATGTCGCGCAGGAACACGGGCCCGTCGGTGCCGATCCCCAGGGGCTCGCGGTCGAGGTCGATGTCCATGGTGCCGGCCAGTGCGTAGGCGACGACCAGC
>CAYSFN010000072.1:0-12338 GCA_964430045.1 uncultured Gemmatimonadaceae bacterium
TGGCGGATGGTCACCGTCGAGGGCACGGCGGCGACCTTGATGGTGGTCCCGGCCGCCGACGGCGGCGTTCTCCTCGGGGCCGCACCGACGACCATGCCCATGGGCGCCCTGCGGCGCGCGGTGCGCGCCGCCGCCGCGCACCTCGAGGCCCTGCATGCGGAGGATGCGTGGTGACCACGCACCCGTTCGCCGCCCTGCTGCAACGGATCATCCGCATTCGCGGCGTGACGGCGTGCCTGGTCGTCGACGCCCGCGACGGAGTCATCATCGACGCGGCGGTGCCGGTCGGGATGCGCGGGGCGGTCGTGGCGGCGCTGGTGGCGTCACTGGTCCGCAAGACCGCGCAATCGGCGCGATCGGCCGACGCCGGGGCGTTCGAGTTCCTGCAGCTCGACGCCGAGCAAGGGTGCCTGTGCGCCGTCGAAGCCGACGGGGTCGTGCTCGCGGCCGTGGCTGACCCACGCACGAACCTCGCGCGGTTGCGCGTCGAACTGCTGGCCGCGCGCGCGGCGCTGCGGGCGTGATGCAGGTCGCGGAAGCCTGGGTCGAGGCGCCGCTCCGCGCGTTCCTTGATGAGGCGTGCGTGGACGCGGCCGTTCTGCTGTACACGAACGGCCAGGTGCTGGCGCAGGTCGGTTTCCGGCGCGCGGCCGACGTGATGACGGCCTGTGCGCTGACGGCCGCCATTCACGCGTCCTCGGGCGAGCTGGGGCGGCAGTTGGACGGCCGGCCCTTCCACACCATGCACTACGCCGGTGCCGAACGGCAGGTGTTCGTGGCGACGCTGCCGACGGGTCGCGGTGACGTGCTGCTGCTCGTCGTGTTCGGGGAGAACAGTTCCCTGGGGCTGATCCAGGTGTTCCTGCCCGACCTGCAGCGCGCCCTTGCCGAGGTGGCGCCGGCACCGGCACCGCAGGGCCTCGCACTGGCAGTAGACTTCGAGCAGGAGTTGAATCGAAACCTAGCGGTGCTCTTCGGTCGGGGGGGCTGATGTCACTCGTCAACTACGCGACGCGGGAAATCGTGTGCAAGATCGTCTACTACGGTCCGGGGCGGTCGGGGAAGACGACCAACCTGCAGTACATCCACGGGCAGGTGCCCGCCGACCGCAAGGGTGAGATGGTGTCGCTGGCGACGCGGACCGACCGCACGCTGTTCTTCGACTTCCTCCCGCTGGACCTCGGCACCATTTCGGGCTTCACCACGCGGTTCCAGCTGTACACGGTGCCGGGGCAGGTGTACTACCGCACCACGCGCAAGCTGGTGCTGCAAGGGGCCGACGGCGTCGTCTTCGTCGCCGACAGTCAGAGCCGTCAGCTCGAGGAGAACGTCGAAAGCCTCCAGGACCTCCACGCGAACCTCGCCGAGCACGGGGTCGACGCCCGGGCGGTGCCGCTGGTGCTGCAGTACAACAAGCAGGATCTGCCGCGCGAGCTGATCCACACGCCCGAGGAGTTGAACGAGCACCTGAACTTCCGCGGTGTTCCCGCGTTTTCGGCGGACGCGCTCCACGGCACGGGCGTGTTCGAGACGCTGCGCGGGATCTCGGAGGCGGTGTTGCGGCGTCTGGCGCCCGGCGGTGGAGGAGGCGCGTAAGTGAGCCTCGACGCACGCCTGCGGTTCGACACGCTGATCGTCGGCCACGCGAACCGGCTGGCGGCGGCGGCGGGGCGCGCGGTCGCCGAGTCGCCGGGCCGTGTGTACAACCCGCTGGTCATCTACGGGGCGTCGGGGCTGGGCAAGACGCACCTGCTGGGGGCGATCGCGCATCTGGCCTCGGCCCAGGAGCAGACGCTGCGCTGGGAGTACATGCCGACGCTGACGTTCGTCGACGGGTGGCATGCGGCGGTCGCCGCCGGCACGATCGAGTCGTGGGGCGCGCGCTGGCACGCCGTCGATCTGCTGCTGCTCGACGACATCCAGTTCCTGTCGGGCCGTCAGGAGACGCAGGCCGAGCTGATGCGCCTGTTCGAGGCGCTGCACGCGCAGGGGCGGCAGATCGTGCTCACGAGCGACCGCCCCCCGAGCGAGATCGCGGACGTGGATGACCGCCTTCTCGCGCGCATGCAGGGCGGCTTGATCGCCGACGTCGGGCGACCGGATTTCGAGACCAGGGCCGCGATCCTGCGCGCGATCACGCGGGAGCGCGAACAGGGGATTCCCGTCGCGCTGCTCGACGAACTCGCCCGGTACGAGTTTGCGAACGTGCGTGAGTTGCACGGCGCGTTGAATCGCCTGACGGCGCAGCTCGCCCTGGGCGACGAGCCCGTGTCGATCGCGGAGCTGGCGGCCTCGCTCGGCGTCGCCCTGCCGCGGCGGCGTCCCTCCACGGAGGACGACTTCGCCAGCTTCATCTCCGAGGTCACCAGCGTCGTGCAGCAGCACGTCGACACCTGGCGCACGCGCATCAGCGACGCGATCGGGCACTGGGGCGGGCAGGGGTACCGCACCCACGTCCTGGAGCGTGCGCTGCAGCTGGCTGAGGCACCGGACACCGAGGGCCTGCTGCACACCTTTGCGCAGGCGGTGGCCCACCTGCAGGACCTCGAAGCCCGCGCCGTTCGGGTCGAGCCGTCGCTGGCCGGCGCGTCCGTGTTCCGCGATCCCGAGCGACTGGGCGACGCGGAGGACGCGGTGGAACGTGCGGTGAGCGCGGCGCTCGTGCTGCCGCAGCCCGCCGCGGCGTTCCGGCGGGAGGACTTCGAGGAATCCGGGACCAACCAGTTGGCGGTGCGGGCGGCGGACGCGGTCATCGCCGGCGTGGGCACGACGTACAACCCCCTGCTGTTCCACGGGCCCTCCGGCGTCGGGAAGTCGCACCTGGCCCACGCGATCGCGCACGCGGTCCTCGAGCGCAGTGCCGGGCGGCGGCGGGTCGCGGTGCTGCCGATCACGGCACTCGTCGAGGACCTCATCGTCGCGCTGCGCGAGGGTCGCGTGGACCGCTGGCGTCGGCGGTACGGCACCGTCGACCTCCTGGTGCTCGACGACGTCGAGCAGTTGGAGGGGGCCGAGCGCACGCAGGAGGAGCTCTATCTGGTCTGCAACATGCTGCTCGACGCCCAGCGGCAGTTGATCCTCACGAGCACGGTGCCCCCCCGCCAGCTGACCACGATCGATGCGCGACTGCGCTCGCGCTTCGAGGGGGGGCTGGTGGTGCCGCTGGAGTTGCCCGACCGTCCCTTGCGCGATCGCCTCGCGGCCCGCGCCCTCGCCGCCCACGGCCGGCCGACCGACGCCGAGCTGCTGCGGATCATCTGCGACCAACCCGCCCCGACGGCCCCGGACCTGGCCACGGTCGTGCGTCGGCTGGTGACGGCGGCGAGCGAGGCCAGGGTCGCCCTCACCGCGGCGTTCGCGGAGCGTGCGCTCGGCGACGGCCCGCGCGCCGGGGACCGGGTGCGCTCGGGCGACGACGTGGATCGCACCTTCCTGGACCCCGAGAAGGTGATCTGGGAGTGGCCGGATCCCGCGACGCGGATCCTCGAGGACATCCGCTGATGGCGATCCGGGGGTCCTTGCGCGAGGCGTCGCTGCCGGACGTCCTCCAGCTGCTCGCCATGGGGCAGAAGACGGGCTGCCTGTCCGTCGCGCATCGCAGCAACTTCGGCTCGATCTATTTCGACAAGGGGCGGATCTGCTTCGCGTCGATCGTCAATCGGCGCGACCGCCTGGGGGACATCCTCGTGAAGAGCGGCCGCCTGCAACCGGCCCAGCTCGACGCCGTGATCGCGTTGCAGGACAAGACGCCCACGGTGCGGCTCGGGGATCTGATGGTCGAGCAGGGGCTGATCACCCGCGAGGTGCTGCATGCGCAGCTCCGGGTGCAGATCGAGGAGGCGGTCTACTATCTGTTCACCTGGACGCAGGGCACCTTCAACTTCGAAGCGGACGTGCGGCCCGAGTCGCAGGACGTCCTGGTGTCGATCAGTCCCGACGCGTTGCTGCTGGAGGGGGCGCGCCGCATCGACGAGTGGAGTCTGATCGAGAAGAAGATTCCGACCTTCGATCTCATCTTCGCCCCGGACCACACCCGCCTGCGGGACCGCACCGCGACCCTGACCTCGGAGCAGTCGCTCCTGCTCGACCTGATCGACGGCCAGCGGGACGTGCAGCAGCTCATCGACGCCTCGGGCCTGATCGATTTCGAGGTCGGCAAGGCGCTCTATGGCCTGCTGACCGCCGGATTCCTGCACCAGGTGGGCCGCAGCCGCGCGGCAACCGAACCGACCGACGGGCGCATCGACGAGCACCGCAACCTCGGGATCGCGTTCTACCGCACCGGCATGTTCGATGAAGCCTCCCGGGAGTTCCGACGGGTGCTGGAGTTGCAGGCCAGCGACGAGGGTGCACAGTACTTCCTGGGGGTGATCCTGCTGCGCGAATCCCGGTGGGCCGAGGCGGCGGCCCTGTTCCGCGAGGCGGGAACGGTGGCCACGGCGCGTGGAGCGGTGTTCCACAACCTCGCGTACGCGCTGGAGCGTCTGGGGCGCCTCGACGAAGCGCGGCTGGCGCTCGACGAAGCGGCGCGACGCGGGCTGGCCGACGACCCCCGCGTGGTCACGTCCCATGGGATCCTGCATCTGCACCGCGGGGAACTCGCCGAGGCGGACGCGGCGCTGGAGCGGGCGCGTGCCTGCTTCGGTGACGCCACGCCGACCGGCGCCTGGTTCCACGCGGCGTCGCTGGTGGCGGCGCTGCGCGGCGACGCGGCGCGCGCGGCGGCCATCCTCGCGGACGGGATCGGGGCGCACCCGCACGCGGCGCCCCTCTTCAACAATCGCTCGGTCGTGCTCGAGCGCCGCGGGGATCGTGACGGCGCCCTGGCGGTGGCGGAGCGCGGGGTGCTCGAGGACGCGTCGTTGCCGCAACTGCACAAGAACGTGGGCGACGCCCATTACCGGGCCGGTCGTGCGCCGGATGCGCTGGCGGCGTACCAGCGCGCGGTCAAGCTCGCCCCGTTGCTCGGCCCCGATGTCCACCTGAAGATGGGCAACATCCGGTTCAAGGCCGGCGAGCGCAGCGAGGCGATCCGCTCGTGGGAGATCGCGCAGCAGCTCGACCCCGGGAACAGCATCGTGCGGGCCAACCTGGAGACCGTGCGTCGGATGCGATGAGCGACGCGTGGCGGACTTCGGACGGGGAGGCGGACGCCTATCGACGGCTCCTGGCGCGGATCACGTCGGACGGCGGCTTTTCGTGTGCGAGCTACCGGGACGGCTGTCTGCGCCGTCGCCTGGCGGTGCGCATGCGTGCGACGCGGTCGCCGACCTACGCCGCGTACGACCAGCACCTGTCGGAGCACGCCGACGAGTGGCCGCGCCTGCTGGACGCGCTCACGATCAACGTCACGCAGTTCGCCCGCAACCCCGAGGTCTTCCACGCGCTGGCGACGCGCGTGCTGCCGGCGCTCGTGGACCTGCCCGGGCCGCTGCGCCTCTGGAGCGCCGGCTGCGCGAGCGGCGAGGAGCCGTGGACGCTCGCGATGCTGCTGCACGCGCATCTGGTCGCGGCAGGGCTCGGCCCAGCGGCGATGCACGGGGCGATCCTCGCCACGGATGTCGACCCGGCCGCGCTGGAGGCGGCACAGCGCGGCGTGTATGCGCGGCCCGCGCTGCGCGACTTGCCCGCGACCCTTCGGCACGCGTACGCGCCCGGCGATCCGCCCACGGTGTCGGCCGCGCTGCGGCCGCTGGTGCGCTTCGTCCGGCACGACCTGCACCACGACGTGCTCCCGGCTGACGGGCAGCGCCTGATCGTGTGCCGCAACGTGCTGATGTACTTCGAACGCCCGGCTCAGGAGGCGATCCTCCGACGATTCCACGCCGCCCTGGCTCCCGGCGGGCTGCTGCTCGTGGGCAAGAGCGAAGCGCTCCTGGGCGACGCCCGGCGGTGGTTCGCGCCGGTGGATCCCTCGATCCGCCTCTTCGAGCGGCGACCATGAGCGCCGAAGTCGTGCGCGTCGCGGTGGCGGAGATGGCCGTGCGCCGAGCCCCGGCACAGCTCGAGTGCCTGGGGCTGGGGTCGTGCGTGGCGATCATCCTCTGGGATGCGGCGACGCAGCTCGGCGGCGTGGCGCACGTGCTGCTCCCGGAGCCGCCGGGCGGGCGCACGCCGTCGGTGCCGGCGCGCTATGCGAGCACGGCCGTGCCGGCCCTGCTTGCGGCCCTGCGCGGGCATGGTGCGGCGGGGCCGTATGCGGCGACGCTGGTGGGCGGAGCCGCGCTGTTCGGGGAGCTCCTCAAGGTGCGTGGCGTGGCGATCGGCATGCACAACGTGGAGGCGGCCCGCGCGGCCCTCGCGCAGGCGGGCATCCCGGTGGTCGCGGAGGACGTCGGGGCGGGGCACGCGCGCTCCGTGCGCGTCGACCTCCGCGATGGACGCGTGGCCGTGCGGACCCTCGCGCACGGCGCCCGCGTGCTCTGACGTGCCGATCCGCGTCCTCGTCGTGGATGACAGCGCGCTGATGCGCCGGGTGCTGGCGGATCACGTCGCCGCGCTCGCCGGCTTCGTGGTCGTGGGCACCGCGCGGCGCGGGGACGAGGTGCTGCACGCGATCGACGCCTGGGCGCCCGACGTCGTGACGCTCGACATCACCATGCCCGGGGCCGACGGGATCGAGACGCTGCGGACGATCCAGCGGGACGCGCCGCGTCCGGTGGTGATGGTCAGTGCCGCGACCACGGCGGAGGGGCAGGATGCGGCCGTGCTCGCGCTGGCGCTCGGCGCGATCGACTTCGTCCGCAAGCCCGCCAGCGCGCGCGCCGAGGACGTCGTGACGTTCCGCAGTGCGCTCGGGGCGGCGCTGCGCACCGCCGCTGCCGCCCTGCCGAGCGCTGTGCCGCGCCACGTCGCTTCGCCGCCGCGTCGCGGCCGATCACCAGCCGCCCGCGCCGCCGCCGCGCCCACGCCGGCGCGCCGCGTGGTCGCGATCGCCTGTTCCACGGGCGGGCCGCAGGCGCTGAGCGCGATCGTCCCCGCACTCGACCCGGGCCTCGGCGCGGCGGTGGTCATCGTCCAGCACATGCCCGCCGGGTTCACCACTGCACTCGCGGCGCGCCTCGACACGCTGGGGCGACTGCCCGTCCACGAAGCAGCGCACGGGGACGTGCTGTGGGAGGATCACATCTACGTCGCGCCCGGTGGATGGCACCTCGGCGTGGCGGCCGGCCCCGCGACCGCCACCTGCGCGCTGACCGGCGACCCTCCGGTGTGGGGGGTGCGCCCGGCGGCGGACCCCTGCTTCCGGGCATTGGCCGCGCGCTTCGGCGCTGCGCTCGTCGGTGTGGTGCTCACGGGGATGGGGCGTGACGGTGCCGCCGGCTTGGCGGCCGTCCGGGCGCACGGGGGGCACGGCATCGTGCAGGATCCTGCGACGGCGCTCCTTGCGAGCATGCCCCAGGCGGCGATCGCGGCGGGCGGCGCGCACGAGGTCGTCCCCCTGCCTCGGCTCGGCGCCGCGATCCACGCGGCCGTCGCGGCCCGCGGGTGATGGACCGCGCACCATGCGGCCGCGATTATCCTTCTCTCGTTCCCTCCGTCGGAACACTCACTCGTGGAGTCTGCTGTGACCGACCTGACCCCGTGGCACGAGCAGTATGCCGCCCTCGCCGCGCGACTCGCCGCACCTTCCGCCGCCGCGGAGCGTGAGGCGCTGAAGGGCGACATCATCGGCCTGTTCAAGGCCCTGGAGCGCCACATCGCCGACGCGACGGCGCTCAAGGAGAGCATCCGGACGCTGGTGGAGCAGTGGAAGACCCTGGCCATGCCGACGGTGGCGCCCGCGTTCGCCGCCGAGCGGCCGGTGGTGCACGCGGACCATATTGGCGCGTCCACGTTCGTGGAGAAGGGGTGGAGCCGGCTGTCGCTGGGCGACCACGAGGGGGCGGAGCGCGCGCTGGCGCGCGCCCTCGAGCTGTCCCCGGGCGACGCCGAGGCCGAAGCCTTGCTGGGCTGGGCGCAGATGCTCCAGGAGAACTATGAGCCGGCGCTGGCGACGTTCCAGCGCGTCCTGATGCGGGACCCCCAGCATGCAGTCGCCCGGATGAATCTGGGCTATATCTGCCTCAAGCAGGGCGTCTTCGGCGAGGCCATCGAGCATCTGTCGAAGGTGATCCGCATGCAGAGTGACCCGAAGGCCACCCTGTACGCGCATTTCTACCTCGGCCTCGTCTACCTCGAACGCGCGATGTTCGAGGACGCCCAGAACTTCCTGCAGAAGGCCATCGCGCTCGGCCCGAACCTGATCGAGGCGCACTACGAACTCGGGTGGTCCCAGTGGCTGAACGACGAGCGTGAGGCCGCGGTGGCGACCTGGGCCGGAGGCCACACCGCCGGGAAGTTCAACCCGTGGGGCAAGCGCTGCCGGGCCCTGCTCGACCAGATCGAGCAGGGCCTGCCGCCCGCGCGCGAGGCGTGAGCATCCGACGCGTTCGCGGCCAGGTCCTGGTGCTGCTCGCGCTGCTGCTCTGGACCCCGCAGCGGGGCCTCGGGCAGGACGCCCTGGAGCAGATGGAGGCCGGACGGTTCACCGTGATGGCGTACCCGTCGGAGCGCACCCTGGCGCGGGCGCTGCTGGCGGCGGCGCAGGCGGCGGACACCTTTCCCGGGTTGCCGCGCCCGCGTGCGCCGGTCCGCATCGAGGTGGCGCCCACGGATGCGGTGTTCCGTGCCTGGGTGGGCGACGCGTTTCCGGAGTGGGGGGCCGCAGCGGCGTTCCCCGCGGCGCAGCGCATCGTGATGCAGGGGCCGCGTTCGGGAGGGAGCGGCGCCGGCGACCCGCTGGTCGTGCTCCGCCACGAGCTGGCGCACCTGGCGCTGGCCGAGGCGCTCGGCGGTCTGGCGCCGCGGTGGTTCGACGAGGGCTATGCGTCCTTCGCGGCGGGCGAATGGGGCCGGGAGGAGGTGATCGCCACGAACGTCGCGCTGGCGTTCCGTGGTCCGCGCAGCTTCGAGGCGTTGGACGCAATGTTCCATGGGGGCGGTTCGCGGGCCGCCGGGGCCTACGCCCTCGCGCACCGTGCGGTCGCCGAACTGGCCATGCTCGACGCCTCGCGGGGCCTCAGCTTGTTCTTCCGCTACTGGATCGAAACCGAGTCGCTGGAGCGCGCGATCCGCCAGGCGTTCGGGCTGACGCTGGCCGGGTTCGAGGAGCACTGGGTCCGCCGCACCCAACTGCGCTACGGCGGCCTCGCGCTGGCGGGGGACCTCGCGGTGGCGGCCGGGGTAATGCTGGTTGTCCTGCTCCCGGTGTATGTCCAACGCCGACGTCGGGATCGCCGTCGGTTGGAGGCGTTGCGGACGTCGGAGGCGGACCAGGAGCGTCGGGCGCGGGAGAGCGCCCTGGACGCGTTGCTCCCTCAGGCGCCCCCTCCAAAGGGGGAGGGGTTGCTTGACACCCCCTCGGACCGCCCCTAACCTACTCGGTTCCCATGGCCAACACACAACCACTTCGATCGCGATCGCTCCTTTGGTGGGGCGCCGCCGCCGCCACCCTGCTCCTCGGGTACGCGGACCTGTGGCGAGGCGGTGAGACGGTTGCGCCGCTGCTGCTCGTGATCGGCTACTGCATCCTGGTTCCGATCGCGATCTTGCGCTGAGTACTATTCGTTCAGCATCCGGACGCGTTCGGACGTAAGAAGGGCGAATAGCTCAGCTGGTTAGAGCACCTGCTTTACACGCAGGGTGTCGGGGGTTCGAATCCCTCTTCGCCCATTCATCGTTGGTTGGACCCTCAGCCCGGGGAGTCTCCCCGGTCGTGCAGCATCCTGACTGGAGGAGCATCTGTGACGCGTCGGCTTCCTTTGACACCGCTGGCCCTCGGGGCCGCGACCTTCGGCTTCGCGTTGGGCATCGCACCGGCGACGCTCAGCGCGCAGCGGACGCCTGCCCCCGGCGCGCCGTTCATTCTCGTGACGGCATTCCGGACGGCGGATAACGACAAGGTCCTCGCGGTGCGGGCAGCCGACGAGATGCGGGCGCAGCTCAGGGCGCGCATCTCGTCGCGGGATCTGTGGGTGATCCCGAAGCAGCAGGTCGATGGGTACCTGGAGGGGTCCGGCTATGCGACGGACGAGCCGCTGAGCACGCTGGACGCCAAGCAGCTCGGGCAGGTGCTGCGGGCGGATGAGATCCTGGTGGGCAGCGTCACGAAGACCGCCGACGGGTTCAGCGTCGGCGGCGCCATCGCGCTGACGCGCGACATGGCGCTGCGCGACGCCATCGCTCCAGGAGAGGGCAAGACCCTCGCCGCGGCCGCGGCCGACTTCACGCGCAAGCTCCAGGTCGTTCGGAAACAGCTGGAGCACGAGCGCACGTGCAACAGTTCGCTGCGCGAAGGGAACTCGGCCGCCGCCGAAGCGGCCGCGCGGGCCGGCATCGCGGCCTATCCGGAGGCGATGATCGCGCGCGTGTGCCTGGTCTTCGCGCTCTCGCAGGCCAAGAAGTCCCCGGACGTGGTGCTCGCCGCGACCAAGGACGTGCTGGATCGTGATCCGCGGCACCCGCGGGCGCTCTACGTCGCGATGGAGCAGTACCTGATCCTGGGCGACACCAACTCGATGGCGCAGACCGCGTCGCAGTTGGTTGCGGTGGAGGCGGGGGACGCGCGGCTCGTCGAGCAGATCGTCGCCAACCTCGAGGCCATGCGTCGCGCCGACGTGGCGCTGCCCATCCTCGAGACGGCCCTGAAGGAGACGCCGGAAGACCCCGACCTGATGCGTCTGCAGTTCCGCCTCCTCATCGCCTCGGCGCGCTGGAAGGAGGTGATCGCAAAGGGCGAGGTGCTTGCCGTCGTCGACACCGCCTCGGCGGACCAGAAGTTCTTCGAGCGCATGGCGGCCGCGTATCAGGCCGACAGTCAGCCGCAGAAGTCGGCCGAGGTCCTCGCACGCGGTGCGGCCAAGTTTCCCGAGGATCCGTCGCTGCCGCTCACGCTGGGGCAGGTCCTGCAGGGACTCGGGCAGTACCCGCAGTCGGTGGACGCGCTGAATCGTTCGCTGGCCATCGAGCCGAAGATGCCCAATGCGCGACTCCTGCTCGCCCGGGCCTACAACGAGATGGCGATGCCGGACTCGGTCGTGTCCGTGCTCCGCGCGGCCGCCGAGAACGGCGAGGACAAGGCGACCACGTCCGGGTACGCGACCACGCTGGCCAACGGCTTCCTGAAGACGACGAACGAGCAGAAGACCCTCGTCGCCGCGCGGGAGATCATCCCGTTCGCCAAGCTGGCGGAGGAGATCGACCCGACGAACATCAACGCCAAGTTCATCCTCGGCGTCGGCTACTTCTTCATCGCGCAGTTCGCCGCGTCCGACCTGCCCGACGTCGCGAAGTCGGACCGCGCCGCCGGATGCGCGCTCGCCAGGGAGGCGCAGGCGGCCGCGACGCAGGCGCAGATCTTCATTCCACAGGGCGGGCGCGTCGATCCGAACACCGCCGGGACGTTGCTGGGGGTGCTGCCGCAGATCTCCGCCTACGCGGAGCAGCAGGTGGGCGTGCTCTGCCGCTGACCCCCGACCCCGTGTCACTGCCCGCGCCCGCTGATGCCACGGCATCGGCGGGCGCGGACCGTTCGCCCCCTGGCGACGCCGCGACGAGTGCGTACCACGAGCCCGTCCTGCGCGACGAAGTGCTCGACCTGCTCGCCGGCGCGCACACGGTCGTCGATGCGACGCTCGGCGGGGGAGGGCACACCGCCGCCCTGCTCGCACGGGGCGTGCACGTCATCGGCGTGGACCGTGACCCCGACGCGCGCGCCGCGGCGACGGACCGCCTCGCCCCATTCGTCGCCTCGGGGGCGCTGCGGGTGATCGACGCCACCTTCGCCGATGCGGTCACGCATCCCACCCTCGGCCCGGCGCGCATCGACGGCGTGCTGTTCGACCTCGGCATCTCGTCACACCAGATCGACGACACCGCACGCGGCTTCTCGTTCCGGGCCGGGGCACCGCTCGACATGCGGATGGAACAGCACGGACTGACCGCGGCGGAGTGGATCAACGCGGCGGACGCGGCCACGTTGACGACGGCGTTCCGCGAGTTCGCGGACGAGCCCATGGCGCGGCCTCTGGCGCAGGCGATCATCCGGCGACGGCAGCGGCACCCCTTCACGTCGGCCGATGACCTGGTCGGAGCGATCCGCGAGACCCTGGGGCCCAGGTCAGGGCCAGCCGAGTTCGCCCGGCTGTTCCAGGCGGTGCGTATCGTCGTGAACGACGAGATGGGTGAACTGCAGCGCGCACTCCCGGCCTGGCGCGACCGACTCGCACCGGGAGGGGTCCTCGCCGTGATCGCCTACCACTCCGGCGAGGACCGCGCGGTCAAGCGGGCGTTTCAGG
>CAYSFN010000073.1:0-12190 GCA_964430045.1 uncultured Gemmatimonadaceae bacterium
GGCGGGGGGGCGGGGTGGAGGTTGGCCTGCATCTGAAAGCTATGAGGGTCCGGGGTGCCAGACAGCCTTGACGTTATTTCTTGAAATGTTAGATTATCTAACATTCCAGGAAATCAGCAGCACTTTTGCAAGTGGCGTGATGACAGCCTCAACTCCGTTGCCGCGACTGGCCGTGGCCAGGGTACGCCGCGCCACCGCCGTGCACCCGGTGGTGTTCGTCGTGGGCGCTCGGCAGGTTGGCAAGAGCACGCTGGTGCAGTCGTCGGGCATCGCCGAGGGGCGCACCCGTCTGGACCTCGACGACCCGGTGGACCGGGCCCGCGTGCACGCTGATCCGCTTGCCGTACTCGAGCGTGGCGGCCCGCTGGTGATCGACGAGTTCCAGCGCGAGCCGTCGATCGTGCTGGCGCTGAAGCGTGCGGTGGACCGCATGGGGACTGCCCGCCGCCCGGGCATGTACATTGTGACGGGCTCGGCGAATCCGCACCGACTTCGCGCGGCAGAGGACAGCCTCGCGGGGCGTGCCGCCTACGTCCATCTGCACGGCCTGACGCGCGGCGAGGCGATGGGTGAGTCGCGGGCGGGTGCGTGGGCGCACCTGCTGGCGCATGATCCCAGCGAGTGGTCGGCGTGCCTGCGTGGCGAGCCCGAGGACTGGCGTACGCTCGCGCGGGCTGGCAGCTACCCCACGATGCGTCTGCATGCCCTGAGCGCGGAGGCGCGCCACGACTGGTGCGCGGGGTATGTCCGCAACCACGTCGACCGCGACATCCGCGACATCAGTGCGATCAGTGACGACCTTGGCTACCATCGTCTGATGCGCTTCGCGGCAGCACGCAGCGGGGGGCTGCTGAACCAGGCGGAGCTGGGGCGCGACGCTGGCACGAGTGCCGTGCAGGTGAGTCGCTGGCTGGGGTTGCTCGAAGCGACGTTCCTGCTGACGCGTCTGCCGGCCTATGCACGCAACGCGGGCACCCGACTGATCAAGGCGCCCAAGCTGTACTGGCGTGACGTCGCGCTGTCGATGCACATGGGTGGCCGCACGGAGCCCACGGGTGCCGACCTCGAGACGGTGATCCTCGGCGACCTGAGCGCCTGGGTCGATGCGGAGCACCCTGACGCGTCGCTCGCGTTCTGGCGGACGTCGAACAATGTCGAGGTGGACTTTGTACTCGACGTGCCGGGCCGGCCGCTGCTGGGGGTCGAAGTGAAGGCCTCGCGGCGGCTCGGCAGGCGCGACCACGACGGCCTGCGCACGTTCGTCGAGGCCTACGCCGACCGCCGTGCCCGCGGGGTGCTGCTGTATGGCGGCGACGCGGTGCGCGTGCTGTCGGCGAACGTTGTGGCGGTTCCGTGGTGGATGGTGCTGTGAGGGAGGGGCGGAGCGTTAGATTAGCGTTCTGATCCCCCACCCTCAGAGGTTCCCCGTGCACGAACCCAGCGACGCCCTCGAGTCCCTTCACGAGCAGTTGGACGTGTTCGCCGACCAAGTGGAGAGCAGCAGCGCGGGGACCGTGGACCGCCGCGAGTTCGTCCTGATGTCTCTCGCGGCTGCGGCCGCGACGACCCTTGGCCCGGCCGGTTCGCTGGCGGCGCAGGGCGGTCGCGGAGGAGCCGCTGCCGCTGGAGCGGCCCCCGTGCCGCAGCAGGTCGCACCGTACCCGCTCGGCAACGGCGAACCGCTGTCGTGGACCTTCCAGCCCTACCCCGGTGGCACGGGGGCGCTGCTGGAAACGCTGGTGGCCGCGCGTGGCCCGGCGGCCTTTGCGCGCACGGCCTTCACCGTGGCGCCGTGGAGCGGCGCGGTGCCGAGTGCTGACGACGACATCGCCTTCCTGCCCGCACACCGTCTCAGCGCACTGATCAAGGAGCGGCGGCTCACCGCCACGAGGCTCACGCAGATCTACCTCGCGCGGCTCAAGCGCCTGGACCCGCAACTGCTGTGTGCCGTGACCATCACCGAGGAGCTGGCGCTCGCGCAGGCCGCGCAGGCCGACCGTGAGATCGCGGCGGGGCAGTACCGTGGTGCGCTGCACGGACTGCCGTATGGGCTCAAGGATCTGTTCAGCACCCGGGGCATCCCCACCACCTGGGGTTCGCCGGACTTCGTGGGCCGCATCATCGACGAGGACGCCGAGATCGTCGTGCGCCTGCGCGATGCGGGCGCGGTGCTGATCGCCAAGCTGGCCACGGGGCTCTATGCGCAGAACGATCAGTGGTACCGCGGCCGCACGAACAACCCGTGGAACCCGACGCTGGGGTCGAGCGGTTCGTCCGCCGGTCCGGGCTCGGCGGTTCCTGCGGGCTTGTGCGCGTTCGCGATCGGCACCGAGACGCAGGGTTCGATCGTGTCGCCGGCGATTCGCAACGGTGTGTCGGCGCTGCGGCCCACCTTTGGCCGCGTGTCGCGCCACGGGGGGATGGTCCTTGCGTGGTCGATGGACCGCGTGGGCCCGATGTGTCGCACGGTCGAGGACTGCGCGATGGTGTTCAGCGTGATCCACGGCGCCGACGCCAGGGATCCCTCGACGCTGACCACGCCGTTCAGCTTCGACCGCAACCTCGACCTGTCGCGCGTGCGCATCGGGGTCGACGGGAACGCGCCTGCGCCGTTGGTGGCCACGCTGCGTGAGCTGGGTGCGCAGCCGGTGACCATTGGTGCGCGGCCGACGGTGCCCGGGATGCAGTCGTCGCTGAACGCCGAGTATGCCGCGGCCTTCGATGACTTCGTGCAGAAGAAGGCGGCGGAGATCGGCCTGGACCTGAACGACCTGGCGGCCGCCGGTGGCGGGCGTGGTGGCGCGCCCTTCGGGCCACCGCGCACCGAGACCCCGGGCCCGATGGCGCCCGCGGATTGGAACCCGCGCTTCGTGTCAGGGCGGCAGGACCGCGCGATGGACTTCATTCAGCGGCAGCGTCGGCGCCACGTGTTGATCTCGCGCTGGGCCGAGTTCATGCAGGACCTGGATTGCTTCATCGGGAACCCGACGGCGGACATTGCGCCCAATGCGCAGACAGGGCATCCGTGCGTGGTGGTGCCCTATGACTTCGCGGTGCCGACGGGGTTCGCGGGCGGCGGCGGTGGTGGTGGTCGCGGCGGCGCCGGGCAGGCGGCAACACCCGCGCCCGCGCTCAACCCGCAGCCGATTTGCGGGGTGATCACCGGGGCGCTGTACGCGGACGACGTGATTCTCGGAGTGGCGCACCGGTTCCAGGCGGTGACGGATTTCCATGCGCGGCGGCCGGGACTGGGGTGATGCGAGAGGTCACGTGCTCCGCTGCACGATCGTGCCGCCGCCCTGACCGCTGACGCGCTATTCGCCGATCCGATAGACCTTGATCAGCGGACGGCCCTCCGCGTCCTCGAGGGCGATCGCGACACGGTCCCGGCCCCACGCCACCGGATGCCAGGGGTTGCGTGACCAGTCGGCCGCGCCGATGCGGACGACGTCGAGCCAGCGCCCGTCGCGCCCGAACACGTCGAACGTGATCACGGTCGTGTCGGGTGACGACAACCGCACCCACCGCCGTCCGGCGGCATCGACCGACAGCCACTCGAACGCGGGGCGCTGGTCGGGGAGCAGGGACGGGTCGAACGCGGCACGCACCGTCGCCGGGTCGATGTAGCGCAGTTCCCGGGCGACCGCCGCTGCGATGTTCGCCTCGACGATGGCGGTCTTCTCGGCGGCCGAGACCGGCTGCGGGGCGTACGTCCGGCCGAAGAGCGCGAGGGTGTCACGCCCGGTCCGCGTCACGCGCAGGGTGTACTCCCCCGTCCAGCCGGTCACGAAGTCGCCGTTCCGGTCGACCGCGTACAGTGCCGTCGGCTGCAGCGGCACGGGGACCGTCGCCCGCATGTTCTCGCCGTCGCGAATGTGCCAGAACGCGCCGCGCGCGTGCGGGTGGCGTTCCGTCACCCAGACGGTGTCGGCCGCCGCGGAGGCGAGGGCGACCCGCACGTATCCCTGCGAGACGAGCGGCGTGGAATCCCGGGGCGGTGCCATGGTCCGCACGGCGACCCGTCCGCTGTCGTCGACGGTGACGGCGAAGAAATAGCAGCACGCCGTGCGCACCTGTCCGAGCGGCTGCCCGGTGCGCCAGTCCAGGAGGATCGCGCGGGCCGCGCGTGCGTCCTGCACGACGAGCGTGTCGCCGGTGATCCCGAGGGAGCCGGAGAGGAACTCGCCGGGGCCTTGTCCCTCGCGCCCGATCGTGCGCAGCCAGGTGCCATCCGCACCGAAGATCCTGACCTGGGCGGGCTTGGTCTCGACGACCGCGACGCCACCGTCGGGCGTGAGGACGACGTCACCCGGCGCGATGAGTTCTCCCGGCGAGCCTTCCGCCGGCTGGATGGTGTGCAGCAGGGTCAGTTGCAGGCGCCCCGCATCCATGGGACGCTCGGACATGGTGCGCACGATGCCGCCCGGGAGCGTGTCGACGCGCACGGCGTCGGTGCGACCGTCGCTGCCCGCAGCGCAGGCCGTGATGAGTGCGCAGGCACCGGTGAGCTGCAGCGAACGTTTCATGGGTCGGGTCATTGGTCGTCGAGGTGGGACGGGCCGTGCGGGGCGCTGTTGTGAGACACCGGTTGCTGGTGGAGCGTTGACGAACCCGCGCTGCCGCCAGACACCCTCACCACCGCCGATAATTCACATCCATTGCCTGCAGGCGCAGCCCGTGCCGGTGCAGCCGCCGCATGAAGTCGGCCAGGTCGCGATGCTCCCTGGGTGACCACACCACCTCGGCCAGCGCGCTGAGCCGCGGGTAGGCCATGTACTCCATGTGCCGCGGCGTCTGGATGTACTCGCTCCACAGCTGCGCCTGCGCGCCGAGCACCTTCCTGGCCTCCTCGGCGCTCAGTTCGGCCGGGATCGGCTCGTAGTTGTAGATGTGGTCGATGGGCGTGAACCCACCGATGGACAAGGGCTCGCGGGCCACGTCGCGCGACTGGTAGTGGTCGAAGTAGGTGTGCGAGTTGGGCGCCATCACCACGTCGTGCCCGGCCTTGGCGGCGGCGATGCCGCCGGCCGTGCCGCGCCAGCTCATGACCGTGGCGTTGGGCGCCAGGCCACCTTCGAGGATCTCGTCCCAGCCGATCAGGCGCCGCCCATGCTCGGTGAGGAAGGTGTCCATCCGCTTGATGAACCAGCTCTGCAGCTCGTGCTCGTCGGCCACGCCGAGTTCCTTGATGCGCTGCTGGATGCGCGGCGAGGCCTTCCACTGGTCCTTGATGGCCTCGTCGCCGCCAATGTGGATCCACGGGCCGGGGAACAGCGCCAGCACTTCGGTGAGCACGTCCTGCAGGAAGCGGATCGTGGACTCCTCGGCGTTGAAGATCCACGGCGACACCCCCCAGGCGTCGTACACCGCGACCTGCGAGTCCGGGAACACGCCCAGTTGCGGGTACGCGGCGATCGCCGCCTGCGCGTGGCCCGGCATCTCGATCTCGGGCACCACGGTGATGTGCCGCTCGGCGGCGTAGGCGACGATCTCGCGAATGTCGTCCTGCGTGAAGAAGCCGCAGTGCGGCTTGCCGTCGTAGGTGCGGCGCTCGGGGTTGTTGACGTGCGGCCCGACCAGCGTGCGCGCGCGGCAGCCGCCGACCTCGGTGAGCCGCGGGTACTTGAGGATCTGGATGCGCCAGCCCTGGTCCTCGGTGAGATGCCAGTGGAAGCGATTGAGCTTGTGCCGCGCCATCAGGTCGAGGTGCTTCTTGACGTAATCCATGGGCATGAAGTGCCGCGACACGTCGAGGTGCGAGCCGCGCCAGCCGAAGCGCGGCGCGTCGCTGATGGTCACCGCCGGGACCGTCCACGGCACGCGCTCGACGCGTGCGTCGCGGTAGATGGCGGGCGGGAGCAGTTGCTTGAGGGTTTCGAGCGCGTAGAAGGCTCCGGCGCCTGCGGAGGCGCGGATGGTGATCGCGCCCGGGGTGACGTCGAGTCGGTAGGCCTCGGGGTTCTCGATCTGCGGATCCACTGCGAGGCGGATGTGCGGCGCGTCGGGGGCGGGCCCCGCAGGCAGCACGCGCAGCTCGAAGCCCGTGGGGGGCGCGACGTCGCGCGCGAAGCGGCGGGCGAGGGTGTCGAAGGCCGCGTCCGCGTGGATGACGGTGGTGGCCGCCAGCAGGAAGGTGCCGGTGCCCGGGGTGAGCTGCGCGGGGCGCGGGATGACGGTGTAGGCGCTCGCGTCGTGCGGACGCGGCGAGGCGGCGGGCTGCTGCGCCGCGAGAGGCGTGGTCAGCGAGAGGGCGAGCAGGGCGCGCAGGACAGAGGTCACAGCAGAAACTCCACGAAGCGGGAAGAACCCTCGAACACCGGGTGTGCCGCGGAGAACGTAACACCTGCTTCACGGGGCGTCATCTGTGCCGGGGTCCCAGCCGTGTGGCGGCCGGGGCCTGGCGCGATGGTGGACGGGCTGCCACGAGGGTGGCGCCCGGTCACGCCCTCGACATCCGCCTCATTTGGTCCCAGGCGCGAACATTTCCGCCCCCGATCGCGTATCTTTCTACAATAGGCGCACTTGGCTGCGCCTGTGCTCACATCAGCCGGACCCGTGATGCCGCTCTTTGCGCTGGTACGCCGCTTGCTCGTTGCCCCCCTGGTGTTCGGGGTGGCGCTCGCCGTTCACGCCCCAGCCGCCGAGGCCCAGGCCTCCGGTGAGGTCGCCGTCATCGACTGGCGCATTCTGGGCGGGCTGGATTATGTGAAGGGCACCAAGACGGACACGCTGTCCAAGCTCGACGGCAAGATGGTGCGCATTCCCGGCTTCGTGGTCCCGCTCGACGACTTCACGGAGGAGGGCGCGGAGTTCCTGCTGGTGCCCTACTACGGGGCCTGCGTGCACACGCCGCCGCCGCCGCCCAACCAGATCGTCTTCGTCGAGATGAACGGCCGCAAGAACGTGAAGATGAACCTCTTCGACGCCGTCTGGATGGAGGGCCGCCTCAAGGTCAGCACGGTCGAAAGCCCCTTTGGGGCCGTGGGTTTCCAGCTCGACGGGATGAAGGTGCTCCCGTACGGCACCAAGTGAGCACTGCGGGGCCGGCGGTCGCGTGTCGCGACCTGCGGTTCGCCTACGGCCGTGGCCCGGCCGTGGTGGACATCCCTGCCTTGGACATCGCTCGCGGCGAGCGGGTCTTCCTGTACGGCCCCTCGGGCTCGGGCAAGACCACGCTGCTGGGGCTCATCGCCGGAGTCCTGCAGCCCGGCGCAGGCCGGGTCGAGGTCCTCGGTACCGACCTCGCCCGCCGCTCGGCCTCGGCCCGTGACGCCTTCCGCGCGGAGCACGTGGGCTACGTGTTCCAGCAGTTCAACCTGATTCCGTACCTCTCGGTGCGGGACAACATCACGCTGCCCTGCCGGTTGCACGGGGCGCGTCGCGCACGGCTGGGTGGCACGCCGCTGGCGCAGGCCGCGAAGGAGATCGCCGCCGAGTTGCAGATCGAGATGCTGCTGGACCGCCCGGTGACGGACCTCTCGGTGGGGCAGCAGCAGCGGGTGGCGGCGGCGCGGGCGCTGATCGGGCACCCCGAGTTGATCATCGCGGACGAGCCGACCTCCGCGCTGGACACGGACCGCCGGGAGGCCTTCCTCGCGCTGCTGTTTGCGTCCTGCGCCAGGGCGCAGGCGACCCTGGTGTTCGTCAGTCACGACCTGACGCTGCAACCCCTGTTCTCGCAGGCGCTGGACCTGACGGCGCTGAACCGTGCGGCGCACCCCTCGGCGGTCTGACCCATGCTGATTCTGCAACTCGCGCTGCAGTCGCTGCGCAACCGGGCGCTGACCACCGCGTTGACGCTGGCGTCCATCGCGTTGTCGGTGACGCTGCTGGTGGGTGTCGAGAACGTGCGGGCGGGGGTGCGGGAGTCGTTTTCGGGCACCATTCGCGGGACCGACCTGATCGTCGGGGCGCGGGGGGGCTCGCTGCAGTTGCTGCTGTCGTCGGTGTTCGGGATCGGGCAGCCGGCGGGCTCGGTGCAGTGGACCACGTATCAGCGCTGGGCGCAGCATCCGGCGGTGTCGTGGACCATCCCCATCTCGCTGGGCGATTCGCACCGCGGGTTCCGCGTGATCGGCACCACGGACGACTTTTTCGAGCACTTCCGGTTTCGGCGGGACGGTCGCGTGACCTTTGCGGCGGGGGAACGGCCGCAGGACGAGCACGACGTCGCGATCGGCGCCGACGTGGCGCAGCGGCTGGGGTATGGCGTGGGCGACACGATCGTGATCGCGCACGGGCTGGCGGACATCGGGGCGTCGGACCACGAGGCGCACCCCTTCGTGATCAGCGGCGTGATCGACCGCACGTTCACGCCCATCGACCGAGCGGTGTACGTGTCGCTGGAGGGGCTGGAGGCGATGCATGAGGAGGGGGACGCGGGGCCGGCGGCGATGCCGGGTGCCGCGCCGCCCGCGATGCCGGGCTACACGCCGCCGCCGATGCCCGGGGCGTCCCCGCCGGTACTGGCGATGCCCGGTGCTGAGCCGCCGCCCGGGGCCTTTGCGCAGGTGCAGCCGCGCCGCGCGGCGCACGAGGACCACGAGGGCCACGTGGACGGCGACGAGCACGACCCGGAGCTGATCAGCGCGTTCTTCGTGGGGACGAAGAACCGGATGGAGTCGCTGAACGTGCAGCGTGAGATCAACACCGACCTGGGCGAGCCGTTGACGGCGGTGATCCCCGGCGTGGCGCTGGCCGAGCTGTGGCAGGGCATCGGCAACGCCGAAGTGGGGCTCAAGGTGGTGGCGGGCTTCACGGTGCTGATCGGGCTGACGGGCATGCTGGTGGCGCTGTATTCGTCGCTGGAGTCGCGGCGCCGGGAAATGGCGATCCTCCGCGCGGTGGGTGCGGGGCCGCGCACGATCATCTCGCTGCTGGTGCTCGAGTCCGGCGTGCTGAGCGTGCTGGGCAGCGCTCTGGGGGTCGGGCTCGTATATCTCTCGCTGTTCCTCGCGCAGGGGGCGGTGGAGCAGCGCTTCGGGCTCCATGTGCCGATCCGTCCGCTGGGCGCGACCGAGTGGACGTACGTCGTGGTGGTGGTCGCGGCGGGGTTCCTGGTGGGTCTCGTGCCCGCGTTCAAGGCGTACCGGTCCTCGCTGGTCGACGGACTGTCGCCGCGCGTGTAGTTTTTGGTTTCCTCCAACCGTTATCCAGCTATGGTCCGTACTTCCTTGCTCGTGGCCGCGCTCGCGGTCGTCGTCGTGGCTCCTGAGGGAGCGGCCCAGGGTGGCCGCGGTGGTGGTGGTCGCGGTGGTGCCGCGGCCGGTCCGCCGCCGCCGCCGACGAATGCCCAGGCCCTGCCGGTCGATCGCAGCACGGTGCCGTACGTGCGCTCGACGCCGCCGACCAACCCGGGCATCCAGCGCATCTGGGAGGAGGGGATGCAGCGCTCGCAGGTGATGACGCTGGCGCAGCAGTTCCTCGACTCGGTGGGCCCGCGCCTGACGGGGTCCACGGACGCGGACCGTGCGCAGGCGTACCTGCTGTCGAAGTACGCGGAGTGGGGCATTCCGGCCACGATCCAGAACTACGGCACGTGGACGGGCTGGCAGAACGGCGCGGCGTTCGCGGCGCTGACCTTCCCGCGCCGCCGCAACCTCGAAGTCAACCCGATGGGGTGGACGCCGGGCACCGAAGGGCAGTGGCGCGAAGGCGACGTGGTGATGATCCCCGAGGACGTCGTGACGCCCGAGGCGTTCGCGGCGTGGGTGCCGTCGGCGCGGGGCAAGTTCGTGCTGCTCAGTGCGCCGCAGCTCTCGTGCCGCCAGGTGGCGCAGTGGAACGAGTTCGGGACGGTGGAGTCGCGCGAGCGGCTGCGGCAGGAGCAGACCGCGCTGGGCGCGTCGCACAACCAGCGCCTGCTGGCCGCCGGCGGGGCGCGCGGCATCCAGCAGCGCCTCAAGGACGCCGGGGTCGCCGGCGCGCTGACCTTCCAGTTCTCGGCGTATCCGGGCATCAACAAGGTCTTCGGGTCGCCGGCGCAGCAGGTGCCGACGATCGACGTGAGCTGCGAGGACTACGGGCTGCTGTACCGCCTGGCGGAGCGCAAGCAGGGCCCCCGGATGCGGCTGTTCGTGGACGCGGAGAAGTTCGACGAGCGTCCGATCGGCAACGTGATCGCGGAGATCAAGGGCACGAGCAAGCCGGACGAGTACGTGGTGCTGTCGGCGCATTTCGACTCGTTCACGGGTGGGTCGGGGGCGACGGACAACGGCACGGGCACGCTGACGATGTTCGAGGCGATGCGCATCCTCAAGGCGGCGTATCCCAACCCCAAGCGCACGATCCTGATCGGGCACTGGAACAGCGAGGAGCAGGGGCTCAACGGCTCCAAGGCTTTCGCCGAGGACAACCCGGGCATCGTGAAGGGGATCCACGCGCTGTTCAACCAGGACAACGGCACGGGGCGCATCAGCAGCATCTCGCCGGGACCGTTCCAGAAGGTCGGGGCGGTGCTCAGCGGGTACCTCAGCGAGCTGCCGTCGGACGCGACGCAGTGGGTGCGCCTGGGCGGCACGTCGAACTTCGGCGGCGTGGGCTCGACGGACCACACCACGTTCATCTGCTACAAGGCCCCGGGCATCGGGACGAACGGGCTGGGGTGGGACTACAGCAACACCACGTGGCACACCAACCGCGACACCTACGACAAGATCGTGCCCGAGGACATCCGCAACAACGCGGTGCTGATCGCGATGCTGGCGTACATGGCCTCGGAGGATCCGACGTTCATGCCGCGCGACCTGGTGCCGCAGGAGAACTGGCCCACCTGCCCGCTGGCGACGCGCCGGGCGGCGGAGTCGGCGCGGTAGAGGGTGGCGGAGTGGTTGAACGGGCGGGCCGGTCGGTGCGAGGGTGCACTGGTCGGCCCGCTTCGCGTTCCACGCCCTTCACGCCACGTACAACCCCGGCCGCTTCGGCACGATAGCCCGCGCGAACTCCCGCAGCACGTGCTCGTCCGCCGCGAGATCGTCGCTCGGTGCGACCGCCGCGCCGATGACGATCCGACGGCGCGCGAAATCGAAGCCGACGGGGATCATCGGCACGCCCGCGTCGTGGGCGATGTGCCAGTAGCCCGAGCGCCAGCGTTCGACGCGCTTGCGCGTGCCTTCGGGGGCGAGCACGAAGACCATTGCGTCGTGCTGCGCGAACGCGTCGACGATGGTCTGGACCACGGCGTTCGGGGCGCTGCGGTCCACCGGGATGCCGCCGATGCGCCGCAGCCAGGGGCCTGCGGGCCAGCGGAACAGCGTGTCCTTGCCGATCCACACCGCCTCGATCCCGATGGCGAACTTGGCGACCACGCCCACGACGAAGTCCCAGTTGGAGGTGTGCGGAGCGACCACCACCACGAACTTCGGCAGGGCGGGAAAGGTCCCTTCGAAGCCCCATCCCCACCGGCGCAGGATCCACGCGCCGATGGCCCGGGACCGGGGTCCACCGACCTGCGGAATGACGGCGGGAAGCAAGGGGACGGTCACGCCAGAATGATAGCGCGGCGGCGGGGGTGCTGGACGGGAGCGCTGCACGGCGTAGTTTCCACAGGTGGCCCGGTTTGGGCGCAGGACCCCCTTTGACTCGATCCTCCCATGTTCACGACCCTCGTTCTCTCGCTCTCGCTGGCCGTGGCGCCTGCATCGCTCACGCCCGCCCCGGCCGCGCTGCCCGTCCCGGCGGCGTCCGACACGACCTTCGCCCCGGCGGGCAAGTACGAGTTGTACATCGACGTCCAGGGCAACCAACTGGCCCTCGGGATGGAGCTGTGGCAGGAGGACGGCAAGTGGCTGGGCACCATCAGCTCGCAGCAGATGGGCGCGACGAACCTCACCTCGCTGAGCTTCGACAACCCCAAGCGCCTGATCAAGTTCGAGCTGCCCGCGCCGGGTGGTGACGGGAGCGTGGTCGGCGAGATCGAGCTGAAGACCGACAACAGCGTCGCGGGCGCGCTGTACCTGATGGGTCAGGGCATCCCGCTGGGCGGCAAGAAGATCGTCGAGTAGCCTGGCGGCTCAGCCGCGGTAGCGTACGCCGCTGCGCCCGCTTTCCCGCACCTCCACCTCGTGGAGCAGCGGGAGGGTGGGCGCGAGCCGTTCCCAGATGAACAGGGCCGGTGCTAGGTCAATCAGCGTCGGACTTGGTCGAGGAAGTCCCGGCGGCCTGATGGCTTTCTGGCCTCTGCCGCAGACTC
>CAYSFN010000074.1:0-12051 GCA_964430045.1 uncultured Gemmatimonadaceae bacterium
TCGTTCGCAAATCGGTGCAACCCCTCAGCTTCACTCCACCGACAGCCGCTTCCTCGCGAACGCGATAGCCGCCGGGAACCCACCCGCGCTGCGCCACTCCCGCACCCCCATCCCTGTCGCCGCCTGGAGCCACTTGCTCGCCCGGTCCGGGGTCTTGCCATGGCGCCTCGCCCACTCCGTCAGTGTACGCCCGCGCTCGCAGCAGGCCCAGATGAGGCAGAGCGACCTGAGTAACCGCAGTGACTCAGCCGGTGGGGGCCAGCCTGCCGCAGCCAGGCGACGCCGGAGCACCGCTTCTGAACAGCCGAGTACGTGGCAGATGTGCGCAACCGACCGGAAGCTTGGACAGCCCGACACGAGCGCGGTGACCGCGAGCAGCGACGGATGCAGCCCGTGCGCGTCGCCCCCGTCGGCTTCACGACGCTGTGCGGGCGAGGGGGTCAAGCACGACAGCAACTGCAGCGCCACGACGCTCTCGTGTCGCTGTACCAACGCACGGGAGATCCCATCCTCCAACTCACTGAGCCCGTCGAGCACGACTGCCGCAGCGCTTCGGCAGTGCGCGACCTCTACAGCACCCGCAAACTTGGTACATCCACGGCGGCTGACACCACCACCGCCCCTGCGCCTCGCAGCAGCCGCTCCAACTCGTGCAGCGGGTGGTGGACCAGGTCTGCCGCACGGACTACCAGAGCCACGCGGCCTTCGTTCTCCGACACAGCGGAGCACGCCTCAGCCAGCGTGACGGCCTTGATGTGCGTCTCCGATCTCAGCGCGCGGCGCACTCGGATGTCAGTCGCTGCCCTGCGCAGCTCGCCAATGAACAGCACGGCGTCGAGCTTCATCATCGGAACCTCCACGTGTCAGGGGCGGTCGGTCGGTCAGCTCCATATGCACCGCCTCCTCCCTGCGAGTGACCGTAGGCGGCCCACAACCGCGAGTTTCGCCCCGCCCGGCCGCCCTGTCAAGCACACAGCGCCTCAAAACACGATCGCCCCCCACCCGAACAACCTTCGCGCATCCAACCGCAGCGCCGCCGGCTCCGTGCCCGGCAGGAACCACTCCACATAGCGACGCTCCGGCGGCGTCTCCGCCGTCGCCAAGGCACCCGTCACACGATCCAGCTCAGCCTGGACCAGCCCCTCAGGGCCGGCCCACACGGCGCCCGGCCCACGTGCGCGATACCACTGCGCCAGCGCGCCCGCGAAGATCGGCGCCGCCAACGTGCCGCCGGCGGCGCCGGGCACGATGGTCTTCGGCCGGTCGAAGCCCAGCCACACGCCAGCCACCACATCGGGCGTCATGCCCACGAACCACACATCGCTCACATCGTCCGTCGTGCCGGTCTTGCCCGCTACCGGAACCGACGCGGGAATGCCGCGCCGCGCCGCGCTGCCCGTGCCGCGCTCCACGGCATCGCGCAGCATGTCGCGCACGATGAACGCGGCGTGCGGATCGAGTGCGCCCGTGCGCTGCACCGTACCGCGCGTGTACACCGTGCGGCCCGCCGCGTCCGTCACCCGCGCCACCAAGCGCGGATCCACCGGCGCCCCGAGGTTGGCGAACGCCGTGAATGCACTCACGAGGTTCAGCGGCTGGATCACGCTCGCGCCGATCGCACTCGATGGGAACGGCGCCACCGGAGCACGCACGCCCAAGCGCCGCGCCAGCGACACGATGCTGTCGGCGCTGAGCTGCTCCCACAACTGCACCGCCACCGGATTGCGCGAGCGGGCCAGCGCCTCACGCATGGTCATCACACCTTGGTACTCGCCGTCGGCGTTCTTGGGCCGGTACACCGTGCGGTCGTAGGCCACGGTGATGGCCGTGTCAGCCACCAGCACGTTGGCCGGCAGCGAATCACGGATCGCCGCGGCATACACGAAGGGCTTGAAGGTCGAGCCCGGCTGCCTGAGCCCGTTGGTCGCGCGATTGAACGGCGCCTGCGCGTAGTTGCGACCGCCCACCAGCGCCAGCACATCGCCCGTGGTGGGATGCAGCGCCACGAACGCGCCCTGCAAGTAGTCCGTGCTGCCGGCCGGATGCTTGGCCAGCGTGGCATGTCTATACCCAGGCCGCTGCTCCACCGCCAGCGCCCCAGCCTTGACCGCCGAGTCAGCCGCGCGCTGCAGCGCCGGGTCCAGCGTGGTGTGCACCGTCAGGCCGCCCGCGCCCAGCGCGATGCCCTCGGCCTCCAGCGCCTGCCGCACGGCGTCCACGTAGTACGGCGCCGCCACCGACATCCCCGCGTTGGGCGCCACGCGGATGGGCTCGCGCTTGGCCGCCGCCGCCTGCGCCGCGGTGATGTACTTCTGGTCGGCCATGCGCGTGAGCACCAGGTCGCGCCGCTGCTTGGCCCGGTCCGGCCGGTTGATGGGATCGTAGATCGCCGGCCCGTTGGGGATCGCCGCCAGCAACGCCGCCTCGGCCAGCGTCACGTCGCGCGCCGACTTGCCGAAGTAGTGCCGCGCCGCGGCCTCCACGCCGAACCAGTTGCGCCCGTAGCTGATCTGGTTGAGGTAGGCCTCGAGGATCTGCGCCTTGCTGTAGCGCTTTTCCATTTCGCGCGCGGCCTGCTGCTCGCGCAGCTTGCGCCCGATCGACCGATCACTGCGGTCGATGACCTCCGGGTGCATGTTGCCCACCAACTGCTGCGTGATGGTGCTCGCCCCCCGCGAGGCACCCAGCACGTTGTCCTTCACCGCCGCCGCCACGCCGATCAGGTCCACGCCGTCGTGCTGGTGGAAACGCTGATCCTCCACCGCGATGAACGCCTGCGGCAAGTACGCCGGCAGCGAGGCCAGCGCCACGCTGGTGCGCCACTCCCTGCCGATCTCGCCGATCAGCGACCCGTCGCGCGCCAGCACCAGCGACGACTGGGGCGGCGTGATGATGCGCCACGGCTCGCCCGGAAGGGCGGTGGCTTCCTGCGCGCGCGCGCTGGGCGACGCGACGGCGAGAACCACCGCCAGCACGGCGAGGGGGAGCAGGGAGGGGGAGCGCGGCATACCGGAGAAGATACCCCGCCGAGGGCGGCCTGGTGCCCACCCCCGCTAACTTTCCTCCATGCCCGCCCCCATCCGCGTCGCCGTCGCCCAGTTCCAGCCCCGCAAGGGCGACTACCCCGGCAACTGCGCGCGCCTCGGCGCGCTCTTTGCCCAAGTGGCCGCCCAGACGCCGCAGCCCCGCGTGCTGCACCTGCCCGAGGCAGCCCTCAGCGGCTACTTCGTGGAAGGCGGGGTCGAAGATGTCGCGGTCAGCGCCGGCCAGCTGGCCGCCGACCTCGACGCGGCATGGCGCGAGGCGGTCGGGAGCGTCGCAGAGGGCCACCCCCGCACGCTCGACCTCGTCGTCGGCTTCTACGAGCGCTTCGAGCACACGCTGTACAACAGCGCGGCCTACCTCACGCTGGGCGCCGACGTGGGCGGCCGCGTACTGCACGTGCACCGCAAGCTCTTCCTGCCCACGTACGGGCTGTTCGACGAGCACCGCTTCGTCGAGCCCGGCCTGGACCTCGGCGCCTTCGACACGCCCTGGGGCCGCGCCGCGCTGCTGGTCTGCGAGGACGCCTGGCACTCGCTCACCGGGCTCATCAGCGCGCTCGACGGCGCGCAGGTGATCTTCGTCAGCGCCGCCGCCCCCGCCCGCGGCGCGGCACCGCGCAGCGATGGCCTCGACGGGCCGGCCTCGGTGGCCCGCTGGGAACGCCTCATCCGCGACATCGCCGAGGAGCACGGGGTGTTCGTGTCGCTGGCCAACCTCACGGGCAGCGAGGGCGGCAAGATCTTCCAGGGCGGCTCGTTCGTCAGCGGCCCGCACGGCGACGTGCGCGCGCGCTGCCCCGCCCTGCGCGAGGCCATGACCACCGTCGAGCTGGACCTGGACGACATCGGCCGCGCCCGCGCCGACCAGTCCCTGCTGGCCGACCTGCGCGCGCACCTGCCGCACTTGCTCGAGGAACTGCAGCGCGTGCACGACGGACGCCGCAGCGCGCCCGCGCGCTACGATGCACCCCGTGCGCCAGAGGGTGCGCCCGGCGCCGGCCGCCACGACGCTGCCCGCGGCGGCAGCGCGCCGGACAGCGCGATCACCAGTGCACCGGCCCGCGTCACTGCGGGGGCCGTCATCCCCATCGTTGCCAGCGAGACCCACGGCCGGAGCGCCCCGCCCGCCCTCGACATCGACCCCGACCTCGTCGAAGGGTGGCTGGTCGGCTTCCTGCGCGACGAGTTCTCCCGCCGCGGCTTCACCAACGCCGTGCTCGGCCTCTCCGGTGGCATCGACTCGGCCGTCGTCGCCGCGCTGTGCGCGCGCGCGCTGGGGCCCGGGCACGTGCATGGCCTCCTGATGCCGTACCGCACCTCGCACCCCGACTCACAGGCGCACGCCGAGTTGGTGGCGCGCACCCTGGGCATCCACACGCAGCTGATGCCCATCAGCGCCGCCGTGGACGGCTACCTGGCGCAGGAACCCGACGCCGACGCCGCGCGCCGCGGCAACGTCATGGCGCGCACGCGCATGCTCGTGCTCTTCGACCAGAGCGCCAAGCTGCGCGCGTTGCCCGTGGGCACGGGCAACAAGAGCGAGCGCCTGCTGGGCTACTTCACCTGGCACGCCGACGACTCGCCGCCCGTGAACCCCATCGGCGATCTGTACAAGACCCAGGTCTGGGCGCTGGCCCGGCACCTGGGCGTACCGCGCGAGGTCGTCGAGAAGCCGCCAAGTGCGGACCTCGTCGAGGGGCAGACCGACGAGGGCGACTTCGGCGTGCGCTATGCCACCGCCGACCACATCCTCAACTGGCTGCTGCACGGCTGGCAGGCCAGCGCACTGCCCGCCCGCGGCTTTGCCCCGCACGAGGTGGAACTGGTGCGCCGCCGGCTGGACGGCACGCACTGGAAGCGCCGTCTGCCCACCGTGGCCATGCTCAGCGGCACGGCGATCGGCGAGAGTTACTTGCGGCCGGTGGATTACTGAGGTGCCACGGCAGGGACAGCGCGAGGGGCCGCCCGGCAGCCCGTTCCTCACGGAGCTGCGGCTCGACGGCACACAGACCGAGCCGGGCACCTTCCCCTTCACGCTCCCCTGCGTCGCCGACGGCCTGACGCTGCACTTCACGACGCCCGTCACGTTCTTCGTGGGGGAGAACGGCAGCGGCAAGTCCACGCTGCTCGAGGCCATGGCGTGGAAGACCGGCTTCGCGGCCCGCGGCGGCACCCGTCAGCACCGCCATGCGGACGACGGCGACGGGGAGCGGCTCGGGCGCGCCCTCCGGCTCGCGTGGCGGCAGCGCGTCACCGACGGGTTCTATTTGCGGGCCGAGACCTTTCACGAGTTCGCACGGTTCCTCGAAGACGTCGGCAGCACGTTCCGCGGGTACGGCGACGCCCCGCTGCGCGAGCGCTCGCACGGCGAGGCCTTCCTGGCCGTGATGCAGGAGCGCTTCACCGACGGACTGGTGCTGCTCGACGAGCCCGAGGCCGCCCTGTCCCCGCAGCGGCAGCTCGCGCTGCTGGCCCTGCTGCACCAGTTGGCGGCGGGCCGCGCGGTGCAGTTCGTGATCGCCACGCACTCGCCCATCCTGCTCGCGCTGCCGGGCGCGACCCTGCTGTCCTTCGACGACGGGGCGCCGCACCCGGTGCGCTACGAGGACACCGCGCATTACCAGGTGACCCGGGAGTTCCTGCTGGAACCGGAGCGGATGCTGCGGCACCTGCTGGGGTGAAGCCGGTCGGCGCGGCGACCCGGGGCGTCAGGGCATCCGCGCGCCTGGCGCCCGTTTTCGGGTGGCCCCGAGCGCGCCCGGCGCGTAGCGTGAAGTCATGACCAGCCGATCAGAGTGGGATACCGCCGCCGATGCCATCGGGCGGCTGAATGCGCCGGACGCGGACCCTGCCGCCGTCGCCCGCGCACTGGGCATGACGCCCGACGCCTTCCGGCGCTTCTTCACGCGCTGGACGGGCATCTCGCCCACACGATTCCGCCAGGCGCAGGTGGCCGCGCGGGCACGTGCCATGCTGCGCGGCGGGCACGACGTCCTCAGCGCCGCACTGCACGCCGGACTCTCGGGTCCCGGCCGACTGCACGACGTCATCGTCCACGCGGACGCGGTCACCCCTGGCGCGCACCGTACGTTCGGCGAGGGTCTCACGCTGCGCACGGGCGTCCACCCAGGGCCGCTCGGCGACGCGTTTGTCGCCATCACGGACCGCGGCATCTGCCACCTGACCTTCGTGAACGACGCCGCGTCGCTGCACGAACGCCGCGCACAACTGGCCGCGGACTGGCCTGCCGCGCGCATCATCGAGGACCCGCGCAGCACGGCGCCCATCGCCGAGCGCGCCGTGGGACCGCTGCGCAACGCCCGGGCGCCGCTCGCCCTGCACCTCAAGGGCACCAACTTCCAGCTCGCGGTGTGGCGCGCACTGCTGGACGTGCCGACGGGTGCCCTGGTGCGGTACGCCGACGTGGCGCGTGCCGTCGGCCGACCACGCGCCGTACGGGCCGTCGGCAGTGCGGTGGGCGACAACCCGGTGGGGGTGCTGATCCCCTGCCACCGCGTGCTGCGCAGCGACGGCGGGATCGGCGGGTATGCCGGCGGCCTGGCCCGCAAATGGGTGCTGCTGGCGTGGGAGCTGGGCGACTGACCGGCGGCCCGCCCCGACCGATCGCCTACCGCTCCCCTCGCACGACCAGCACGTCGCGGCGCGTCGCCCGCACCACCTTGTCCGTCACGGAGCCGAACAACAGGCGCGAAACCGCGCGCCGACCGTGCGTCGTCATGGCGATGGCCGCCGCACCCATCCGGTCCGCCTCGGCCAGGATCGCCCGCGCCGGTTGTTCATCGACCAGCACCCGCGTGGTCACCGGCACAGCGCGCGCCGACAACGACGCCGCGACCTCCTCCAGGAAGGCCGTGGCCCTGGCCACACGCAGGTTCGTGCCCTCCCGGTCGATGTCGATCACCGGATTCCCGATCACCCGCGCGTGGATCAGGATCGGCTCCTCCACCGTCGCCAGCACCAGCGTCGCACCCAGCGCCCGCGCCAGGTGTTCGGCTGCCGGCAGGATCTGCAACGAGAAGTCGGACTGATCCACCGCCACCAGGACCTCCGGCGGCGACGCGACCGCCGGTGGAGGTGCCGGTGGGACTTCGTCGCCGACCGGATGGTGCACCAGCACGGGGACGGGCGCCTGCACGATGATCGACTCCGTCCCGCTCCCCAGCCACGCACGACCCACGCCGCCACGTCCGTGCGTCGAGACCACGACCAGGTCGATGTTCTCACTCGCCGCATACTCCGCGACCACGCGGCCGACCTCGCCCGTGCGGATGTAGGTCCGCGTGGCGAGGGGGGCCAGTCCCTCCGCGACCCCTGCAAGATACGACTGCAACTGCTCGGTCCTGTCCGCTGGCGGACGCGCGTCGTCCGCCACCCCGGTGAGTCGCCCGATCACGACCGGGGGGTGCTGTGCGTGCACCAGATGGATGGTCGTCTCCGGCGCGCGGGCCAGCGCGCGCGCCAGCGGCAGCGTCGCCTCGGCGAAGGTCGATCCGTCCAGCGGAACCAGAATGTGTCGTGTCATCGTCATCAGTCTCCAGGCGCGGTGACCACGTCCACCGGCCGGTTGAGCAGCATCGTCTTGGACGTTCCACGGACCACGTTGTCCGTGACCGACCCCATTGCCACGCGTGTCCAGCCCCGGCGCGCGTGCGTGGCCATCGCGATCACGTCGGCCTCGGAGGCCGCCGCGCCCTGCAAAATACCCGTGGCCGCGTCCGTGTCCTGGAACACCGCGACACGAACACGTACCCCGCGCGCGCGCATCGGTTCTGCCAGCGCCTCCAGGTACGCGCGCGCGGCGGCGCCGTGCACCGCCGCCGACTCGTCGCCACTCGCGAACCGCATGCGGCTCACGACCTCGGCGCGCACATCCAGCGGCGCGATGACCATCGCGAGGACCACCTCCGCGCCGACCACGCCTGCGAACGGCTCGACCGCCGTGAGAATGCCCGGCGCCACCTCCGACCGGTCGATGGGCACGAAGACCGACCGCGGCAGCGCAGGTTCGGCCGCGCCGTCCGTCGGCGCCGCCGTCGGACGATGCAGCAGCACCGGCGTCCGCAGCGCCGTGATCAGCGCTTCGGCCACGCTGCCGAGCCACGCACGGCGCACGCCACCGCGCCCGTGCGTGGCCAGCACCACGAGGTCGACCCCCTCCGCGTCGACGTACGCCGCAATGACCTCCTCGGGGGTCCCGGTCAGCAGCGCCGTCCGGATCCCGGCGCCGACCCGGTGCGCGAACCGCGCACGCACCGCATCGAGGTACTCCCCCATCGCCACGGCCTCCTGTGGCGCCGCCGCGACGTGCACGATGTGCACCACCGCCGCGCTGCGCTCCGCCAGCCCGATCGCCAGCGCGAGCGCCGACTCGGCGAACGCCGAGCCGTCGAGCGGGATCAGGATCGCGCGATACACGGTCAGATGCGGCGCTGCGCGACCGCCCGCACGATGTCACTCCCGCTCACCACGCCGTGCAGGCGGTCGCCCTCGATCACCAGCAGCCGGTGCACGCTCGCGTACAGCAGCAGCGAGGCCGCCTCGTGCACCTCGGCGTCCGGCGCGATGGAGATCAGCCGCGTGGTCATGATCTCCTCGATCCGGTGCTGGTCGAGCAGATCGCGCCCCAGCCCCGCCAGTTCGTCCTGGAAGTCCGCCAGATCCATCTGCGCGGAGAGGTAGAACTCGGAGGGCGCATCCTCGTCGTCACTGTCGAAGACGTCGCCGTCCTCGTCGCTGTCGTCCTCCCAGTCCGCCGCGTCCGTGTCGCTGGCCTCATCGTGCAACGAGACGCGGCTCGCCACGAAGTCGAGGATGTCGCTCGACGACAGGACGCCGACGACACGGTCGTTCTCGACCACCGGCGCGCCGCCGAGGCCGCGGTCCGCCAGTTCGACGATGGCCTCGCGGAGGGTGAGTCGTGGGCTGAACGCGACCACGTCGTCGGTCATGATCTCGTGGACGCGGAGCGGGGTGACTGCGGACATCGGAGGCCTCCTGAGTGGGGGGTGCCTGTCAATCATCGCCCCGGGACCGCCGGGACTCCAGTTTCAGCGCCCGCGCCACACCACGCCGAGCACCGCCATGGCACCGGGCATCGGCATCCCGCTCGCGTCCAGTGCACGCGCCCGGCCCAGGTTGGTGAGTTCGAGCGAGACGCCCGCCCCTCCGACGTCCACGCCCAGCCGCGCGCCGACGGTGGTGTACGCGGCCTCGCGCACGCGCTTCGCGTGCGAGGCGTCGACCAGCGCCCACCACCGGCCGGCCGGGGACCAGCGCGCCGTGAGTCCTGCGGTCTGCGTCAGCGGCCGCAACGCGTACTTCCCTTCGATGCCCGGCTCCACCGTGGCCGACGCGGTCAGCGCACTGGCACGCAGTTGCCAGTCTACGCCTGCGACCTGCGGGGTGCCGCCCAGGAACTCCACCCCCGTGGTGCGCACCGTGCCGAGGTTGGCGCCGATCCAGCGCGCAGGCGGGGTCTGGTCCGCAGGCCGGACCCAGTCCAGCGCGTCGCGCCCCTCGCGGTGGAAGCCCGCCACGTCCGCGTTCCACCCCGTGCGGCTGCGCAGCGCAACACCGAGTTCGCCGTTGTGGAAGCGCTCGGGCTGCAGGTCGGGAGTCCCGAGGTTGGCCGGATCGCTGTAGTACCGTTCGAACCACGTGGGCTGTCGCCAACCGCCGGCGTAACTCGCCCGGGCCACGGCGCCCGTGTGAAGCGCCACGGTGAGCCCGGCGCTCGGGACCCACTGTGCACCGAAGTCCGACCCACCATCCAACCGCAGTCCGGCGTGCCCGTCGACGCGGCGCGTGAGGCGCTGCCGCACCTCGCTGAACACCGCCCCGCGCCGCTGGTCGCGTGCACCGAGGTTGCTCGACGCCAGCGTCGCCAGCAGCCCTTCGGCGCCGAACGCGACGGTCGTCGCGTCGCTGGCCGCGACGCGCACCACCGCCTCGAGCTCGCCCTGATGCGAGCGGTGGTCGTTGCGGTACCGCCCGACGTCCGTGCGGTCGAGGATGAAGTCGTCCGTGTGGTAGCGGTAGCCCGCGCGCACCCGGGTCGAGACGGCCGCCCCCGGCGCCGCGTCGTGCACGACGCCGGCGGTCAGCGTGCGCGTGCGCTCGAACGAGTCGAACGGCCCGTAGAACGTGTTCGCGCCGAACTCGCGAACGCCCAGCCCCACGTCGGTGCGCAGCACCTGCGAGCCGATCCGCGAACGCAGCGAGAGTCGCGCCTGCGTCAGTTCCGCGTCGGTCCCCGCGCGATGCCCGTCCGTCCGCTGGTGCTCGGCGTGCAGGGCCGCGGTGGTCGCACCGCGGGTGAGCGCATGGGACGCGCCGAGGTCGGCCGTGCCGAAGCCGCCGCCACGCAGGCGCAGGGCACGGCCCGTGGTGCGCGTCACGATGTTCACGGCGCCGCCCACGGCGTCCGCCCCATACTGTGCCGCCGCCGGCCCCCGGACGATCTCGATGCGCTCGATGGCCTCGTAGGGCACCGCGAGGTCGAGGGCGAAGTGCCCCGTCTGCAAGTCGCGCATGCGCTGGCCATCGACGAGGATCAGCGTCTGCTCGTACGAGCCCCCGCGCATCGCGAAGTCCGCCTGCCCGGTGGAGCGGCCCTGCAGGTCGCTGCCCAGCGCCCACGCCAGCGCGGCCTGCACGCTGGTGCCGGGCAGGCGGTCCAGCGTGGCACGATCGATCACCTGCAACGAGCGGGCCGGGTCGCCACCGACGCGTGACGCGACGGTGATGGGCGGCAGGGTGGCGGTCTGCGCACGCAGGGCGGGGGCGGCGAGCAGCAGCACGACGACGGAAAGGGCTGGGCGACGAAGCATAGAACGCGAAATCTACCTGCGCCCCGCACCCGGAGTGTCCGCGCCCCGCTACGCCGCCTCCGCCAGCGCGAGACTCACCACCCGCCGCGCGCCCCGCTTGAGTGCCCGGTGCACCGCGCGTGCATAGCGCATGAAGTTGGCGCCCGCCCACGGATGCCGGTTGAAGAACTCCAGCGGCAGCAGGTCCCCCTTCAGTTGGTTGCAGCTGCGGCACGCCACGACCAGGTTGCCCGGCGCGTGCGTCCCGCCGCGCGACACCGGGTGCACGTGGTCGAGCGTCGCCGTCTCCGGCGTCAGCCCGGCCGCGCAGTACACGCAGCGCCGATGACAGTCGCGCAGCGTCGCCCGCTTCACCGCCTCCTTCTGGTGCCGACTCTGCTCCTTCCGCCGCACACGGGTGGGACGCATCCCGCGCGGCCCGCGCGCGGAGAGGACTCGGAACCTGCGACGCAGTGCCATGGTGCCTCGCCTGGGGGGGGGGAAAGACGACACCCCATCGAGCGCCCGGACGGCTCGATGGGGTGACGTGTCTGTGACAAACGATGGTGATGACTCCTCCCGCGACACTGGGCGTGACGTCCGGGTCGTGCTCCCGCTGACCGACGGATGCGTACATACGCCTCACGAAGGGAAGGAACCAGCGCTCGCCACTACGACGAGCGCAATAGTTGCTCCGTAACACGAATTGCGCAAGCCCCCGGTACCCGGACCCCCTTGCCCGGAGTCACGACTCCGCCCAGGCTGGACCAGCCATTCCGCGTGCCCCGCGCGGTGACCGGGACCGGGTCCCCGGCGAGCAGCACCTCCGCGGGGGCGATACCCCCCGGACGCCCGCCGGGGTAGTTTCCCGGGGTATCCGGACGCGGACCCCGCGGCTCGCCCCTCGGCGTTGCGGTGCCCCCGCCCTCATTCCCGCGAAGCAAATGGCATCTTCGACCAAGCCCGCGCGCACGCGCGCGACGCACGGCCTCTCGAGCGAGGACCTCCTCGCCGCCTACCGCACCATGCTCCTGTCGCGCCGGATCGACGACAAGGAGATCCAGCTCAAGCGCCAGAACAAGATCTTCTTCCAGATCTCCGGGGCCGGGCACGAGGCGATCCTCACGGCGGCAGGCCACGTCCTCCGCCCCGGTCACGACTGGTTCTACCTCTACTAC
>CAYSFN010000075.1:0-4324 GCA_964430045.1 uncultured Gemmatimonadaceae bacterium
GGGCTCGCCGATCAGCACGGGATTGTTCTTCTTGCGGCGTGTCAGCACCTCCATCACCCGCTCGATCTCCTTCGCCCGTCCGATCGTCGGGTCCAGCTGCCCCTCGGCGGCGAGCGTGGTCAGATCGCGGCAGAAATGATCGAGCGCCGGCGTCTTGGACTTCTTGTCACCCTTCGCCCCCGGAGTCGCGCCGGGCGTCGTCGGGGTGGCGGCCGGTGGCTGCTGCCCCTGCGGCATCTCCGTGCCCAGCAACCGCAGGGTCTCCGTGCGCGCCGCCCCGAGGTTGATCCCGAGGTCCGTGAGCACGGTGGCCGCGATCCCCTTTTCCTCGCGCAACAGGCCGAGCAGCAGGTGCTCGGTGCCGACGTAGCTGTGATCCAGCTCGCGCGCCTCGGCCATCGCCAGCTCCAGCACCTTCTTCGCGCGGGAGGTATAGGGCAGGTCCGGCCCGGTGGCCTGGGCGGCCTTGCCCTTCTTGACCTGTTCCTCGATGCGCTGCTGGATCTCGTCGAGATCCGCATTGAGGCTCTGGAGCACGGCGGCGGCCACGCCCTCCCCCTCGCGGATGAGCCCGAGGAGGATGTGTTCGGTGCCGACGTATTCGTTGTGCAGCCGGGCCGCCTCCTCGCGCGCCATCGCCAGCACCTTCCGAACCCGTTCCGTGAAGTTGTAGCCGTTCATCGCTGCCTCGTGTGGGGCCCGGCCCCACTACTCACGCGTCGGTCCTTCGGCGGCGAGGACCTGCCGGACGTAGCGCGCTCGCGCCACGTCCACCTCGCTCGCCGTCAGGGCGCGCCCCTCGCGCTGCGCGAGGTGCGCCGCCTGACTGAAGATCAGGAGCTTGTTGAGCGTATACACCCGCAGTCCCGCGATGAGCTGCAAGCAGGCGGCAAAGCGAACGCCGCTCAGGTAATTCATCGTCTCGTTGAAGGTCAGGCTCCGGGCGTACCGCAACGTCCCGTAGGCCCGCCACAACTTGTCCTCGATAATATACGCCGCGTCCCGCATCAGGACGCGGCGCGCCTCCTCCTCCCTGTCCACCACGAACCGGACGACGCGGGACAACAGCCCGCAAAGCTCCTCCTCCGTGCGTCCGAGCGTCGTCTGATTCGACACCTGGAAGAAGTTCCCGACCACCTCGCTGCCCTCGCCGTACAGGCCGCGGTAGGTGAGCCCCATCTGCTGCAGGGACGTGAGGACCCTGCCGATCTCCCTGGTCAGCACCAACCCCGGGAGATGGATCAGCACCGAGGCGCGGATGCCCGTGCCCACGTTGGTCGGACACGAGGTCAGGAACCCGAACTCCGGGTGGTAGCTGTAGGGCAGCACCGCACCGAGGGCGCGGTCCACGCCCATCGCCTCCGCGAAGGCGGCCTCGACCGCGAATCCGGACTGCAGCGACTGCACCCGCAGGTGATCCTCCTCGTTGATCATCACCGAAGCCCGATCCGCCAGCCACACCGACGCCCCGCTGCGCACCGGATGCGGCCCCGCCAGCCCGGCCAGCTCGCCGCTCACCAGACGTCGCTCGTGCAGCAGCCGGCGGTCCAGCTCGCCCAACTCGTCCACCCGCACCAGCACCCCGTCCGCCAGGTGCGGGACCGCCGTGACCGCATCGCGCACCTGCGCAAGGACGCGCAGCCGCTCGCCATCCCGGGCGCGGGCCGGGAAGGCGTACCCGGCCACGTTCCGCGCCAGGCGCACGCGCGACGACAGCACGATGCCGGCGTGCGCGCCCGAGGCGTCCAGCCACGCGGGATCTCCGTCGGGGAACAAGGAGAGGTCGAGCATCAGTCCAGCCTCCGTAGCGCATCGCGCAGCATCGCGGCGAGTTCGAACTCCTCCCTGGCGACCGCGGCGGCGAGCGCCTCACGCAACGACTCGGCAGAGCGCTGTGGCGGGTCCGCCGGGTCCGGCACCGTGTACTGCCGCCCGACGTGCTGCGCGTTCCCGTGCACCCGGCGCAGCAGGTCGCGGAGCGATTCGGTGAAGGCCCCGTAGCAGTACGCGCACCCCAGTCGGCCGGATGTCCTGAAGTCCGTCTGCGACGTGCCGCAGAACGCACAGCGTACCGCGTCGCGCGGTTGGGGCGATCGCTGCGCCGACTGCAGGAATCCCGCGAGCGGATGAGCCGGAGCGGCCGCGCTGGTCTCGATCCCCTGCGCGGCGGCGCAGCGCTCGCAGAGATGCACCTGCGTGACGGCGTCCTCGACGACCTGGGTCAGGTGCACCACCGCCTCCGGGCCGCCACAGGTGTCGCAGCGCATCAGACCACGCCCTCCGCCGTCGTCGCCGGCGCCAGTCGTCCCTCCGACAACACCAGCACCCGCGTCGCCCGGTCGGCCAGCGACCGATTGTGCGTGGCCACGACGACGGCCAGGCCGAGATCCGCCGCCAATGCGGCGAACAGGTCGTGCAGCCGCTCGGCGTTCTGGCGGTCGAGGTTGCCGCTGGGCTCGTCCGCGATCAGCACCGACGGCTCCGTCGCGAGCGCCCGCGCAACCGCGCAGCGCTGCTGCTCGCCGCCGGACATCATGGCCGGGCGGTGGGTGCGCCGCGCGCCCAGCCCGACGCGCTCCAGCAGCGCGTCGGCCCGGTCCCCGGCCGCCGCCGCGCTCCGACCCGCGATCTGCAGGGGCATCATCACGTTCTCTCTCGCCGTGAACTCGCGCAACAGGTGATGAAACTGGAACACGAAGCCGATCCGCCGGTTCCGGAGTGCCGAGAGCGCATCATCGTCGCGCGTGTTCACCACCTCGTTCGCGATCGACACGACCCCGGCCGTCGGAACCTCGAGCGCGCCGAGGCAGTGGAGCAGCGTGCTCTTCCCCGCCCCGCTCGCACCGACGATCGCCACCATCTCGCCGGCGGCAACGGACAGATCCACGCCATCGAGCACCGTCAGCGTGCTGCCGTCGCCGCCGCGGTACTGCATCACGAGGCCCCGCGCGTCGAGCACCATCATTCGTGCCGGATCGCGTCGACGGGATACAGGCGCGACGCCTCGCGTGCGGGATAGAGCGTGGCGATCGTCGCAATGGCCACACTCGCGACCGCGATGAGCACGGTGTCACCGAGCTCGAGCACCACGGGCAGGTGGTCGATGAAATAGGTCTCGGCGTCCAGCGCGATCAGCTTGTACCGCCCCAGGGCGATCGCCGCACCGATGCCGATGATCATCCCCAGCGCGGTGCCGACGCCTCCGATGACCATTCCCTGCCACAGGAAGATCCGCCGGACGGCGCGCGCCGGGAGCCCCATGGCGCGCAGGATCCCGATCTCCCGCGTCTTGTCCCGCACGACCATCGTCAGCGTGCCGACGATGTTGAACGCCGCGACGAGGATGATCAGCGACAGGATCACGGTCATCGCGAGCTTCTCCAGCTTCAGCGCGGAGAAGAGCGAGCGATTCTGCGCCTGCCAGTCGATGGCCCGGTACGGAAACCCGAGCGCACTGTCGATCCGGAACGCGACCGCCGGTGCGGCCCAGCGGTCGGTCGTCTTCACCTCGATCCCGGAGACGGCGGCACCCATCGAGGCGAAACGCTGCGCCATGCCCAGCTCGAGGTACACCCATCCGTTGTCATACTCGTACATCCCCGTCTCGAAGATGCCCGTGACCGGGAACGCCTGGATCGACGGGATGAACATGCCGAGTCGCGCACCCGCCGGAGAGATGAGCCGCAGGGTGTCGCCCGGGAACAGATTGAGCCGCTGGGCCAGCAGTCGCCCCAGGACCGCGCCGTCGCCCGCACCGAACGAGAAGTCGCCGTCGATCGCGCGGTCACGGATGTCCGTGACCGCCGGTGCGGAATCGCCGGTCGGGATCCCCTGGACGTACACCCCTTCCACGTAGTCCGACCGTGCGCTCGCGAGCGCCTGCGTCAGGACGAATGGCCCCGCGGCCACCACGCCCGGCACGTCGAGGACCGCCCCCAGGATCGGCTCCCAGTTCGGGATCGACAGGCTCTCGCCGTAACTCTGGACGCGCACATCGGGACTGCCCAGGAGGATCTTCTCGCGCAGGTCGATCTGGAGGCCGTTCATGACGCCGAGGATCACGATCAGCGCGCTCACGCCCACGATGACGCCCCCGATGGCGATCATCGAGATGAAGGAGAGCAGCGACGATTGGCGGCGGCTCCGCAGATACCGCCACGCGATCATCCACTCGAGGCGCGTCATTCGGGTCGCATCGTCGGGAACAGGATGACGTCGCGGATGTTCGTGAGGCCGGTCAGGTACATGAACAACCGATCGATGCCGATCCCCACGCCACCCATCGGCGGCATCCCGTACTCCATCGCCCGCAGGTAGTCCTCGT
>CAYSFN010000075.1:4334-12005 GCA_964430045.1 uncultured Gemmatimonadaceae bacterium
TCCTCGTCGCCGGCGGCCTTCAGCCGCGCCTGCGCCTCGAAGCGGCGGCGCTGATCCAGCGGGTCGTTCAACTCGCTGAACGCGTTGGCCAGCTCCCGGCCCTGCGCGAACAGCTCGAAGCGCTCGGTCAACCTGGGGTCGCCACGCTTCGGCTTGGCGAGCGGCGAGAGCTCGACCGGATAGTCCACCACGAAGGTCGGCCGGTCGATGTGTCGCTCGACCAGTGCCTGGAACAACTCATCCAGCAGCTTCGGGCGGCTCAACTGCGCCACGCCGTGCACGCCGTGCTTCGTCGCCGCCGCCCGCACCGCGTCATCGCTCATCGTCAACGGGTCGGCACCGAGCCCCTGCGCCAACGCCGGCACCCACTCGATGCGCGGGAAGGGCGGCGTCAGCAGGTCGGGCCGCAGCGCCGCCCCATCCGGGTACTCCGCGGTCCACTCCGCCAACGACGCACGGACGGCGGCGGCCGCGACGGTGATCAGCGATTCCACGCGACCCATCATCACAGAGTAATCCGCGTAGGCCTCGTAGAACTCGAGCATCGTGAACTCGGGGTTGTGCGTCCGGTCGATCCCCTCGTTGCGGAAGTCGTGCCCGATCTCATAGACCCGGTCGAACCCCCCGACCACCAACCGCTTGAGGTACAGCTCGTCCGCGATCCGCAGGAACAGCGGCATGTCGAGCGCGTTGTGATGCGTCGCGAAGGGCCGGGCCGATGCCCCGCCGTACATGGGCTGCAGCACCGGCGTCTCGACCTCGAGGTAGTGCAGTCCATCGAGGAAGCCGCGGATGGCGGTCGTCATCCGCGACCGGGCGGTGAACAGGGCGCGCACCTCCGGATGCACCGCGAGATCGGCATAGCGCTGGCGCGACCGCTGCTCGCTGTCGCTCAGGCCACTGTGCCGCACGACGCCCCCCTCCACGACCTCCTCCTTGCCGAACGGCAACGGACGCAGCGACTTGGCCAGCATCGTCACGCGCTCGACCCGCACGGTGATCTCACCGGTCCGCGTCCGGAACAGGGGGCCGGAGACGCCGATCTGGTCGCCGAGGTCGAAGTGCGTGAGCGCCGCGAAGGCCTCGCCAAGCACGTCGTGCCGGAAGTACAGTTGCATCCGGCCCGCCGGGTCAGCGAGGTGCGCGAAGATTGTCTTGCCGTGCCCGCGCCACGCGACGATGCGGCCTGCGAGGCGAACGACCGGTCCCTCCTCCTGGCCCTCCGGCAGCAACGCGCGCGCCTCGGCGACGGTGTGCGAGCGGTCGAAGCCGTAGGCGAAGGGTTCGACCCCCGCTGCACTCAGGGCCGCGAGTTTGTCGCGGCGTGCCTGCAGCACGTGATTGAGTTCGTCACTCATCGGACCGATCCATCGGCGGGCGTCGGCGCGCCGAACTGCTTGAGGTACGCTTCGATGAGCGGGTCGATATCGCCGTCCATCACCTTCTGCACATCGGTCAATTTGAACTCGGTCCGATGGTCGTTGACCATCGTGTAGGGCTGGAACACGTAACTCCGGATCTGGCTGCCGAACGAGACGTCGGCCTTGGTCGCGTCCAGCGCGGCCTTCACGGCCGCCTGCTTGTCCGCCTCGAGCTGGTACAACTTGTTCTTGAGGATCTTCATCGCGAGCGCCTTGTTCTTGTGCTGGGAGCGCTCGGCCTGCGACGCGACCACCAGCCCCGACGGGAGGTGGCGCAACCGGACGGCGGAACTCGTCTTGTTGACGTGCTGCCCACCGGCCCCGCTGGCCCGGAACACATCCATCTCGATGTCCTCGTCCCGGATCTCGATGTTGATCTCCTCGTTGACCACCGGATAGACGAACACCGACGCAAAACTGGTGTGGCGGCGCGCCTGCGAGTCGTAGGGGGAGATCCGCACCAGCCGGTGCACGCCCGTCTCCGGACGCAGGAACCCGAAGGCGTAGGCGCCCTTGATCTCCAGCACGCTGCCCTTGATCCCGGCCTCCTCACCTTCGGAGCGATCCAGCACCTCGATGCCATAGCCCTTCCGCTCGGCCCAGCGGATGTACATCCGCTCGAGCATCTCCGCCCAATCCTGCGCCTCGGTGCCGCCCGCGCCCGCCGAGATCTCGACCTGCGCGTCGCGCAGATCGTCGCGCCCCTGCAACAGGGACTTCAGCTCGAACGCGTCGATTTCGGCGTGCAGGGCCACCGCCTCGCGCTCGAGGTCGGCATCGAGCGCCGGGTCCGGCTCCAGCGCCAGCAGGGCCTCGAGCTCGACCGCAGCCGTCGCCCGGTCGGTCAACGACTGATGTGGGTCGACGAACGCCTTGAGTCCCTTGACCTCCTGCACCACTTCCCGCGCCCGCTCCTGGCGATTCCAGAAGTCCGGTTGCGACATCTCGTCCTCGAACGCCGTCAGCGAGGCTCGCTTGCGTTCGATGTCAAAGGAACCTCCCGAGCTCATCGAGGCGCGCGACATCGTCGCGAAGCCGTCGGGACCGGTCGCTCTCGGCCATCGGGTCAACTCTCCAAACTGGGGTGGGGGTCCCGCGGGGGCCCCCGGAGGACGACACGAGCCGACCTTCGCGGAGAAGAGCGGCTCGCGTGCATATCTGTTCAAATATAACCGGGCGTGACCACGCACGCCGTCCCCCGCGACCTCAGAACAACCGACGTCCCCCTGCGAGAATGTCGTTCAGAGCCTCCTGGAAATGCTCCGTCGACTCGGCGAACGGTCTCCCGACCTGTTCGACGTACTCCTCGTAGCTCTTCTTGATCTCTTCCCGGAACAACTGCTTCAGCGTCCCTTCCCGGAGTCCCTCGTCCCGCTTCTGCGGCAGATACGCGATCATGTCGGACACCAACGCCCGCGCCAGGCGACGTGCCTTGGCGTTCGGGTCGTTCGACAAGAACGGGTTCTGGTGCCGCTTCGGCGCGCCAGGGGCGGTCGTCGGCGACGAGAGCGGCGTCACCCCACCGCGCATCGCGATGGGGGACACCGGCGGGGGTGCCAGCGGCGTCCGGGGAATCGCGATTGGCGCCGAAGGGCGCGGCGGGAGCGCCGGACTGGGCGCCGTACTTCGGACCGGCGTCGCGGGCACCGACTGCGAGGGATGGGCGGGTGGTGCCACGACGGACGGGATCGCCTGGCGCGGCTCGTTCGGTGCGGGGGCCGTGAACATGCCGGTCGGTCGCAGCGCCGCCGCAGTCACGGCCGCCGGCGGCTGGGCGAACCCGGGGAGCGTCGCCCGCTGTGGTGCCGCCGCCGGTGCTGCCGCGGGGGGAGCTGTGGCGACCGGCGTGGCGGGGGACTCGGTGCGCAAGCGCGGCGCCGACTCCGGCGTGCGCGTGGAGATCGTCGGCGAGACGAGGGGCGTGGCGCTGTCCGGGCGACTCAGCAGTACGTCACGGCTGGGGCGGTACGGCGGCGCAACGGCCGCAGGGGGCGCGACGATGTCGAACGCGTTCACGGACAGCGCGGCCGCCGGCGGCGTCGCGACCTCCGGCGCCGTCGCGACGTCATCAGGGCCGCCGGGAACGGCGATGATCCCTCCGCACACGGAACACCGCGCCTGGACCCCGCCAAAGGGGACCTTCGACGGGTCGACGCGGAACAGCGACGAACATTCCGGACAACTGACGTTCACGTCTCCTCCTTGGGGCCGGACGACGACGGCGCTGCGGAGTCCAGCGCACTTCCGAGCGGCGGGGTGTCCGTCCGTCGATCGACGGTGAACACGGATCCCGGCAATGTCTTCGCGTAACTCTTCATCTCGGTCGCCAGTTCGCTGACCTGCGCCGCAGTGAACAAGGCCCGGCGCTCATTGGTCACCACACCGATCGACACCGTCATCAGCGGCACCTTGTGCAACTGCCCGCGCCGATCCTTCCCAAAATAGTACCCCGCGCGCCGGTCCTGCTCCGAATACTGATACGGCACCAGCGCGTCGAACACGTCCACCACCTCGCCGCAGGTCGCGTTGATGGCGGCGACCGGCACGATGAAGATGAAGTCGTCCCCCCCGATATGCCCCACGAACCCCTGCTCGCCGCAGAGCCCTTTGACCACGTCGTGCAGGATCGTCGAGAGGATGCGGATCACCCGGTCGCCGTCGTAGTAGCTGTAGCGGTCGTTGAACTCCTTGAAGTGATCGAGGTCCGCGTAGCACATGGCGAAGTGCCGCCCGAGACCGATCAGGCGCAGCAGCTCGGCCTCGATCTCCACGGCACCCGGGAGGCGCGTCGAGGGATGCACCCGCGTGTCCCGGTCCGAGCGGCGCAGCAGCAGGGCCAGGCGAACGCGCGCTTCGGCATCGGGGATGTCCGCCCGCAGGATCTCATCCGCCCCTGCGTCGAAGGCCTCGGCAAAGGCCGCGTCCGACCCGCTCGTCAGCACGACCGTGGGCACGATGCCCGTATACGAGTCCACCTTCAGCCGCCGCACCACCGTCGCACCGCGCGCCGCCGCCGTCCGTGCGTCGACGACGATGGCGCGGGGGCGTGCGCGCAGCGCCGCGCCGAGCAGGACGTCGGGATCATCCGTCGTCACCACGGGCAGGTCCAAGGCGTCGAACCACTCCTGGAGCAGTGTCGGCACCGGCTGCCCATCGAGCGCGAAGTGGAGGACCGAACTGGGGGTCACGACGCGAGCGTGAGAGGAACGTGCGGTCGAGCGGGAGTCAGCGGACGGCGGTGCGTGCCGACCTGCACCAATCTGCGTCGGCGCACGCCACCCATCAATGTCACCGCGGCCACGGCACGGAGGCGTGCAGCGACCAGATGCCGGTGGCGGGGTCATCGGGCATCTGCAAACGGACGGTGGCGATCGCGTCCACCATGCTCAAAAGGTGGTTCGCGAGCAGGACGCTCGCAAACTCCTGGGCGCGACGAAATGCGGTGTTCGAGCGCTGGATGGTGAGCCGGTACAGGTCGAACTCCAGCGACGCGTTCCGCCAGGACCACGCGTACTCCGGCAGCACGGCCCGCTGGATGTACAGGCCGACCGCGCTGCGAAAGGCGGCACTTTCCTCGTTCGGGGCGACGTCAGGGTCCGCCCAGTAGGTCTCGCGCGCCAGGCGCCAGATCCGGCCATTGAAGGTCGACTCATCCAGCTCCGGGTCCAGCCCCCCTCCGGGGATCCGGTCGAACGCCCCGCTGGAGACGAAGCTCCGCATGGTCTCGTAGTACGCGAAGGGACCCACCGGAGGGTTGTCCCCGAACTGGGACCGCGCAACGTCGGCCGCCAGGCGGCGATACTCGGCGCGGCGTCGACGCGCCTCGGTGCGCCACGCGCTGAACTCGAGCAGCGCGTACACTTCCGTCACGCCGTAGCCCAGGGCACGATTCTCCTTCAGCAGCGCCTGGCCCAGCCCGGGCACGACCAGTGACGCGATCGGGGCCCAACGTTTGGCGCGTGCCCGTGCGCCATCCTCGAGGCTGTCGGTCGCAGCCGCCTGAGGGGCGCCACGCAGGACAGGCGCCGGGAGCTTCTGCGCCGACACGGCAGCCGTGAGGCCGCACAGCGCGACGCCGCAGCGCAGCAGGCGCAACCAGCCAGACCGCTGGTACGCCGTCACCACGCCGTCCGCAGCGACACGAAGGACGTGCCGCGATTCGAGTCGATCCCGCCGCCAAGGATGCGCCCGAGGTCGACCGTGGCGCGTCCGAGCCGCACCCCGAACCCGACGCTCGCCCCGGTGCCCTCGCCGCTCCCGCCGACGTATCCCACCCGCATCGAGAGTCGCTCGCGATACACCGCGGCGACCCCGCCCCGCAGGGCCCACTCGCCGGGCGCGAGCAGCCGGTCGATCGCGTCGACCGTCACGCGGACCTGCGCGCCGTCGAGTTCCTCCTCCAACCGGCGCAGCCGGTAACTCACCCCGACCTGCACGCGCGTCGGGAGCGGATCGGCCTGCGCCTGATCGTTGACCTGCAGCCGCAATCCCGCGTTGCGGATGGTCGCCCCGGCCACGAGGTCACCGGACGCCTGGAGCTTGACCTGCACCCCCACGTCCATCGCGCTGCTGGACACGTCGAAGGCCGCGACCGGCGGACACAGCCCGGAGCAATTCCCGACGAACTTGGCCAGCTTGTACGTGACGCCGAAGGTCGTGCGGGAGCCGACGGGGGTGGCGTAGGTGGCCTGCAGCGTGTACGCCTGCTGCGACAGCACCCCCGTCTGTCCGCTCTCGTCACCGGTCTCCTGCTGGCCGTAGTCGAGGATGCCGACGCTCATCCCGAGCACGCCGGCCCGGTCGAACGGCAGCACGAGGGCCACGGCGTTCAGCGGCCCGACGAAGTAGGAGCCATGGTGGAAGGCGATCTCGCGCGTGCGCACCGGCGCGACGCCTGCAGGGTTCCAGTACAGTTGATCCGTCGAGGCGGCTGGATCGGCCACGGACTGCCCGGCGGTGGCCGAGGACGCACCCAGCGGCAGCAGCAGGAAGATCGCTCCCTCGCGTGCGACACCGCGCTGCGCGACGCTGCGCGACGCCGTCGCCGCCAGCAGCAGCAGCGCGATCCCAATGCAGCGACCGAGCACGCTAGAGCGGGGTCGCCTCATCGAGGAGCATCACCGGGATGCCATCGCGGACAGGGAACCGAAGACGACAGGTCGGGCAGTCCAGCGCGGGCACGTCCGCCTGATGCACGAGCGCCCCCTTGCAGCGCGGGCAGACAAGGATGGCGAGCAGTTGCGGTGGGATGGTCATCGTGTCCTACTTCCCTCCAGGAAGGCGATAGCCGAGCCGGTCCAGCACATGAGGTTTCCGCCGCCAGTTCGGCTCGACCTTGACCCAGAGATCGAGGAACACGGGTGCCCCGACGAGTCGTTCGATCTTGGTGCGTGCGGCGCTTCCGAGCGCTTTGATCCGAGCCCCTTTCGCGCCGATCAGAATCCGCTTCTGACTCTCTCGCTCGACGAACAGGGTCGCCCGAATGTACACCGGTGCACGCGTTTCGCGGAACTCCTCGATCACGCACGCGATGCTGTACGGGATCTCCTCTTCGAGCTGATCCAGCGCGGTCTCGCGGATCAGCTCGGCGGCGAAGAAGCGGACCGGCAGCGTGGAGAGCTCGTCCTCCGGGTACAGCAGCGGCGTCTCCGGGAGCCGTTGCCGCACGGCGTCGAGCAGCGCATCGATGCCCGTCCCGTCGAGCGCCGAGCACAGAATCGCATCGGGCCGCTGCTCGGCGAGCCCCCGCTGTGCGTCGCTGGTCACGCGATCGATCTGATTGAGCGCGAGGATGACCGGCGCCCGGGGTGGCCGCTCGAGTCCCGCGAGGACGTGCAGAGGCTCGGGGACCCCGCGGGCGGCGTCGTGCAGATGGACGATGACATCCGCGTCCTCGAGCGCGCGGTGCGCGGTGCGCCGCATGCGTTCGTGGAGCTCGTAGTCGGGATCGAGCAGCCCGGGCGTGTCGAGCAGGACCATCTGCACGTCCGCGTCGGTCCGGATGCCGACGACGCGATCGCGCGTGGTCTGTGCCTTGGGGCTCGTGATGGCCAGCTTCTCCCCGACGATCCGGTTGAGGAGCGTGGATTTGCCGGCGTTGGGCCGACCGGCGATGGCAACGAATCCCGCGCGCATACGGAGTCGGTAGGAGGGGACGCATTGCCCGGCACCCGGATGATGCGGTGGGGGGGCAGTACGCCACGAGCCCCGGGCGTCAGGGAAGACGCCCGGGGCTCACAGGGGTGCCGGC
>CAYSFN010000076.1:0-11990 GCA_964430045.1 uncultured Gemmatimonadaceae bacterium
CGCCCCCCCGGCGCTGGGCGGGCTGGTGTCGGCCGCGTCGGTGGTCGGCGTGACCCTGATCGGCGTGCTGATGATGTTCCTCGCGTCGTGGCTGCTCACGCGCACCGTGCTGCGCGGGGAGGCGACGAGCTTCTCGCTGGAACTGCCGCCGTACCGCCCGCCCCGGTTCTGGCAGACGCTGTACACCTCGCTCGTGGATCGCACCCTGATCGTGCTCTGGCGGGCGGTGCTGTTCGCGGCACCGGCCGGTGCCGTGATCTGGCTGATCGCGAACCTCTCCGTGGGTGGCACCAGCATCGCGGAGCACGCGGTGCGCTGGCTGGACCCGCTTGGCGTCCTGCTCGGCCTCAATGGCGTGATCCTGCTCGCCTACGTCGTGGCGATCCCGGCGAACGAGATCGTGATCCCGACGGTGCTGATGCTGACGGTGCTGACCGGCGGCGTCCCGGAACTCGGAGCGGGGGTGGGGGTGATGTTCGAGCTGGAGTCGGCCGGCGTGGGCACGCTCCTCCGCGATCACGGGTGGACGACCCTGACCGCCGTGTGCCTGATGCTGTTCTCCCTGTTGCACAACCCGTGTTCGACGACGATCTATACCATCTACAAGGAGACGGGCAGTGGTCGCTGGACCCTGCTCGCCTCGCTGCTGCCGGTCGTGATGGGCGTGACCGTCTGCTTCCTCGTGGCTCAAGTGTGGCGGCTGGCCGCCGGTGTTCCCTGACCTCCTGATGACGCCTTCCAAGCGCCCCGCACCTGCGGATCTCACCGCGCCGGTCGAGGATTACCTCAAGGCGATCTACGCGCTCGGGCGCGACGGGACGTCCGCGGCCACCAACGAGATCGCCTCGCGGTTGGACATCGCGCCGGCGTCGGTGAGCGGGATGGTCCGGCGCCTGGCCGACCAGGGGCTGGTGACGCACGAGCCGTACCGCGGGGTGCGCCTGACGCGCGCGGGCCGCGGCATCGCCCTGCGGCTGCTGCGGCGGCACCGGATCCTGGAGTGCTACCTGACACAGGTGCTGGGCTACCCCTGGGATGGGGTGCATGCAGAGGCCGAACGGTTGGAGCACGCGGCCTCGGACGAACTGATCGAGCGCATGGCGTCGGCGTTGGGGCACCCCACGGTGGACCCGCATGGGGCGCCGATCCCGACCGTGGACGGGACGGTGGACGAGCGCCGGCACCGTTCGCTGGCCGAGCTGCCGGTCGGCACGCAGGGCACCGTCGCGCGGGTGGGCGACGAGGACGCCGAATTCCTGCGGTATCTGGGAACGCTTGGGCTTACGCCCGGCGTGGCCGTGGAGGTCACGGCGCGGGAGCCCTTCGACGGCCCCGTCTCGGTGGGGGTCGAGGGTCGGGCCGTGGCCGTGGGGACCTTTGCGGCCGCCCGGGTGTTCATCGTGGAGACCACTGCGAGTTCGCCGCAGCCCCGTTCCGCGGCGCCACGATCCGCCTGAGACCGTCACCCATGTTCCGTCGCACCCTGTTCCTCCTCGCGGCCGTCCCACTGGCCGCGGGGGCGCAAGCCCGCGCCTATGTGCGCGACGTCGCGCATTCGGAGATCAACTTCATCGCCGAGTCGCGCCTGCTCGATGCGCGTGGCTTCTTCGGCACGTGGGACGCGCAGATCGCCTTCGATCCCAGCGACCTTCCGGGCAGTTCGGTGGTCATCTCGATCGACGCCGCCTCGATCAACACGCGCAACGAGCGGCGCGACACGCACCTGCGGTCGGGGGACTTCTTCGACGTCGAGACGCATCCCACCATCACCTTCACGTCGAAGCTCGTGAATGCGCCCACGCCCGGCCGGATCAACATCACGGGCGACCTCACCATTCGCGGGACCACCAGGACCATCGTCGTGCCAAGCGAGCTGGTGTTCTTCGACGCGGCCTCCAATTCGGGGCGCGTGAAGGGGCAGTTCGTGATCGATCGCCAGACGTACGGTGTGGCCTACAACAGCGCGGTGAACCCGATCAAGGACGACGTGACCGTGCAGTTCGACATCGCCTTCCGCGCGCCGGCCCCTGCGCCGACGCGGTGAGCGGTCGTCCGTCGCGTTGAGGGCGGCTGGGCCGTCACGCCGTCCGCGCCCTCAGTGGCGTGCGAGCGAGCGACCGCCGGTGTGGAGGAACCGGACCTGTCCTGTGGCGTCGCGCTGCAGGGTGAACCGCATCGGTCCGGCCGTCGTGGTGAAGAGCACGGCGTCATCGCCGACCATCTGCACCGGCGTGGCCACGCCACCCTGCGTGGCCCGCAGTTCGCCGGATTCGTCGGTGATGACCACCGTGCGCCGCCCCTGGGTGTAGCGGCCCACGAGCGCGGCACGTTCGGCGGCGGTGGGCGCCCGCGGGGCCGGCGGGGCCGGTGCTGACACCGGGGTCACACCCGCCGCCAGTCGCAGCGCCGCGTCGACGACGCCGCCAAGCGGCGCGCCGCCGAGATTGTCGATGAGCACGACCGCCGTGCGGGTGGCCGGCAGCATCACCACCTGCGCATCGAAGCCATTGATCGAGCCGCCGTGCTGCCACGACAGGCGTCCCCCTCGGCGCATCGTCATCACGCCGAAGCCGTAGCCGGCCGAGTCGGCCGCCGGGGTGCCGGGCGGCACCACGTAGGGCGTCGTCATCCGTGTGACGGCCGCGGGTGTCAGCACCGCCGTGCCGTCCGCGCGGCCCGAGTCCATCAGGACGGCGGTGAAGCGTGCGACCTCCGCCGCGCTGGCCATGAGGAAGCCGGCCGCCCACTGCGCCGTGTTCTCGGTGAACGGGCGGACGAGTGCGACCGGTGCCGTCGGGGCACCTGCCAGGTGTCCCTGCGCCGTCGAGTACGTCAGCGCCTCGAGCGGCTTGAACGTCGCCCGCGTCAGGCCGCTGGGGCGCAGGACCATGCGCTCCATGAGCGTGGCGAAGCGCTCGGCCCCCGCCCGCTCGGCGACGTAGCCCGCCATCGAGAAGCCCGGGTTGGAGTACGAGTACACCGCGCCGGGGTCCGTGAAGAACATCGTGTCGGTGATCTCGCGCATCACCTCGCCCAGCGCACTCTCGCCCATCCGCCCGTAGGCGACGGCGTTGTCGATCCACCCGGCGTGGTGCGTGAGCAACTGCCGCGTGGTCACGGCCGCGGCGCGTCCGTGCAGCTCCGTCACGTAGCGACCGATGGGGGCCTCGAGGTCGACGAGTTGCGCCGCCTCGAGCTGCGCGAGCAGTGCGCCGGTGAACATCTTGGTCACCGACCCCAGGCGGAACAGCGTCTCGGGCGTGACGCGCTCGCCCGACTCGACGTTCGTCACGCCGTAGCCCTGCGCATACAGCAGGCGCCCCTGGTGCACCACCGCCAGCGACACGCCGGGCGTGCGCGTGCGCGCCATTTCACGCTGGACCAGCGAGTCGAGCGTGGCCGCCCACGCGGGTGGGGTGGGCGCACTCGCGGGCGTCTGCGCCGCGAGCGGCAGGGGCGCCGCGCACAGCAGCGCGAGCACGCGGAGGGCGCGTGGGAGCCTCATGGGGTGCGCGTGTGGAGCCATGCAAGGATCAGCGCGGTGACGTCACTGCCAATGTGCCCGCTGGTGAGCCGGGGGTAGTTTGCCGGCGCCCCGTCGGCGTCGGGCAGGAACAGGTGATTGAGGCCAGGGAAGACGCGCACGGTCACGTCACGGTTGCCGCCGCTGCGGATCGCCGCCCCCAGCACCTCGGCCTGCTCGGCCGTGACCTGGCGGTCGGTCTCGCCGTGCAGGATCAGCACCGGTGCCGCGACCTGCCGGGCCGTGGGGAGCGGGTCGTAGGTCGCGAAGAACGACCACCACGGCCGCGTGGCGGCGATCGAGTCATACGCCGCGCGTGCGTCACGGGCCGCGGCATCGCGCGCCGCGTCCGTGCGGAGCGCCGTGTCGCGATCGATCGCGAAGCGCTGCTGATACAGGATGATGTCGCGCCCGACCTGCGCCGGACCCGCCATCAGGATCAGGCCGCCGACGCGGTGGTCCGTGGCCGCGACCATCGGGGCGATCATCGCGCCCTCGCTGTGGCCGAGCAGGACGATGCGCTCCGACGCGACGTCGGGACGCCCGCGCAGCCAGCGCAGCACGCTGCGCACGTCGTCCGCGAAGTCGGCGCTGGTGGCGCTGCCGTGGTCGCCGGTGGAGGCGCCCGTGCCGCGATCGTCGAAGCGCAGCACGGCAATGCCGTGACGGCCCAGTGTGTCGGCCAGTTGGCGGAAGGGGCGGTAGCCGTTGGCGACCGGGATGAACTCGTCCCGGTCCTGCGGGCCCGAGCCACTGATCGTGACCACCACCGGGAACGGTCCGGCCCCCTCGCGCGGACGCGTGAAGGTCGCCGCCAGCGTGTGATCACCGGCCGCGATCGTCACCTGCTCGGCGCGGTAGGGTGCGCCGGGTGGCGCGTCGTAGTCGGGGGCCCCGAAGGTGACCGAGGCCAGGGCGTCGCCGGTGACGCGCACGATGCGGATGCCCTGCGCGGGAATGTGGCCGCCGGTCACCGCGCCGGACGCGTCGTGCAGGAACACGGTCTCGACGCCGCCGAGCAGAATGCGCGTCGTGTCGCCGCGCCGCTGCAGCAGCGCGGGCAGCGTCTGGCCGCCACTGGCGAGGAACATCGGGATCGTGTCGGCCTCGCCCGGTCCGAGGGCGCTGGCGAAGTGCGCGATCTGCGCGAGCGAGGAATTGACCAGCACCAGCGCCCCGCGCTGCGAGGGCAGGCGCTGTTCCACCGCGCGGGGGAAGATGATCGACAGCACGGCGGTGTCGCCGTCCATCCCCAGTGTGACGCGCTGGAAGGGGGCCGCGTCGTTCGCACTGCGATACGCGGCGAGGTCCAGGGCCGAGAAGCGGCGCGGCGCGACCTCGACCGCCGACCAGGTCATGCGCCCGGCCGACCGCGTGATGATGTCGCCCGACCACTCACGGTCCTGCACCGTGACGCGTTCGAAGGAGACGGTGTCCGTGCCCACCAGCATCAGGTAGCCGAAGCTGGTGCTGGACTGCTGGGCCATGAGCGGCGCGGCCCCGAGCGTGGCGCAGAGCGTGAGGCAGCGGGAGAGCAGTGCGGTGCGGGGCATCAGTCGTCGTCGTGGGTCGAGGGGGTTTTCCCACTACGGACGGAGCCGCCCGCCCGTTTCCTGGGCGAGCGACCCGCGTCCTTGAGCGCCTTGCGCAGGAGGAAGTCGATCTGCGCGTTGACCGAACGCAGCTCGTCGTCCGCCCAGCGGTGGAGCGCGGAGTACACCTCCGGGTCGAGCCGGAGGAGGAAGGGCTTGCGGTCCTGGGACGGCACGCCGGTCAGTGGATCGATCCGGCGTTCAGCACCGGCTGCGCGTCGTGGTCGGAGCAGAGCACCACGAGCAGGTTCGAGACCATCTGGGCCTTGCGCTCGTCGTCAAGCTCGATGATGCGCTTCTCGCTGAGCAGCTCGAGGGCGTGTTCGACCATCCCGACGGCCCCGTCCACGATCTGCGCCCGCGCGGCGATGATGGCACTGGCCTGCTGGCGGCGCAGCATCGTCGCGGCGATCTCCGGCGCGTAGGCGAGGTGGCTGATCCGCGCTTCGATGACCTCGACGCCGGCCTTCGCCAGTCGGTCGCGCAGGGCGCCGGCGAGGGCGGTGGACACCTCCTCGATATGCGTGCTCAGCGCGATCTCGTCCTTGGAGGGCGTGTCGTAGGGGTAGTGCGTCGCCAGCGCGCGCACCGCCGCCTCCGACTGCACGTGCACGTACTGCTCGTAGTTGTCCACCTCGAAGCAGGCCTCGGCCGTCTCCACCACCTTCCACACCACGATCGCGCCGATCTCGATGGGGTTCGAGTTCGAGTCGTTCACCTTGAGCTTCGCGGTCTCGAAGTTGCGGACGCGCAGGGACAGGCGCTTGCGCACCGTGAAGGGATTGGCGAACCAGATGCCGTCCCGCTTCTCGCTGCCCACGTAGCGGCCGAACAGCGTCAGGACGCGCGCCTCGTTGGGGTTCACCACGAAGATGCCGGCGAAGCAGAAGCTGAACACCACCACGCCGACGATGCCGCCGACGGCCAGCAGGTTGATGTCCGGGTTGCGGGCGCCCAGGATGATCGCGGCCACCGACGCCGCGATGGCCAGGATGAGGAACAGCAGCGTCACGAGGCCAGCGGGTGCCTTGTACTCGATTTCGTGGACCATGGTCGTGGTGGAGAGCGGTGAGGGAGGGGGAGGCTATATCTAATTGATATCACATAGATATGTCTCTGTCAAGGCGCATCCCGCCCGCCCGGGGGTTAACTTCCCTGTCTCCCCCCCGCCGCACGGCGGCCACCGCCGCCGCGGCATCCCACGCCGTCAGGGCGTGCCCGGTCTCCCTCCCGCCTCCGACGTCCCGTCCCCATCGTGTCGCTCCTCTTCGGCTGCCAAGGGTGGAACTACGATGCGTGGGTCGGCCCGTTCTATCCCAGCGGCACGCGCGCCGCGGCGTACCTCGCCACCTACGCCAAGGCCTTCGACACGGTCGAGGTGGACTCGACGTTCTACGCGATCCCCGCGAGCACGGTCGTGCGCGGCTGGGCTGCGCGGGTGCCCGAGCACTTCGTGTTCGCGCTCAAGCTGCCGCAGCAGATCACGCACGAGTGCCGCCTGATCGCCTGCGAGGACCTCGTGGCGCTGTTCGCGGATCGCGCGCGGGAACTGGGCGCGAAGCTGGGCCCGATCCTCATCCAGATGGGGCCGGACTTCTCACCGGCCGAGTTCCCGTCGCTGGCGAGTTTCCTGCCGCAACTGCCCCGCGACCTGCGCTTCGCGATCGAGTTCCGTGATCGCAACTGGGTGCGCGACGACGTGCTGGCGCTGCTGGCCGAGCACGGCGTGGCGCTCGCCCTCACCGACGCGCGCTGGATCCCGCGCCGCACGGTGCTGAAGCTCGCCCTGCAGCCCACGGCGGACTTCCACTATCTGCGCTGGATGGGCCCGGACCGCACGATCACCGACTATTCGCAGGTGCAGACCGACCGCGGCCGCGAGCTGGCCGCCTGGACCGAGGTGCTGCCGCTCGCGGCCGGGAAGGTCGCGACGATCCATGGCTACGTGAACAATCACTTCGAAGGGCACTCGCCGCATACCGTGCGCGAACTGCACCGTGCGCTGGGCCTGCCCGTGCGCGGGCGCGAGGCGCTCGTCGATCAACTCGAGCTGCTGTGACGATCCGCTCGGCCCTGGTGCTGCTCTTCGGCGCCGCGACGGCGGCGCTGTGCATCCGTCTGGGGGTCTGGCAGTTGGACCGGCGCGTGGCGCGACAGGCGTACAACGCCGAGGCGGCTGCGCGCCTGGCCGCGCCCCCGAAGCCCCTGGGCGAGGTGCACGGCGACTCGGCGGCGGTGCGCCTGCAGCGTGTGACGGCCACCGGTCGCTGGCGCTACGACGGCGAGGTCGCCCTCACGGCGCGCTCGCGCAACGGGTCGCCGGGCGTGCACATCCTCACGCCGCTGGTCCAGGACGGTACGGACACCGTGGTGCTGGTCACCCGCGGCTGGGTGTACGCGGCCGACGCGGCGACGGTGGACTTCGCGCGCTGGCGCGAGGGTGACGCGGCGCGCTTCGAGGGCTTCGTGCTGCCGTTCCCGCAGCCGGGTGGCACGCCCGACACCTCCGGTATTGCGCCGAACGCGGTGATCCGGCTTGACGCGCCGCGCCTCGCGGCGCGACTCGGGGTGCCCGTGGCACCCTACTATGTGGTGCTGACCAGCGGTGGGGCCGACAGCGGCGAGGTTCCCGCGCGTCTCACCGAACCGGTGATCACCGACGAGGGGCCGCACTTCAGCTACGCCGTGCAGTGGTTCCTGTTCGCGACGATCTTCGTCGTCGGCTCGCTGACGGTGGTGTGGCGCGGCCGTCAGCCCAGGAGCCAGACCGCGACCGAGAAGTAGATCACGATCCCCGTGACGTCGACGATGGTCGCGACAAAGGGGGCGCTGGCCGTCGCGGGGTCGAAGCCGAGGCGCCGCAGCAGGAAGGGGAGCATCGCCCCGACCATCGTGCCGATGGTCACGACGCCCAGCAGCGCCGTGCCGACGGTCCACGCCAGCCGTTCAAAGTCGGTGCCGTAGTCCGACCACCCCGCGAGCTGCCAGATCAGGACGCGCAGCACACCGATGGTCCCGAGGATCGCGCCCAGGGTCAGCGCGGTGGGGAGTTCGCGCAGGATCACGCGCCACCAGTCGCGGGTGCGCAGCTCCCCCATGGCCAGCGCCCGGATGATCAGGGAGGTGGCCTGCGAGCCGGAATTGCCCCCGCTGGCGATGATCAGCGGCAGGAACAGGGAGAGGACCAGCGCCTTGTTCAGCTCATCCTCGAAGCGCCCCATGGCGAGCGTCGTGAACATCCCGCCCACGAACAGGATGCTGAGCCACCCGACGCGCTTGCGCACCATCTCGGCGAAGCCCGTCTGCGTGTACGACTCGTCGAGGGCCTCGAGCCCACCGAAGCGCTGCACCGACTCGGTCTGTTCCTCCTGGATGGCGTCGATCACGTCGTCGACCGTGACCATCCCGAGGATGCGTCCGGTGCCGTCGACGACAGGCAGCGCGACGACGTCGTACTCAGCGATGAGGCGGGCCGCCTCGCTGCGGTCGGCGGTGGGGAGGATGCTCACCACCTCGGTCCACGCGATCTCGCTGATCGGCGCGCCCTCGGGGGCCGCGAGCAGCTCCCGGAGCGAGAGCACGCCGGCGAGCAGGCCGGCGGCGTCGACGACGTAGATGGTGTTCATCGCCTCGCGCCGCCCCGCGCGGGCGATCGCCCGGACCTCGGCCACCGCGGCCTCGGCGGTGCTGGTCTCGAGGACGGTGACGATCTGCGTCGTCATCAGCCCGCCCGCCGTCTCGGGATCGTAGGAGAGCAGGCGCTCGGTCTCGGCGCGGGCCTCGGCGGGGATCGCCTCGAGGATCTCGTCCGCCGTCTCCTCGTCCAGCTCCTCCAGGACGTCGGCGCGGTCGTCCGGCGTCATCTGCGCCAGCAGGTCGGCCGCCTGCGCCGTGGTCAGCGCCTCGAGCACCTCGGTGCGCAGATCCTCGCTGAGGTACTCGAGCACGGCCGCCGCCCGCTCGCCGGGGAGGGCCGCGAGCAGGGCCGGCACGCGCGCGCGCGGCAGCGCCTCGGCAACGTCCGCGAGGTCGGCCGGGTGCAACTCCTCCGTCTCGACCGCCACCGCGTCGGGGGCGTCGTCGAGCAGGTCAAGGATGTCTGGAGCCAGGAGCGCCGCAATGGGACGCTCTTCCCGGGAATTGGTCATCGGCGGAACGAAGAGGGCGGGACACGCCGTGCGCGCGGCAAGATACCGGGCGTGTCGGTGCCGTGGCAACCCGGCGTCCTCGCGGAGCACGGTTGCCGGCACCAGGGACTGGCGTGCGCGCCGTGCCGGGAGCCGTGCCAACCCTTCCCTGATTCTCGGTGTCCCACGGAGGGTTGAGCACGCTGAGCGCCAACGAGCGACGGGATGCCCGTGGTCGGGGGCGGGACTTTCACATGAGCGATGACGATGGTGGATCTTCCCGCGCTGGTGCTGGTCGCCGCGCTGATGCAGCAGGGCGCCGCGCTGGAGGCGCGTCCGACGGACCCGCCGCGCGCCGCGACCGCGACCACGACGGCGAACACGTCCCTGACCGCGAGGGCCATGCGCGTCGCGGTCCCACCCGCGATCGATGGGCGCGGCGACGACGAGATCTGGCGGTCGGTGCCGGTGATCAGCGACTTCCGGCAGTTCGACCCCGTCGAGGACGCGGCGCCGAGTTTCCGCACGGAGGCGCGCATTGCGTACGACAGTCGCAATCTGTACGTGCTGGTCCGTGCGTATGACGACGACCCCGGGGCGATCTTCTCCTTCCTCTCCCGGCGCGACGTCGGGACCCCGTCGGACCAGATCCATCTGATGATCGACTCCTACCTGGACCGTCGCACGGGGTATCGTTTCACGGTGAATCCGGCCGGCGTCAAGCGTGACGTGTACATCTATGACGATGGCCGCGAGGATCTGTCCTGGGACGCGGTGTGGGACGTGGCGACGCTGGTGGATTCCGCCGGCTGGTCCGCGGAGTTCCGCATTCCGCTGAGCCAGTTGCGGTACCCCGAGGCCGACGAGCACCGCTTCGGGCTGGCGATCTGGCGCCAGGTGGCGCGCAGCAACGAGCGCATCAGTTGGCCGCTGTACCGGCGCCAGGGGACGGGCTTCGTCTCGCAGTTCGGGACGTTGGAGGGGCTGCGCGGACTCACCGCCGCCCGGCGGCTCGAACTCATGCCCTACGTGGTGGAGCGCAACAGCTCCCGCCCGCTGGGCGATGGCCGGTTCGACCGCCAGAACCGGCTGACCGTGGGGGCGGACGTGAAGATCGGCCTCACGTCGAACCTCACGGTGGACGCCACGATGAACCCGGACTTCGGCCAGGTCGAGGCGGACCCCGCGGTGCTGAACCTCGGGGCCTTCGAGCAGTTCTTCGCCGAGCGGCGTCCCTTCTTCCTGGAAGGGCAGGGGATCTTCGCGTTCAACATGAACTGCAACAACGGCAATTGCACGGGGCTGTTCTACTCGCGGCGGATCGGCCGCTCGCCGCAGTTGGGCGGGCTGTACCCCGATCGCGGCAATGCGCAGTCGAGCATGATCCTCGGCGCGGCGAAGCTGACCGGGCGCACGGCGTCGGGGTGGAACGTGGGACTGCTGAATGCCGTGACGCGTCGCGAGACGGGCAGCGAAGGCCGCACGATCGAGCCGGTGACGTCCTACGGGGTGGCGCGGTTGTCACGGGACCTGCGGAACGGCAACAGCGGCGTGGGGCTGATGCTCACCGGGGTGCGGCGCATGAACGACGAGTGGACCAGCGCCTTCCTGCGCCGCGACGCCCTGACGGTGGGCGGGGACTTCCGGCATCGGTTCGCGGACAACCGCTACGCCGTGGTGGGTTATCTCGTCGGTTCGCGGGTCGGGGGCAGCGCCGACGCGATCGCGGCGACGCAGCGCAGTTCCGTGCACAACTTCCAGCGGCCCGACGCGCGCGTGCTGCGCTACGATCCCGCGCAGACGTCGATGGAGGGCGCCGCGATGAGTCTCGCGCTGGAGAAGCAGGCCGGCCTGGTGCGCTTCCACAGCGGCGTCCACCGGTTCACGCCGGGGTTCGAGTCGAACGACGCGGGCTTCATGACGCGCGTGGACGAGCTGGGGCAGAGCAACTGGATGGGCTTCAACTTCACGCGTCCGACCAGCGTCTACCGGCGCGCGAACCTGAACTTCAACCAGTGGGCCGGCTGGAACCACGACGGGCTGCCGCTGTTCAACGGCGGGAACGTGAACGGGTCCATGGAGTTGCAGAACCAGATGACGCTGCACGGCGGCGTCGGGGCAATCTCGCCGGGCGCTGCGTATTCGGATCGTGACGCACGCGGGGGGCCGGCCATTCGTCGCACCGGCGGCTTCGAAACGTGGGGGGGCTGGCGCGGGGACGGGCGGCGCTCGGTGATCCCGCAGGTGAACCTCAACGGGTACCAGACGGACGGTGGGCGCTCGGGCGGGTACAACGTCAGCGCGGGGGCCAACTACCGCGTGTCGAGCCGCTGGCAGGGGTCGTTGCACGCCGGCTTCAACGAGCGGGCGCACGACTGGCAGTGGCTGGGCAACTTCACCGTCGAGGACCGGATGGCCTACACCTTCGCGCGGCTGGAACAGCGCACGACCTCGATGGTGGCGCGTTTCGACGTGACCGCGACGCCGAACCTGTCGGTGCAGTTGTACGCGGAGCCGTTCGTCACCAGCGGCGACTACTCGGACTGGCGCGAGCTGGACGACCCGCGGGCCAGGGACTATGACGAGCGCTTCCAGGCCTTCGTGGCGCGGGGCGAGCCGAACGACTTCAACATCAAGCAGTTCCGGTCGAACGCGGTGCTGCGCTGGGAGTATCGCCCGGGGTCGGTGCTGTTCTTCGTCTGGCAGCAGGGGCGCGACCAGTCCGGCCTGAACCCGGGGTCATTCGAT
>CAYSFN010000077.1:0-11953 GCA_964430045.1 uncultured Gemmatimonadaceae bacterium
CGGGAAACGCCTGCGCCGCGCTGTCGAACTGCGCGAGGAGCGCCTCGCGGCGCTGGCGCAGCGGGGCCACGAAGCGCTCCTCAAGCCCATCGTCGACCGCCTCCCCCCGCTCCACCACTGGCTGCGGGTGCAACTGCCACGACGGACACGCCGAGAACGCCGCAGCCTGACTGAAGATCACGTGACGGGGGTGCGTCAGCGGCATGAGCGGGGTGCCGCGCGTAGCAGGGTCGCACATCATGTGGGCGCCGCGCGACTGCATCTCCCACCATGTTGCTTGGGTCCATCCGAGCGCTTGAAGTCGGTCCGGCAGCCCCGAGGCGCCCGAAGGAAAATGCACCGCACGTCCCAGCGCCCGATCCGTGAGGCGCCGTGCCAGCCGCCACTCATACATGAACCGCAGCGCCGCCGCCTCCAGACTATCGATGCGGGCGGCCAGTAAGTGCGCTGCGCGGGGCAGCTCGTCCACACGGTCCTGCGCGGCGGCGGCCGACGCCCCCCACAGGAGCGTCCATGTAACCAACATCAGTGTCCCTGATCGCATTCCGCACTCTCCTCGTCTCACGCGCTATGCCGCTCGATACCGCATGAGCAGCGCTCTTGCCTCTTCCACGCTCGATCGGGGGTGAGCTGCCAGTAGCAGGGCAAGGATTCCCGACGCTGTCGCGGTCGCCACGCTTGTCGTACAGCGAGTCCGGCCGGTCCGGCTGTTGCGAGTCGACCCATCGGCCACTATCTCGAGCGGACCGGTTGGGTCGAAATGATACTCGCGAAGCGACGCGAACTGGCCCGCAGCCACCCCGAGCACATTCGGGAATACCGCGGGAACCGACCACCCTGCTCCCCGGCCACCCGCCGCAACAACCATAACACCCTTGCCTGCGAGGCGCTCACACTCGCGGTAGATGGCTGACAGTCCATCCGGCAGCTCAGTGCCAAGGCTCAGGTTCACGATTCGCGCGCCTGTACGGCCTGCCCATGCAAGAGCCGCCACCAGTTGCTCCGGCGATGCATCGAGCTCATTGCCAAATATCCTGACGGGGTGAATCTCGACTCCGGGGGCAACTTCCAGAATCCTCGCGATGCAATCCGTGCCGTGGCCAATCCGATCATGGTAGTCCGCACTCATGGCAGCAACGAAGGGCTCATCCCCCACAAAGCCTACTCCATCACGAATACGGCTATCTCTGGAGGAGCAGTCCCAACCGCTGTCAATCACCACAACCTGCACTCCTTCGCCCTCCAGGTGCAGCATACGCGCAGTGAACGGCACGCGTCCGCGGCGGACAGAAGCGGCGCTCACACAGCCCACCCCCCTCTGCATGTCAGCGGACACCGTTGCCGATGCTCCAAAGATAATCAGCCAGCAACTCAATGATCCTTCCTGTCTTTGCAACCACCCTTCCCTCAACGGTGAAGCCACTCCGCAGTACCATCTCGCTCAGCATCCCCAGCGGTGTCGACGGGATGGTGACGACAACCTCGTATCCTGAGCCAAGCGGCCGGGAACTCCCAGTTCCGGCCTCGCGTGGCACCTGTGAGATTGATGTGACCACTCCTGCGATGCGATCGGCGCCGATTCGCCGGAGAGCCGGGATTCGGAGCATCACAGAATCCCCAAGGGCGATGTCATTGACCCGCTGCTCACCAACCACCAACACCGCCCTCCACGCCGTGGTATCGGCAACGACAAGGACCACATCTCCAACCCGCACCGTCGATCCAACAAGAGATTCAAGCTCAGAGGTGAGCACAACGCCGGCTGCCGGGGCGATGACGTCCAGGCGCTCTTGGCGCTGAGCAAGGAGGCGCTGACGCTCTCGCGCAGCCACCAAGTCTCCCTGAGCCTGTGCCAGGGAAAGAGCAGCAATGGATGCACTCGCGGCTTCCTCACCGGCAAACCGAACCTCTGCCTCCGCAGAACGCAGTTCTGCGATGGCTCGGTCAACTTCGATATGCGCACCTTCAGCGTAAGAGCGCACAAGCGAGTCCACTGGCCCGTTCAACCCGTACGGCAGCAGGCGTTCACGAAAGACCGCGCGCGCCTGAATCAAGCGCACGCCTGCCTGTGCTGTGCGGATGCCACGTTGTCGCGCCTCATCACTCACAGCCGCCTCCGCTCGGCGAACCTCCAACTCGTGCCGGTGAATGACCGCGGCGAGCGTCGCGCTCTCCGTGGAGATATCCAGTGGGTCAAGTTGACCAACAACCTCCCCCGCTTGCACAACATCACCTGTGCTGACCGTCAACGCGGCCAGGCTTCCGGACTCCCGAACACGGACCGGCCACATTGTGCGCGGTTCGAGCACTCCGCTTGCAGGTACGGACACCGTCACAGATACGGACATCGCCACGAGCAACGCCACAGCCAGGAGGAACACCAGACCGATAAGGACGAGCCGAACGGCATGGCGTACCATATGGCTGCCTGCTCGAGTCCCACGCACAAGCCTCAGGTCGAGCGTCGGCACCCGATCGGCGGTCCCTGTCGGTACGGAGCGTATGGCTGAACGTTCTCTCATCTGCTGGCCGCAGTAGATCCGCGCAGCAGACTCGCTTCTGACCGCAGATGATGGGCGTCGTCCGGTGGACCCGATGCCATGCGATACAGATCTGCATACCTCGGGCTCGACACCAACAGTTCCTGGTGCGGTCCCGACCCCTCGACCTTGCCGTCAACGAGCAAGCAGACGTGATCTGCGAGTGCCGCCGTGACAATCCGGTGCGTCACGAACACGACGGTCTGCCCTGCAGTGGCTTCGAAAAGGTCGCGGAGAATCATGCTTTCCGTCGCCACGTCAATGTTTGCAGTCGCCTCGTCAAGCAGCACAACCGGCGATTTGCGTATCAGTGCGCGCGCAAGAGCGACGCGCTGGCGCTGGCCAGCTGAGAGACTCGCCCCCCATTCTGCAATCGGTGTTTCGTAACCCTCCGGAAGCGCCGCGATGGTCTCATCAAGCCTGCAGATCTTCACCGCAAGCTCGACGGCGCTCCGCTCAACCGACTCCGCCCCTATGGTCAGGTTGTCCCACATCGTCCCGCGCACAACCCCCATCTCTTGCCACACCACCGCCATCTGGCGGCGCAGATCAACGAGCGGAACACTCCGCAGGGGTACACCTCCGATGGAAATCTCGCCAGAACTGGGATCATCCACCCGGCACAGCAGGCGAAGCAGGGACGACTTCCCAGCACCGCTTGGACCGACAAGCGCGGTGACGGACCGGGCGGGAATACGCAGCGAGACGCTTGTCAGGGCCGGACGATCCGGGGAGTACCCGAATGACACCTCCCTGAGCTCGAACCCACCGCCGATAGGAGCACTGATTACCGGGCGCGGCGCATAGACGGATGATGGTGGCGACTCCGGGGGGGCATCGATGTACTCAAACATCCGCCCAAGCGACACCGCAGACTGCTGGAACTCCGCCATAAGGGAGCCTACCCGGGACACGGGACCGACCATGTAGCCAACATAGGCAGAGAACGCGAGAAACTCACCGAGTGTCAGCTCCCCGTGCGTGATAAACGTCCACGCGAACCAGGTATAAATCGCCGCTCCGATCGCCTTAATGATGCTGTTTACGAACCCGATGAAGACCCCAAACCCGCCCGAGCGAACCTGGAGCCGCAGAACGTCTTCCGCCTGCGCTGCAACCTGACTGTAAACTGCGTGCTCCGCACTTGCCAGCTTGAGTGTACGGATCTGACTTAACACCTCCATCTGCGTGGCACTCATCTCGGCCTGTGCTTCCGCCGTTTCCTTCGACAGCTTGCGCGTGATCCTGCCGGATGCAATCGAAATCAGCGTGGTGATCGGCAGCGTGATGAGCGAAAGCAGCGCCAGCCTCCAGTTCATGATTACCAGAATCGGTGGGACCAGAACCATGTACGTACCGCTGGTCAGTATCGTTTCGAATGTGCGAAAGATCCCGGCAAGCGAAGCGCGCACATCACCCGATCGCGACATGATCTCTCCGACCCGGCGTTGGTCGAAGAAGTGAACAGGTTGATGTTGGATATGATTGAAGAAGAACAGCAGCGTGGTGCTGTTCAGTTCTGCTGAAGCGAACTGAGTGTAAGTGCTGCGCACGGCACCGACAAAGGCCCGGGCAAGCGCCACACTGAACATGGCGAGAACGAGCACCTCAAGAAGCCGGAGGTCTCGTGTGGGATACACCTCGTCGACGAGCAGCTTCGTCACCAACGGAGTCGCGAGCCCGATGAGGCTGGTGGCGAACCCGAGAAGGATGCCGGTCAGCACCGGTCTCCAGAACGGTCGTACCAGGAACAGCAGCCGCACGAAGTACCGCGCGGCTTCCCTCAGCGAGGGTATTGGCGCGACCGGTGGCGCTGTCACCGCGACGCCTGGAGCATGCGGGGCGGCAAGGGTCAAGCGTCCATCGCCGACCAAGCACGTACGGCGATGCCGGCCCGGTGTGCAGACTGCAGCTGCTGACGAACGAGTGCCGCGAATCCTCCGGGGACTCCGGCGTCTGAGCCCGACGCTGCATGGACGACGGGGATGAGGTCAGCGAGTTTCCGTGGGGCCTGAAGCGCCCCCAGAACGGCACCCGCAAAGTCTCCAAGCAGCCGCATGGTCACGCTGGCCTCCTCCCGGCAAATGAGCACCTCACGCGGACGACTGAGTCGCGTCGGTGCGCAGTTCCTGGCGGGAACGGAGCTACCCACCCCCCAGTCCCAATCTGTCTGTACAACCCGAGCTCGGACCGAAAGGGTCCACGGGCAGCTGTCCCACGCCACGTCGTCCATGGACTCATGGGCCAACTGTTCAAGGAGCACCCGATCCCAATCAATAGCGAGCAGGTCCAGGCAGGCGTCTTCGATCAGACAGGCGCTTTCGAGCATCTCGCGGACGAGGGGATCCAGTTCGTCACGCATTCGCGTCCGAATCGCTTGCCTGAGCCCCATAGTCGGAGCTACGGCAAGTGCACTCAGAGCGCGGGACACCTCAGCGGCCCCGTCTGCAACATGGTCTTGCATAATCCTGAGAGAGTACGGCAAGTGGCGCTCTGCATCGCGGAGCGCGAGCTCTGTATGCCCAGGAGCGACCAGAGTCCCGCGTGACGGCGTCGGAGGCCGAACCTGCAGCGGGGATGTCACGGCAACCCCTGCCGCCCGCAGCATAGTCAAGCCGACGCCCGCGTCTCCCAGCATGAGGGTCGGGTCAGGTGCTTGCGATGTCGCGCCGGAAGGGAACGACGCACGTCCATCGTCGTACCGGTCAAGATCACTCGACAGCACACCAAGCACCTCCGCCCGGAGCGCATCTTCGCACAGCACCTCCGCCGCGAGGAGCAGCATATCGCAGTTCCCAGCGACTCCATGGCACAGCGAGTAGTTTGGCATCTCGCCCGGCCGTACGGTCGGGCGCACCACCTCCACAGCGAGTCTGCCCTCGTGGAGATCGCGCGGATCGCCGAACAACTCCCAGGCCCGCAGGCGCGCCAACCCGATCCCAGTCGCCCCATGGCACCACGCGCGCATGACCGGCTTCGCTGCCCAGTCGATTCTCTCTCCGGTCCGCACACGCTCGCGCAGCTCCGATTCCTTTGATGCATGCAGGAGCTCACTGAGCTCACCGACTCGGAAGTCGGCCCACGTGGACGTCACCGGATCAAAATAATGGCGCTCGTAGGCGATGGCCTGAGTCCCGCCGTAGTGGTACTTGGCATCACCGGTCACGGCAGCCAACTCATAAAGTGCCACTGCGACTCCCGATGCACCGTGGGCATAGCCGGTCAGGCCGCGACGACATGCATCGGGGAGACACCACGACCAACCCCACGGGAACCGGTCAGCCTGTGCGAGCAGGCGATCGCCCATTGCGATCGCAAGGTCGTAGGCGTCCTCGAAGCCCGATGTGTGCCGGAGCAAGAGGAGTGCTGGGATCGCCCCCGCAGCTCCGGCGATCACGTCGAGAAACCAGTCCTGCGCGACCTGGCGCTTGGCTCGGTCGAGCAGCCGCCTCGCCATCTCAAGAAGTTCAGGAGAACCAGTGATGTCAGCAAGACGCCAAGCGACAAATGCGACCCCGCAGGTTCCGGTGTGAAACCCCGGGAGGTGAGCATCGCCACTCAGCATCACTGAGCCAGCAGAGTGCACTGCGGCTCGGGCAGAACGTGCAAAGCGCTCGTCGGGAGCAGCGCGGTGGAGCTCGCCGAGGAAGAGCGCGATGCCGGCGGCACCACGGTACAGGCTTGAATCACACGGCTGGTACGTGTAAGAGTAGCCCGACCGGTCCGGTGTGACCGCCAGCCAAGTACACGTGCCTTGACGCCAAATGGCATCCGCACAGATTCTGCGGCCGATGTTCACCGCACCTTGCAGAAACCGCTCCGCGCAATCCATCAGGACGTCTCCAGCCCGGCAAGGGTCCTGGCGGCCAAGTACCCCAGATAGGCCTCCTCGCGGCGGGCAATGCCCAGCCGGTTGCTGGTCATATGCATCAGACTGCCGACAATCTGTCTCGACGCAAGAGGCCAATCTGGCCGCGCATGTCCCTGAGTGACGAGGGCTCCCCGATCACTGAGACCCCGCAGAGTCTCGGTAATGCGGTGTGCGCCCGCGACATAGCTGTCGAGCGCTCCAGTCACTGACTCGTTCGCGCACAGCCTGTCCCATGCCGAACTCACGAACGCACTGAGATGACGCGACTGCAGGGCAAAGCCACTATTTAGGAGATCAACCCACTGCGCCTCACCACCAGCTTGCTGCAGCGGTGCAGGCACCAGCATGCGTACACCCGCGCGCGCATAGTGTCCGAGCAAGGCTGCCGCTTCCGGCTTGCTCTTGAACGCACAATATGCGATGATCACGTGCGCTAGGAGCACCTGGCCGAGCCGCCAGGTCCGTGGTCGCGCCGCCCCCAGCTGCAGCACCTCAAGTGATGCCAGGGATGAGCAGTGAAAGAATGACTCGCATGCATCCATAGCATCTGGGCCGCCATACCGATTGACTTCAGGTTCGTAGGGGACCCACTTGAGCTCGACAGGCTCCGACGCAGCGCTGTCGCACCAGCGTGCGATCATGTGCTCCATCCAGCGCTGGACCTCACCTCGGCTGGTTGAATCGGCGGATTCCATCCGGAATCGTATGTGGGGATGCGGATCCTCGTACCGCACGACGAAGAACCGCCCGAACATGCCTGCGTACCTCCCCGCTTCTGCCAGCGGAGCAACCAGCTCGATCATCAACCGGTCAAATCGTGCACCCCAGATGGGGCATTGGACGTACAAGTGGGCGCTCGCCCATGCCGCAGCGACACTTGCGGACATACGCTAAAGCTCAGCCGCAGGAAGCCTGCCGGCTTCCTCTTTGGCACTGATGTCAAGCTGCATGAGGCATTCGCTCGCGTAATCGCCGGTGCTGTGCGCAAAGGCATGCTCTCGGTCCGGCAGACTTTCTTCAATGACGAGCCGGAATGACGGCAACCCCCGACCGAGCCGCTCGAACAGTTTGAGCAGGAGCGGTGACTCGAAGTCGATGAACTGTGGCTTCCTGTTGTCCCGTCGCGCAGCCTCCGGCTTCCTCCCGGGCGCCTGGGGAGGCGTCGCCGGATGATCTTCGACAGCCTCCTCTTGCTTCTGCGCTGCCGGAGCCGAACGCTTCGCTTCAACGCGCACGAAGACGCGTGCCGGGATCCGCAGTGCCGCGCGCCAACGCTGGACGCGGACAAAGAAGTCTGCCGGGTGCTCTCCGGGCTGTGCGGCCGGAATCAGGTCATGCGGAACGAACCACGTTTTGCGGGCAATCACAACGAGCCCTTCATAGCAAACCCGTGGCGAGTACTCAATTTGTGAATGTGGCACTGCGGAATCCGGGCGCGACTCACCTCCGTCATTTATTCCGTGCACCGGGTCTTCGCCGACCGAGACGGTGACGTTGAGTCCCAGCGACACGGCGGTCGGTGGCTGGAAGCGGCACAGGAGCTGATAGAGAGCCGGGCGTAGTTGCATGCTCAGGAAGCCGAGATCGACCGGCCACACGCGGTCGCCAGAAGGCTCATGGCGCAGCTCGACGGCATGCGGATCAGCGGCACTGCGTCGAACGTCGAGATCCATGCAGCTCATGCGCCTTGCGGATTCGCCGGGACGTAGCAGCGTCGGGTAATCAATTTCCCACGGCAAGAGCGGTGGGTGAAGGTTACCATTAAAGTCGCTGTCACCACAGATCTCGGCAATCCTGTCATCCGTCATCGATGCGCTCACGTCCTCCAAGTGATCGCGGATAGCCGGGGGAAACATGTGCAGGAATCGTGAGAAGTACTTCCCGAAGCCTATGAATGCCTTTGCATTCGGTGCTACAATCTGCCATGCTGCCCCGGCAGACGTGGGTGGGAGCGGATGACAGAACACTGACAGTGACGTTGGCCCGTGCTCGTGCGCAGGTACATCTGCGACGGCACCTTCGACGTCGCTACGAGTAAGGACAAGCTCCTCTGCCGCAGGGTACTGGCTCAGCTTCTCCCGTATGATGCTGTTGAGCTTGAACCACACTTTCCGGCGCGCATCCACGACAGGAATGCCGAACGGATTCCCGGAATCATACTTGTGGTCATCCGGCAACGGACGGCCTGCCAACGCACGCTGATAGTGCGCCACATGCTCCTTCAGGTGCTCTCGCGAGTAGTCCTCGTAGAACCTGAGCAGCGAGACACGCTCAACGTCGCCATAATACTGGTCGAAGAAGTGCCTCATGGATGCCTGGTCACTCTTTGGCCATGCGACCCGGCAGAGCAAGCGCATGAGCTGCTCCAATGCTGACACCGCATCGGTCATTTCCGGAACCGCGGCCACGCAGCCTGCTGAGGCGTCCTCGTACAGTGGTTGGCGACCCTCCATCGCGCCATCTGCCCCCAGGTCAGTCATGGCGCTGGCGCAGGCGTCGCGCATGTGGCGCAGGATGTCCGGGCGCTCGCGCGAACCAACGGCTGCGAATGCGGTCACGTCACTTCGCAATTCCTGCAGCAACCGGACGATGCGCTGCGCTCGTTCATCGTCGACGCCGGCAAGCAGCTCAGCCAAAGCCACATCCCAGTCAGGATCCTGATCAGACAGCTCCGGTTGCAGGCGGAGCAGGCCGACGTTGACTAGCCTATCCGCGAAAGACCGTGCTTCGTCGATGGATGAGTCAAATCGCACGTCATCGGCAAGAGCGTCGATGAGCCCGCCCAGAGTGGGTGCCGTGGACCGAACAACATCCAACACGGCCGCCAGCGAATCAGTCAACGTGAGCCGACGGAACATCTCGCGTTCAACCGCGGGGGTAAGGAAAGAGAGCGCCGACCCCTCAAGTACGGCAGTTGCGTTAACGGCAACCCGCGTCGCATCACGCACAGTGCGTGTGCGGCTCAGCCGTAGCCAGATCACAGGCAGAAGCGCCTTGTTCAGGCGAATGTGAGTACGCTTCGTGATATCGCCATGAATCGCAGGCCGCGTGCTTTGCACAGGTGAAGCTCTCGAACTGAGGACCCGCCCAGGAACCACTATGCAGAACGAACCGAACGGCGTCGCCTTTGTCGCCATTCGAGATAGGTAGCGGAGCAGACCACGTTCGATACGCTCTTCCCGCGCGCTCATCGCGTCTGGCGCGGTGCGCTCGTATCGATCGAGGCTCGTGAACAGCACGTCGCTCGAAAGCACCACCCCACACCGGAAATCCTCATGCGCGATAGCGCTCCGCAGTTCCCGGCGAGCGTTCTGCAGTTCGCTATCGTATGTCCTCCGGATGGTCTGGATGCTTGTCGACCTCGTCACGAGGTTGGCGACCACTTGCTCCAAGAGTTCCTGTGCAAACGACGGAAGACACGCCTTCGCAACGGTGATGCAGTCCGCCGAAGGCGGTCGCAGATTGTAGAGCCCGCGGCGCAGAGCCAGCAGTGATGCGCGCTGCGCACGGTCTGCTGTTCGTGCTACAGCCTCATGAAGTATCCGTGACATCACCACTTTGTCGTGCTCGATTAACCGGTCGAGCGCACGCAGCTCAGAGATGAGTGCTGCACTACGTTCAGCACGCAGCGTGCTCATGGTTGACAAGGGGAGGCCGGCAACTCGGCACGCGAAGTCTGAATGAAGCATTGGCTGTGAACGCTACCTAAGACTGCTGACGATGCGGAGACGGTGGAGCGGTACCTGTCAATGACAATGAGACACCGAGTGGAAGGAGTTTGCGGAGCGCCACCGTCGCCGCGGCGGGTTGGGGAGTGTGGATTCCCACCGCCGTGGGCAGCGCGGCGTGGGTAGGTTGGCGTCGCACGAAGCGCTCCGAGTACGCGGCATAGTAGGCAGTGACGACCCACTGGCGCGCGACTTGGCGCGTGGGGGCACGACCCGTGTGGACGCCGTAGTGCGTGTGCAAGCCGAGCCCGCTGGGCCCGTGCTCGGTGTTGTACCAGTGGAAGAAGTCGAGGACAGAGACTCGCGCACTTTCGACACTGCCGAAGCGTTCGGGAAAGATGGGGTGATACTGCTGCGATGGAAGCTGCGCCTCCGAGTACGGATCGTCCGTCGAGACGTGGGGACGCGAGTTCGCCTTGGCGACTCCAAGCCCCACGAGCAACTGCGTGAGACAGCGCGACAGCACGGCCGTGTCCCGATCGGCTTTCACCGTGAGACGATCACGCGCGATGCCCTCGCGGTAGCAGCACGTGTCGAGGAGCGCCGTCGATTCGCGCGGAGCGACGCGCCAGCCGACTAGGTAACGACTCAGGACATCCAGACCGGCGTACAATTGATACCAAGTGCCTGGCTGCGGCCCACGCAGCTTCGTGATGTCCCAGGTCCGGAGCTGAAGGGGGACTGTCGCGAGCAACTCCGGCTTGGCACACACCGCGTGCCGCCGCTGGGCGCGCCGCTCCATGACCTGCACGTGCTTAGCGAGGACGCGGTGCATCGTGCGCTCCGCGTAGAGATTCGTGCCTTCATCGAGTAGCGTCGCGTACACCAGCGCCGGCGCACAGTCGATAAAGCACAGCTCGCGCACTTGAGCCAGCACCTGCTGCCGCTGGGCGGGTGTGAACGTGCGCGACGGCGCGGGCCGTGGGGCCAAAGCGCGCGTACGCCGCGCACGGTAGTTCGTCGCGGGGGCGACGCCCAAGCTCGTGCACGGGGCGCGGACGCCCGCCGTTGGGCCGCGCGTCGCGACCGTGCTCACGAGGACGACTCGGTGGACCCCATCGAGCGGCGGGAGTGCCAAACCCAAGATGTGTGAGCAGTGTTCTTGGGCGTCAATGGTCGACTCGGCGCGCGCGAGACGCCTTGTCGACGTCCCGGGCGCCAGCTCCAGCGCGGCGATGTGCTTCGCGGCGTGGTCGGGCCCGTCGGCTCCGGGCCGCGCCGGCGCGCCGCGTTACGACCAGCCGCGGCCCGCCGGTAAGAGAGATTCAAGGAGCGTAGCCCCTCGCGGCGCGGTAGCGCGCCCAGCTCGCCAGACTTGGTGCACGCGTCCTCGGCGGCGAGGATCTGCTGTTGGTACGCCACGGAGAGGCGGCGAAGGGGTCGGGCTATCGACAACCCGAGATCATAGGGCAGCACGGCAGAAACGGAAGGAGCAGACAACAAAGGGACAGCCTCGATCACCCTTGTACACTAGATGCAGGACGGAGCGGTGTCTCACTCATTTTGACAGATAGGGGAGCGCTGCGACGCGCGGGTTGTTCGGATTTGTTCTGGCTTAGGAATGTTTCTGGAGCACAGTACCTACGAGATGTGAGACCAACAGATAGGATCCCATTCGTCGACCGCTCCACGCAAGAGCTGCGTGCCGCGAGGGCGGAGCGCCACGGGGGCCCGGGCCTCGCTTTGCCTCTAGCAGCTTGTCTCACCTTGCCCCGATGGAGGACAGCCAAGGCAGTAGTCCGTGGGAATCTGCATTCGCGTAGCACACATGTTGTTGCATTCAGCGCCGTCTGTGCAGTACCCGCTCGGACACA
>CAYSFN010000078.1:0-11292 GCA_964430045.1 uncultured Gemmatimonadaceae bacterium
GACGCACGACCACGAGGGCACGCACGTGCAGTTGGGCGTCGAGATGGCGACCAAGTACGGCGAGCAGCCCCTGATCATCAACGCCATCGGGGCGCACCACGACGACATCCCGCATGAGAGCGAGGTGTCGGTGCTCGTGCAGGCGGCCGACGCCATTTCGGGGTCGCGGCCGGGGGCGCGCCGCGAGGCCTTCGAGACCTATGTCAAGCGGCTGGAGGGCATCGAGAAGATCGCCTCCGGCTACAAGGGCGTGGACCGGGTCTTCGCCATCCAGGCCGGCCGCGAGGTCCGCGTGATGGTGAATCCGGAGGTCGTCGACGATCCACGGATGGTCTCGCTGGCGGACGAGATCGCGCGGCGGATCGAGTCGGAATTGCAATACCCGGGGCAGATCCGGGTCGTCATGATCCGCGAAACGCGGGCGGTGGACGTTGCCCGCTGAGTTGATCGACGGAACCGCCCTCGCGGCGCTTGAGCGCGCCGCCGTCGCAGTGGACGTGGCCGCGTTGCGTGCGGGCGGCGTCACGCCTGGGCTGACGGTCGTGCTGGTCGGCGAGGACCCCGCCAGCGCGGTCTATGTCCGCAGCAAGGAGCGGGCGAGTCTCGAGGCCGGCATGCGCGGCGAGACCATTCGGCTGCCGGACACGACCTCGCAGGACGAGCTCCTGGCGCTGATCGATCGCCTGAACGCCGATCCCGCGGTCCACGGCATTCTCGTGCAGATGCCGTTGCCGAAGCAGATCGACCCGCAGACCGTGCTCCGGCGCATCGACCCGGGCAAGGACGTCGACGGCTTCCACCCCGTCAACGTGGGCAAGGTGCTCATTGGCGACCCCGACGCGTTCGCGCCATGCACCCCCGCCGGGGTGATGGTGATGCTGCGCCACGCCGGGGTGGAGACGGCCGGCCGCGAGGCCGTCATCGTGGGGCGCAGCACCATCGTGGGGAAGCCGATGGCCTCCCTGCTGATGCAGCCGGGCGTCGACGCGACGGTGACCATCTGCCACAGTCGCACGCGCGACCTGCGCGCGCATCTGCGCGCCGCGGACATCGTCGTCGCGGCCATCGGGCGCCCCGAGATGATCCCCGGGGAATGGATCAAGCCGGGGAGCACGGTCATCGACGTTGGCATGAACCGCGTCCCCGACCCCTCGATGCGCAGCGGCACCCGCCTCTGCGGCGACGTGCACTTTCCCAGCGCCATGCACGTGGCGGGACGGATCACGCCGGTGCCGGGCGGCGTGGGGCCGATGACCATCGCGATGCTCCTGCGCAACACGGTGCGGGCCGCGCGGTTGGCGGGCCGGTGACGCGTCGGGCGGTCCGCCACGACGAGGCGGACCTGTTCGCGCCCAGCGCGCCGGTGATGAGCGAACCGGGGGCGGCGGCCGACTCCGCCATTGCGGTGAGCACTCTGGCCGAACTGCTGAAGCAGATCGTCGAGGGCTCGGTTCCGCCGCTGTGGGTGCGCGGCGAGGTCACCGGCTTCAAGCCGCACCGCAACGGGCATTGGTACTTCACGCTGCGCGACGCGAGCGCCCAGTTGCGGTGCGTGGTGTGGGCGCGGGACGCGCGGCGCCTGCCCGCCGCGCCGGACGAAGGGATGCAGGTCGCCGCGCGTGGCCAGCTCAACGTGTATGCGGCGCGGGCGGAGGTGCAGCTCGCCATCACCGCGCTGGAAGCCGTGGGGGACGGGCTGTGGCGCAAGGCGTTCGAGGCGGCGCGCGCGCGGCTCGAGGCCGACGGCCTGCTGGACCCCGCCCGCAAGCGCCCGCTGCCGTCTGCGCCGCGCACCATTGCGGTCGTCACGTCTCCCGACGGCGCCGCCCTGCACGACGTGGTCGCCGTCGCGCGGCAGCGCGATCCGGGGCTCGTGCTGGTGGTGGTGCCTGCGGCGGTGCAGGGCGAGTCGGCCCCCGCGTCGTTGATCCAGGCCCTGGATCGCGTCGCACGCTGGGGCGGGGCCGACCTCATCATCATCGGGCGCGGCGGCGGATCGCGCGAGGATCTGTGGGCCTTCAACGACGAGGCGCTCGCCCGCGCCGTCGCCGCCTGCCCGGTCCCGGTCATTTCGGCCGTGGGGCACGAGGTGGACGTGTCGCTCACGGACCTCGTGGCCGACGTGCGCGCCGCGACGCCGTCGAATGCGGCGGAGCTGGCGGTACCCATCCGCGCGGATCGTCGCGCGGCGCTGGCCGCGCTCGGGCCGCGGATGGTGCGGGCGCTGCAGGGCCGGGTGGACCTGCGACGCGTCGACCTGCAGCGCGCCGCGCGCGACCTGCGTGCGCGCGCCTCCCGGGTGGTGGAGCAGCATCACGCGGCCGTGACCCGGCATGCCGTCACGCTGGACGCCCTCAGCCCGGTGCGGACACTCGCCCGCGGCTATGCCATCGCACAGGCGGACGATGGCCGCGTGCTCGGTTCGGTCGCCGCCTTTCCGCCAGGCGCGGTGTTTACTTTACGGGTGCGCGATGGTTCCGTGCGCGCCCGAACGCTGGATTCCTCCCCGCTTGCGCCGTGACCTTCGAAGCCGACCTCGTCCGACTGGAGCGCATCGTGCGCGCGCTCGAGGCCCCCGAGCTGCCGCTGGCCGACGCGATGGCGCTCTTCGAGGAGGGCGTCGCGGTGCTGCGCTCGGCGTCGAGTGCGCTGACGCAGGCGGAAGGCCGCGTCGCGGAACTGGTGGCGGACGCGGAGGGAGTGCTGCGCCTCGAGGACCGGGCGTGACGGAGACGGTGGTGGTCGAGGCGGTGTCCGACCGGGCCGTCGTGGACGCGGAGCTCGAGTCCGTCGGTGCGGTGGTCGAGGCGTCGCTTCCCGCGCCGGTGGGTCCGGCGATCGCCTATGCCCTCGGGGGTGAAGGGAAGCGCTTGCGGGCCTGCCTGTTCCTTGCGGCCTATCGTGCCGCCGGCGGGGCGGGCGACGCCACGCCGTTGGCGGTGGCCATCGAGATCGTCCACGCCTACTCGCTGGTCCACGACGACCTGCCGTGCATGGATGACGACGCGGTGCGCCGCGGCCGCCCCACGGTGCACGTGGCCTTCGGCGTGCGCGCCGCCACGGCCGCGGGGCTCGCGATGGTGCCGCTCGCGGCCAAGGCGGCGTACGAGGGCGCGATCGCCCTGGGCCTGCCGCCGGCCGGCGCGGGGGCCGTCGTGCGCGAACTGATGTGCGCCTCGGGCGCGGCCGGGATGATCGGCGGGCAGCTCCTGGACCTGGAGGGTGAAGGGGAGGCCCTGGACCTCGCGGGCCTCGAACGGATCCACGCCCTCAAGACCGGGGCACTGATCGGGCTCTGCGCACGCCTCGGCGCGGTCGCGGCGCAGGCCCCGACGCCGGTCGTGGAGGCATTGACCGCCTACGGCAGGGCCGTGGGCCTGGCGTTCCAGATCGCCGACGACGTCCTCGACGTCACGGCGACAACGGATCAACTGGGCAAGACCGCGGGGAAGGACCTCGCGGTGCACAAGAGCACGTATCCGGCCCTGCTCGGCGTCGAGGGTGCCGTTTCGCGCGCGAACGCGTTGATTGAAGAGGCCTGCGCCGTGCTCTCGACGCAGGGCCTGCTCACGCCGGCACTCGAGCAGATCGCCCGGTTCACCGTCACGCGCCGTTCCTGACTCGTACCACGCCCGCCATGTCCCTACTCGACCAGATCCATTCTCCTGCGGACCTCAAGCGGCTCGACCGTCGGGATCTCGCACCCCTGGCGCAGGAGATCCGCGAGTTTCTCATCCGGACCTGCGCCGAGACGGGCGGGCACATCGGCGCGGGCCTTGGCGTGGTGGAGCTGACGATCGCGCTGCACTTCGTCTACGACACGCCGACGGACCAGCTCGTGTGGGACGTGGGGCATCAGGGGTATCCGCACAAGGTCGTCACGGGGCGCTGGGATCGCTTCGACACCCTGCGGCAGGAGGACGGCATCTCGGGCTTCCTGAAGCGCTCCGAGAGCCCGTATGACACCTTCGGGGCCGGCCACGCGGCGACGGCCATCTCCGCCGCGCTCGGCATGGCCGTCGCGCGCGACGTGCAGGGGGAGGCGTTCAAGGTCGCGGCGATCCTTGGCGACGGAGCGCTCACCTGCGGCCTCGCGTACGAGGGGCTGAACAACGCGGGGGCTTCGGACCGGGACATCCTCATCATCCTCAACGACAACGAGATGTCGATCGCGCCCAACGTCGGCGCGATCAACCGGTATCTCACGTCCGTGCAGCGCAACCCGATCTACAACCGGCTGCGCTCCAAGATCGGCGACGTCCTCGACCACGCGCCCGGGGCGCTGCACGGCGTCGGACAACTGGTGCGCAAGTGGGAGGAGTCGATGAAGAGCTTCCTCACCCCCGGCGTGCTCTTCGAGGAACTCGGCTTCCGGTACTTCGGTCCGATCGACGGCCACGACCTCGATCAGCTGGTGGACACCCTGCGCGCGGTCCGGGCACTCGACGGGCCCCGGTTCCTGCACGTCATCACGCAGAAGGGGCGCGGCTTTCCCGCGGGCGAACACGGCGAGAAGTGGCACGCGCTGCCGCCGGGCCACGACCCGGCGACGGGCAAGCTGCTCAAGGCGGCCACGGGGAATCCCAACTACACGGCGGTGTTCGGCACGGGACTCGCCGACCTGATGGACGAATGTCCCCAGGTCGTCGGCGTCACCGCCGCGATGCCCTCCGGGACGGGGATGGTCCAGGTCCAGAAGCGGCATCCGGGGCGCTGTTTCGACGTGGGCATCGCCGAAGGGCACGCGGTCACCTTCGCGGCAGGCATGGCGACGCGCGGCATCCGCCCCGTCGTGGCGATCTACTCGACCTTCCTGCAACGCGGCTACGACAACATCGTCCACGACGTCGCGCTGCAGCATCTCCCGGTGATCTTCGCGATGGACCGCGCGGGACTCGTCGGCGAGGACGGCGAGACGCACATGGGGCTCTACGACATCGCCTACATGCTCGCGATCCCCGGCATGACGGTCACCGCGCCGAAGGACGCGACCGAGATGCTGGGGCTCCTGCGCAGCGGCATCGCGCACGAGCGCGGCCCGTTCGCGCTGCGATACCCGCGGGACGCCGCCCCCGCCGTCCCGCCGCCGACCCGCGACATCGCGCCGGTGCCGTTCGGGACCTGGGAGGTCCTGCGATCCGGCAAGGACGGGATTGCCGTCCTCGCCGTGGGCACGATGGTGCGGGAGGCGGAGTCCGCCGCTGCGGCCCTCGCGGCAGAGGGACTGGACGTCACCGTCGTCAACGCCCGTTTCCTGAAGCCCTACGACTCCGTCGCGCTCGACGCCCTGCTCGCGTCGCACCGCACCTTCCTCGCCGTCGAGGAGGGCACGGTCGTCAACGGGTTCGGGGCGTTCATCGCGACGGAGATCGCCAGGCGCGACCCGGGCGCACGCGTCGTGGCGCACGGGGTGCCTGACCGGTTCATCTACGCCGCCTCGCGCGCCAGGCAGTTGGCCCAGTGCGGCCTCGATGCGGCCGGCATCGCCGATCGGCTGCGCGCGCTGCACCGCAGTCAGGTGTTCGCCGGCTGATGCGGATCGGCGTCATTGGTCACCACGGCTACGAGGGGCTCGCCGCACGGCTGGCCGGCCTCCGGTCCCTGGTGCCGACCCTGGGCGTCACCCTCGCGTTCGAGCCTGATCTGCACGGGCTCGTTCCGGGCGCGGACCCGCTCGAGCGCCCCGAGGGGCTCGATCTGCTGCTCACCCTCGGCGGCGACGGGACCTTGCTGCGCGGGGCGCGTTTTCTCGCGGGGCAGCCCGTCCCCATCCTCGGCGTGAACCTGGGGCGGCTCGGATTCCTCACGGCATGCAGCGGCGACGAGCTGGAACGCGCGGTCGCCCGCGTGGCCGCCGGGGATTTCGAGATCGAGGAACGGCTTGCCCTGGCGGCCACGGTCATCGATGAGGCGGGGTTCACGCACGAGCTGCGCGCACTGAACGAGGTGGGGCTGACGAAGCGCGGGACGGCCCGTGTGCTGCGGCTCGAGGTCAGCGTCGACGGGAATCTCGTGGGGCGCTACGCGGCGGACGGCGTGATCGTCGCCACGCCGACCGGATCGACGGCCTACTCCCTGTCGGCCGGTGGCCCGATCGTCTTCCCGACGGCACGGTCGATCCTCGTGACGCCGGTCGCGCCGCACACGCTGGGCATGCGACCCCTCGTCGTCGACGGCGCGTCCGTCGTCCGTGTGCGCACGGAGGATGCGAAGGACGATCTTTCGGTGACGGTCGACGGCCAGGTGGATGCGAGTATGGGGCGTGGACAGACGCTCGAGGTGCGCGCGGCCGAGCACCCGGTCCGTCTCGTCCGCTTCGAAGGGACGACGTTCTACTCCCGTCTGCGTGGCAAGCTGGGCTGGGGAGGACTGTCCGCCCGTGATGGTGAATAATCTGCCGAGAGCACTATGCTCGTCGAACTCCGTGTTCGGGATCTCGCGATCATTGATTCCCTGGTTCTGCCGTTCGCGCCGGGCTTCAATGTCCTGAGCGGCGAGACCGGCGCGGGCAAGTCGATCATCGTCGGGGCCCTCTCGCTGCTGACGGGCGAGCGCGCGAGCGCCGACGTGGTCCGGGTCGGTGCGGACCGCGCGGTGGTGGAGGGCATCTTCGATCTCACGGACCGGCAGGACCTGCACGCGGACTTCGATGCGCGGGGCATCGAGTGCGCCGACGGGCTCCTCGTCCTGAAGCGCGAGGTCACGGCCGGCCGGACACGCGCGTGGGCGAACGGATCGCCGATCACCGCCGGGCTGCTGGCGACGCTGGGCCGCGCCCTGGTCAACATCCACGGGCAGCACGAGGCGCAGTCGCTCCTCGACGTCGCGGTGCAGCGCCGCATCCTCGACGACTTCGCGGACGCGGCCGTTGCCCGCGCGGCGGTGCGCGACGCGCATGACACGGTCGTGCGGCTGACGCGCGCGCACGCCGAACGGGCGCACGCACGCGCGGCAGCGGCCCTGCGGGCCGACTGGTTGCGTCACGTGGTGCATGAGCTGGGTGACGCCGACCTGCGCGACGGCGAGCTGGCGGAACTCGACGAGGCGCATCGCCGCCTGCAGCACGTCGTCGAGCTGCGCAGTGGCAGTGCCGCGGCGGCGGCAGTGCTGGACGGTGATGAGACGGCGGTGCTGGCCCGGCTGGCGGCCGTCGATCGCCAGCTTGCGGCGCTCGCCCGCGTCGATCCGGCCGTGGAGCACCTGCGTGAGCTGGGCGAGGCGGCATGGTACCAGCTCCAGGAGCTGGCGCGCGAGCTGGCGACCTACGCCGACGGCATCGCGGACGACCCGGAGCGCCTCGCCGCGATCGACGCCCGGCGCGCGCAGGTGCTCGGCCTGACCCGCAAGTACGGTGGCAGCGAGGCGTCGGCCATCGCACAGCTCGCGGAGGCGGCGCGCGAGCGCAGCCTCCTCGACGACGCGGACGGTGACGACGCGCGCGGGGAGCGGGACCTCGCCGCGGCACACGCGACGTTGACGGCGGCCGCGACGGTCCTCTCGGCGCGCCGCCGGGACGCCGCGGTGCGGCTCGCGTCGGAGGTCGAGGCGCTCCTGCCATCGCTGGGACTCACGGACGGGCGGTTCACCGTCGCGTTGCACCCGCTTCCGGAGACTGGTGCAGACGGTGCCGAGGCGGTCGAGTTCACGGTCGCGCTGAACCATGGGCACGCGCCGCGGCCGCTGGTGCGCGTGGCGTCGGGCGGCGAACTCTCACGCGTGATGCTCGCGCTGCAGACCATCCTCGCGCGCCTCGACGGTGTCCCGACCCTGGTCTTCGACGAGGTGGACGCGGGGATCGGCGGCACCGTGGGGATGCACGTCGGTGCGATGATGCACACCGTCGCCGCACATCATCAGGTGTTCGCGATCACGCACCTTGCGCAGATCGCGGCGCGCGCGGACCATCACATCGTCGTCGCCAAGGGTGCCCGCGAGGGCGTGTCCACGGCGGACGTCACCGTCGCCGACCTCGACGCGCGCGTGACCGAGATCGCCCGCATGCTCGGCGGTGACGCGGAGTCCAGCGTGAGCCGCGCACACGCGCGTGAGTTGCTCGCCGCCGCCGTCCCGCCGCCGGCGGTCCCCGTCGTCAGCGCCCCCACAAGCGGCCGTACACGGTCACGCTGATCCGGTCGCTCTGGCCCGCGAAGGCGTTGCCCGCACCCGCAATGCCGATCGCGCGGTCGTAGGAGATCTCGATCGGGATGCGCGTGCGGCCGCGCTGCCAGGCCGCGATCGAACTCCAGGTCACGCCGAGCCCGGCCTCGTGGTAGCGGATGCCCGGCACCTGCGCGGAGAGCGGCGTCGCGCCCTCGGCGCCGACCCGCTCCGTCCACTCCGCGTCCGACTGCGCGACGAACCGGTAGCGGACGCCCGCCGCGAAGTAGTCGTTGAGGATCACGCGTGGCGCCACGTCGATCGCGATGCGGTCCCCCAGGCGACGCTCGGCCAGCGCGCGCCGGGACAGCGGCAGATACGGCGAGAGGAGCGGATCGTCGAAGCGCACCACCTGCTCGTCGGCGAGCTGCTTGGTGTAGCGGAGGATCACCGAACTGACGAACCGCTCGCTCCACAGGAGGTCCGTCGCCGAGGTCACCTCGATATCGTGCTGCCCATCGCCCGTCGCGAGCAGCAGCGGGTCGTCGGGATCGCCCGGATTGCCGGTCCCGACGCGGAAGGTCACCCCCACGGTCTGCCGGAGGGCGCGCCGAGGCGGCGAGTCGAGGCGCGACCACGGCGACCCGCGCAGCCCGTCGTAGACACGGAACCACAGGCCCACGTCGACGTCGCCGATTCCCTGCTGGTAGCGTCGGCCCCAGGGGCCCAGTGCGTAGGCACCCCCCGTACTGTCGGTGAGCAGCGCGAACAGGTCGTCGATGGTCGCGGGCGCCCCCGCGCCCACCGGCCCCAGCGCCGAATCGAAACTGAGGACCGCCAGCGCGTCGTAGCGAACGCGCAGGGCGTCGATCGCCGCGAGGATGCGATCGTTCGTGAACGATTCCGTGAGCGGCACGAAGGGCGCTCCGGCGGTCTCCTCACCGCCGTAGGTCCGCTGCACGATCTCGGCGAGCGAGCGCGTGGAGGCCGTGAGTGCGCGGACCGCGCTCAGCTCGGCAAGCACCGCGCCACAGCGGTCATCACCCTCCGGATCGCCGAGGCAATCCGTTGCGAGCAGGTCCAGGGCGTCCGCCGACGACGCGATCGCGCTGAGGAACGCCGTGTTGCGCCCGCGCGAGGCCTCGCTCAGCAGCCCGGGATTGATGCCGACCGTCGCGTCGGTCGGATCGAGCGTCCAACTGGTCTGATGCTCCGTCGCGACCAGCGGGGCACTGACGCGCAGCATCAGCCGATTGGTGAGGCCGACGGACAGTTCGAGCGGGATGGTCTGGACTTGCCGACGGATGTCGGCACGGATCGCGCCCAGGTTGACCCGGAAGTCCGGCTCGCCGGAGGCTGCGCGCACCTCGCTCTCGATCGTCGCGAGGAACGGCAGCGTGGCGGCATCCACACGCGCTCGCCCGTAGGGCGCGCCCAGGGGGAGCCGCGTGCCGTTCCGGTCGAAGAGGTCGTCGCCGAACGCGAAGCGCGTGGAGAGTCCGATGCGCGCGATGCCCGCCGGCAGGGTCCACGCGTCGTCGCCGAGCCCGGCGCCGACCACGCGTTGCGCCGCGAGGCTGGAGGGGGCGGCGATCAGGAACGCGGCGAGGGGCAGCGCGAAGCGGCGATGGACCACGTGGTCGGGTACGGAGCGGGGCAGGGTGACCCAGCAACGCGATCACGCACGTCGATGGGAGCGGCGGAGCATTAAACTTATCGTCTGACCCCATCCCCGCCCCAACGTGCCATTGACCGAACGCGCGCAACTCCCGTGGCAGATCACGGGCAACCACTGGGTGACGCTGCCCTGCATCCACCCGGATGACGGGTCGATCCACGCGATCGGTGTGCTGCACCGCGGCGCCCGCGGCGCGGTCGAGCTGGCCGGTGGCGAGGGCTTCGAGTCCGGGCGGGCCCCCGCGCTGCTGCGTCCGGAGATCCGCGTCGACGGCCAGGCGCACGCGCTGTCCGCGGGCACGCTCACGTGGGAGCGGACGCTGCACTGGCTCCCGAGCTTCACCGCGACGGTCGACGGCCTGCACCTGCGCGCCACCGTGTTCGCGCCCCACGGGCGGGACGCGGACGTCTCGGGGTTCGTGTACGTGTTCGCCATCGAGAACCCCGGCACCGCGGCGCGGACCGTCACGCTCTCGCTCACGGGCACCCTGGGACACCGCCAGTTGCGCGTCCGGACGCCGGTGACCTTCGACGATGCCCACCGGGCCGCCGTGCATGCGCCGGGGGCCGTGATCCTGGAGGGGAGCACCTTGCCCGGGTTGTGTGCCGTGGCCCTCGTGAGCGATGAGCTCGCGGAGGTGACGGTGGACAGCGCAGCCACGCCGACCTTCGTGGTCGAGCGCACGGTCTCGGTGGCGCCCGGTGCGCGCGTGGACCTCGCGTTCTATGCCGCGGTCGGCCCGGAGCGCGACGGGGCGCTGGCGACGGTCGCCGTGATGCGGCGGCGCGGCTGGCGCGAGCTCCTGGCCGAGACGCGGACCGCGATCGCGACCCTGGAGCAGGCGACCGGCGATCCCGCCATCGACGCATTGATCAACCGGCATCTGGTCTTTGCGTACTTCGGGGGCGTCGGCCGTGCGCTCGACGATGCGCAGTACTACCTCGTCCGCAGTCGGCTGCCGTGGTGCGCACTGGGGTGCACGGTCCGCGACATCGAGGCGCTGCTCTGGACGCTGCCCGAATCGGCCCCCGGCCAGTTGCCCCATGTTTGCCCGCGGAGCGGCTGCGTCGTCACCGGGGACGTGCGACTGGACAACCGCGACGAACTGATCGAGTCGCTGGGGGGTGGAGCGGAGCGGCGAGAGGCGTGCGACGAGCAACTGGTGCTCGAGGCGTATCGGACCTGGGAAGACGGTTGCGTCGAGCGGCTATTTGGCGATTTCGCCTTCGCCGTTTGGGACCCCCAGCGACGGAGGCTGTTCGCGGCCCGCGACCGGATCGGAGTTCGCCCGTTCTACTACCACCATGCTCCCGGCCGTTTGTTCGCGCTGGCCTCCGAACCAGGCGTGCTGTTCGCGTTGCCGCGAGTCCCCCAACGGATCAACGAGGGGCGGATCGCCGACGTGCTCGTCTCGCAGCTCGAAGGGATCGACAGGACGAGCACTTTCTTCGAGGACGTCTTCCGCCTTCCTTCCGGCGAGACGCTCAGGCAATGCGCCGGAGGAAGGCGGAAGACGT
>CAYSFN010000078.1:11302-11889 GCA_964430045.1 uncultured Gemmatimonadaceae bacterium
CTCGCCGGAAGGAATGCGGTTGTGGCGTTACTGGCGGTTGGAACCGAGCGAGGAATTGCGGGTTCCACCGAGCCGCGCCGACGAGGCGTATGCCGAGGGGCTGCTCGACGTCTTCACCCAGGCCATCCACTGTCGGCTCCGCTCGCGAGGCCGCGTCGGCTCGATGCTCAGTGGCGGCATGGACTCGGGCTCGATCGTGGCCGTCGCCTCGCGGTTGCTCGCCTCTGCCGGCTCCAGCCCCCTCCCGACTTTCTCGGCCGTCGCCGAGGACGAGACGAATTGCGTCGAGTCGCAAGCGGTCCGCGCGGCGCTGACGATGGAGGGGCTCGACCCATGCGTGGTGCATCCGGGAGAGCTCGATCAGTTCCAGCCCGAGTTGGACGAGCTGACTTGGAACCTGGACGAACCTTTCGACAGCCACATGACGCTGGTCCGCGTGATGTACCAGGCGGCTCGTCGGCGGGGAGTCAACGTGGTGATGGACGCGATCGACGGTGACACGGCGTTGTCCGAGGGGCATTATCTGGCTCGGCTCGTGCGCCGCGGAAGATGGTGGCGAGCGGCACGTCGATGCGCTGTTCCCGGTA
>CAYSFN010000079.1:0-11876 GCA_964430045.1 uncultured Gemmatimonadaceae bacterium
GGAGCATGTCGCCCGGCTGACGGCGGCGGGTCGCATGACCCCGAACGGCCAGCGGCATGTCGACGCCGCCAAGGCGGACGGTCGCTGGGACGCCGCCTACGCCCCCATTCGCAGTGCCACCACGGCCACCATTCCCGCCGACCTGCTCGAGGCCATCGAGGCCGACCCGCAGGCGCGAACGACCTTCCGGACCCTCGGACGCCTGAATCTCTTTGCCCTGGCGTTTCGCACGAACAGCATGAAGACACCCGCCGGACGCGCGAGAAAGATCGCGGCACTGGTGGCGATGCTCGCGCGCGGTGAGACCATTGCGCCGGAACGCCAGCGCTGAGGTCGGCTACCGCCCCTCGCCCACCCGCTCGAACCGCACATTCCGAATCCGCCCCGACGTCAGCAGGAACCCCGTCACCACCCCACCCGCATCGCGCGTGAACCGCATCAGCCCGACGTTCGCCGCGAACGCGTCGAGATACACCGGCCGTGCCGGCGTGTCCGGAAACCGGCGGCGTGCCAGCACCGCGCCGCCGTTCGCGTTCACCGTCAGGGTCCATTCCACGTCGAGCTCCTCGCTCCGGTAGCGTCCGGCGAACGCGGCCAGTGCCGCCGGGACCGTCGCGGCGGGCGGCATGCGCACGAGCACCGTCGTGCCCGGCACATCCACCATGCCGGTGACCGCCGAACCCGCGCGCAGGAAGCGCACGCGGTTCGGCGTGCCCGGGACGACGAACTCGTCGTCGCCCACGTGCACGATGGACGGCGCATTCGGCGCCTCGGACGGATGCAGCGTGTTGGTCGCATCGCGATAGTACAGCGTACGCACACCCCCGTTCACCGTGTCCACGTACGCGCCGGCGAGTGCGCGCACGGCGGCAGGCGGCAGCGGCACTGCCGCGGGCGTCGGCGGCGCGGCAACCACCGGCGGCGGGGGAGTCATCTGGTCGGCGAGCACGATCGCCGCGACATCGCGGGCCAACTGGCCCGGATTCGCGGTGCCCACGTTGCACAGCACCGCGAACGCCATGCGCTGGTCAGGAAAGCGCAGGTAGTCGGCCCGGTAACCCGCGTCGGCGCCCCCGTGGCCGACGGTGCGCAGGCCGCGGAACTGCCCGTGCGTGAGCGCGAACGCATACGGGATGCTGTCGCCGCTGTTCAGCCGGCCACGCGTGTGCATCGCCGCAATGAGCTGCGCATCACCGACGGTGGGCGTGAGGAAGTTGCGGTCCCACTTGGCCAGGTCCTCGACGGTCGTGAACAGGCTCGTCGCACCGGCGTTGTCGAACACCGGGATGCTGATCGCGTAGGCCGGCGCCCCGCCCGCCGCGCCACCACGCCCACCGCCTTGCGGCACGTACGCCGACGTGCGTCCGGGCACGAGCATGGTGTGATCGTCGTGGAAATGCGTGTGCGTCATGCCCAGCGGCGTGAAGATCCGCTCGGTGGTGAACTGCCGCAGCGTCTGTCCGGTCACGCGATGCACGAGGGTGCCCAGCAGCGTGTACCCGGTGTTGCTGTACAGATGCTCGGCCCCCGGCGCGAAGTTGAGTGCCTGCTGCCGACCCACCAGCCACAGAATGTCCGCCTCGCTCTTGGGGTCGTCGCCGCGCCAGCCGCCCAGACTCAGCAAGGACCACTGGTCGCGCAGGCCGCTGGTGTGATGGATCAAGTGACGGATCGTGATGCGCTCCCCGAAGTCGGGCACCTCGGGCACATGCGTGCGGATGTCGTCGTCGAGCCGCAGCTTGCCCTCGCGCTCGAGCAGGAGGATGCTGAACGCCGCGAACTGCTTGGAAACGGACGCGACGTGGAACACCGAACCCGGCGTGATCGGGACCCCGTGCTGCAGGTCGGAGGCCCCATACCCCTTGGCGAAGAGCAAGCTGCCATCGCGAGCCACGCCAACCGCGCATCCGGGCGACGTCGGCTGCGCGTAACCGGCGAAGACGGAATCGATGCGCGCGCCCATTGCGGCGGGCAGTGCGGCTTGTGCGCGGGCCGAAACCGGGGTGAGAGCGAGGAGCGCGGCCAGCCCGGCGCCGGCGCGGGAGAGGCCCGGAAAACTGTTCGTCATGGTGTGGCTGGTACGGGGACAGTGGCGGCCCGGTGCTCCCAAGGCCACTCGTGTGAACTACGGGCAGAGGGAGGGATGAGGTTTCGGAGTGGTGATCGCCCTGGTCCTCGCACCGATCGTGCACCGCATACTGCATGCGTTTCACTGGGAAGGCGAGTAGGTGGTAGGGTGTGCGGCCGACGACTACGTTACGTGACGTATCGACTGTGCTCCACGACGACCCTACGATCAACCGCAATGTTCGCGATGACCTTCCCCTTGCTGCGCGTCGCCGCGGCCCTGGAGCCACGATGAGCCTCCGTTCGTTCTCCCCACTCATGCTGGCGCCGTTCTTCCTGATGGCCTGCAGCGAGAAGACCGCCCCGAACCTGCCCGCCTCCATCACGATCGCCCCAGCCGCCGGGTGTACGCTGCTGGTGGGCCCTGCCGGAGGCCAGGCCTGTCAACTCTCGGCGACGCCGCTCAACGCCAAGGGAAATCCCATGCTCGGCGGGGATGCGCCAGCCTGGACCTCCCTCACGCCAGCCATCGTCTCTGTCAACAACACCGGCCTCGTCATCGCGCACGCGCCGGGGACCGGGACCATCCAGGTCACCATCGCCAATCTGCAAGCCAGCGTCACCATCATCGTCCAGAACGTCCCGGTGGCCAACCTCACGCTCGCCCCCGCCAATCTCACCCTGCAGGTCGGGGTGCCCGAGGCCGCCTCCGGACAGTTGGTCGCCACACTGACAGACTCGACGGGCGCCACGCTCACCGGCCGCCCGATGGTCTGGTCCACCACTGCGGTATCCGTGGCCAGCGTCTCAACGACCGGACTCGTCACCGCAGTGGGCGCGGGCACGGCATACGTCCGAGCCAGCAGCGAGGGGAAGGTGGATTCCGTGCTGGTCACGGCCACCACCGTGCCTCCCACGGTCACGACCGGTACGGCCGGCAACATCACCAGCACCAGCGCCACCATCAGCGGGAACACCGTGACCAGCCAGGGCAGTACGCCGGTCACCGCGCGGGGCGTCTGCTACGCAACCACCACCGACCCCACGACGGCCGGGGCATGCGTGGCCGCCGGGAGTGGCACCGGCACCTTCCTGGCCAACCTGACGGGCTTGGACGCCGGCACAGCATACTTCGTACGGGCGTTTGCGACGAATGCGGCGGGGACAGCCTACGGGAACCAGGCCGACTTCACGACCAGCACGACCGCCCCCACTCCCCCCACGGTCACGACCGGTACGGCCGGCAACATCACCAGCACCAGCGCCACCATCAGCGGGAACACCGTGACCAGCCAGGGCAGTACGCCGGTCACCGCGCGGGGCGTCTGCTACGCAACCACCATCGACCCCACGACGGCCGGTACATGCGTGGCCGCCGGGAGCGGGACCGGCACCTTTCTGGCCGACCTGACGGGGCTGGACGTCAGCACGGCATACTTCGTGCGCGCATACGCCACGAATACCGTGGGAACGTCATACGGCGCCCAGGTCAACTTCACGACGGCCGCTCCCGGGTTCGACATCGCAATCACGGACGCGCAGTGGACCCAGGCGGTGCAGAATGCCACCGGCACGATCCCGATCCTTCGCCAGGGACGCTCGCCAGTGGTCAACGTCGTGACCACCTCCGACGCCGCCCTCGTCAGTCCCGTCCAGTTTGTGCTGCGCCTCTTCAGTGCCGACGGCACGCTCTATTACACGGACACGATTGCCCGCGTCGTCCCGCAGGGCGCCACGTCGGTGGCCACGCCGACCGGGCAGTTCCTCGTGCCATCGGCACAGGTGCAGCCCGGCATGCGCTGGGAGGTCAGGCGTGACCCGCGGAACGTGGCGACGGACGACAATGCGAGCAACGACGTCTTCCCCGCCAGTGGCCACCAGCCTCTCAACCCCATCACCCCACCGGTCCTGCGGCTGCGCTTCGTACCGATCACGCTCACGGCACATGGGGGAGTCACGGGCAACGTCACGGCGCTCAACGTGGAGCAGTATCTCCAGAGTATCCGGGCCTTGATTCCCCACGGCGAGCTGCAGGTCGAGGTCGCGTCCACTCCCTTTGCGACGACGGCGGACTTTGGCACGCTCCCCTCCGGTGGGACGCCGGCGTTCTGGACGACCCTCCTTCCGCAACTTGACGCCGCCCGCGTCGCCGATCCCGCCAATGCCGATGCGCATTGGATCGGCGTCGTGGCACCACCGCCGGGCTTCAACTTCATGCAGAACGGCGGCTGGGGATACATCCCGAACAACGGCACCTCCACGGGGCTCGGGACGCGCACCTTCGCGGTCATCAATGTCGGGTGGTTCAGCAACACCGCGCGCACGCGCGAACTCGTCGCGCACGAGCTCGGCCACAACCTCGGGCGCCAGCATGCCCCCTGTGGAGGCGCAGGAAGCCCCGACGCGAGTTACCCCAACGCCACCGGGACCACCGGGGCCGGTGCGCACAACACCTACGCGTGGCAGACCAGCATCGCCGGGTCCGCCGCCGCCGTTGCCGACAACACCGGCGACGTGATGGGGTATTGTTCGCCAGTCTGGATCAGCGCGTATTCCTACGGCGGCATGCTGAACTTCCGCGGCAGCATCGGCGCGGCAGCACTCCAGGAACCGCAGCCACGCCAACGCGTCCTCCTCATCCAGGGGCAGGTGGAGCCGGGCGGGGTGCGGATCCTCCCGCCGCAGTCCACCACGGCCCCGGCCACACCGGATGATCCGGGCGGCGCGTGGACGCTCGAGGGCCGTGACCCGGAGGGCACCGTGCTCTTCCGCCGCCGCTTTACGCCCGGCCGGTGGGACCACGCGGACGACCTCTTCCCCTTTGGGGTGGCGGTGCCCGTGACGTCCGCCATGGAAGCGGCGTTGGCCAGTCTCCACGTGACGGGCCCGACCGGCATGACGGAACTTCGGGTGCGGTAGGGCACACGGGCGGCACCGGCAGGATTGCCCTACGGCACCCTCGTCCGCTCGAACCAGCTCGCCGCCACTGCCTCCCACCCCGGCCCGAATGCCGCCGCCGCGTCACCCTCGCGCCGGGAGGCGCCCCCCGCATCGCGGGGGGCCGCCTCGGCCATCGTATTCCAGCGCGGTGGCGCCACCCCATGCAAGTGGCGGACGAAGAAGTCCCACATCTTGCGGTCGCCGTACGCCGCGCTGGGCCCGCGCCGCCCGCCCCCATGGTCCTCGTTCGGCATCACGAGCAGGTCGAAGTGCTTGTCCGCCCGGATCAACGCATTCACCACCTGCATCGTGGACGACGGGTCCACGTTCGTATCCAACTCCGGCACCACGAGCAACAACTCTCCTTGCAGGCGATGCGCATGGACCACGTTCGAGCTCGCCTCGTACTCCGGGCCGACCGGCCACCCCATCCACTGCTCGTTCCACCAGATCTTGTCCATGCGGTTGTCGTGGCACCCGGCGAACGAGACAGCCACCCTGTAGAACTCGGGGTGAAAGAGCAGCGCACCAAGCGCGTTCTGCCCGCCCGCGGAGCCGCCGAAGATGCCGACGCGCGTGAGATCGTACCACGGATTGCGCGCCGCGTAGGCGCGGTGCCAGAGCTTGCGGTCGGGGAACCCGGCGTCGCCGAGGTTCTTCCACGCCACGTCGTGGAAGGCGCGACTGCGGTTCGCCGTGCCCATGCCGTCTATCTGCACGACCACGAACCCCAGCTCGGCAATGGACTGCATGTTGTACCAGGGCGAGAAGCCCTTGGGCACGAACGAACCATGCGGGCCGGCATAGATGTACTCGATCACCGGGTACTTGCGGCGCGGGTCGAAGCCTGACGGTCGCACCACGACGCCCCAGATGTCCGTCGTGCCGTCGCGCCCCTTGGCGGTGAAGACCTCGGGCGGGCGCCACCCGGTCGCGCGCAGCGCCCGCAGATCGCCGCGCTCGATCTCGAGCAGCACCTTGCCGTCGCTCGTGCGCCGGAGTTGCGTGACGGGGGCGAGGTCCACGCGCGACCAGTGGTCCACGTAGAAGCGCCCGTCGGGCGACAGCATGACCTCATGGTCGGCGGGAGCCTCGGTGAGCGGAGTGAGCCCGCTGCCGTCAAAGTTCACGCGGTAGTAATGCGCGAAATAGGGGTCCTGCCCCGCGTGCATCCCGCCGGCGCTGAAGATGATCTGCCGCGCCGCCTCGTCCACGCGATGCACCGCGCGCACGACGAACTCCCCCTGCGTGATCTGCTGTTTCACGGCGCCGGTGGGCCCGTCATGGAGGTAGAGGTGCGCCCAGCCGTCGCGTTCCGACAGCCAGATGATCTCGGCGCCATCCGCCACGTCGTGGCGATACACCCGCCCGCCCCCGGTCAGCGTTCCTGACGCACGCCGGTAATCGATGAAGGTCGCGGCCTGCTCGTCCACCACGGCACGCGCGGCCCCCGTCGTCGCATCCACCTCGATGATGCGAAAGCGCTGGTGCCCACGCTCGTTGTACTCGAACGTGAAGGCGCGCCCGTCGCGCCGCCACACCGCACGCGAGATCGAGAACGGGTTGGGAAAGAGCGTGGCCTCCACATTCACCTGCCGCCGCGTCTCGACATCGAAGAGTGCGGGTTGCGGCAGGTCCACTTCGTCCCCCGGCTTGACGTAGTCGCGCTCGAAATAGCTCGGTTGCACCTGGTCGGCCGGCGACGACACCACATAGCGCACGATCCGCCGATAACCGGGGCGCACGCGGTACGCGGCGAGGCGGCGCGAATCGGGCGACCAGGACAGTGACTGCGCGGTGAACGGATTCCCCTCGGAACCGTCCGTGCTCAACGCCACCCCCTCAGCGGCCCCCAGCTCGCGTACGAACACGTTGTAGTTCGCGATGTACGCGATGCGCCTCCCGTCCGGCGACGCGACCTCGCGTCCGCCCGGCCCTCCCGGCCCCCCGCCAAAGCCGCCGCCACCCCCACCCCCCGCGCTCCGCACACAGGCGTAGTCGTCCAGCATGCAACTCCAGTCCAGCCCCCAGGCGCGGAAGGACAGGCGCCTCCCGTCCGCATCGAGGCTGATCGTGGTAAAGGGCAACGCAAGCGCCGTGGCGCGCGGACGTCCCGCCGTATCGATCACATTCAGGGCGTCGGCAATCCGCGCGTGGTTAAAAGCCACGCGCTTCACCGGCGCCTCCTGGTTCGTCACGTCCACCAGCATGAACGTGTGTCCCCCTTCGACCGACTTCCGGTACCAGAGCCGCGCATTCCCCGCCCAGGTCGGCGTTTCCGCCGCCCCGGTTGCCACGTCCCCATACCGTTCGGCCAGGCCGCGTGCACGAGTGTAATCCACCGCGGTGACGCGCGCTTGGGCGGAAAGGGCCGTCGCACAGACGGCAAGGGCCGCCAACGACCCGAGTGCGCGCAGGGACCTGAGCATGTGCATCACTGCCTCCAAGCGAGATGGGGACGAATCGGCGAAGGACGGCTGGGATCGCCACGGCGAGTTCTGCAGCCCCCTCCATATCTACGCTGCATGTCGCCGCCGCGCTTGCGCCCGGGATAACGGCACATGCGCAATCGATCCCATGCCCACTGTGGCATATCGCCCCGGGCTGCACCGCGGTGCCGGCTGGCATCGTGCTGCGGCGGACGCCACACCGCCTTGACAGGCTTGACCGATCGTATATACAATTGTAAGATATCCCTGTGACGTTCGACTGGGATCCCGTCAAGAAGGAGCGCCGTCGCTATGCCGAAACCCTCGAAGCCATCCACCCGCAAGACGAGCCCGACGCAGGGGCGCGCTGATCTGGCGCGGCGGCGTCGCATGACGGACGCCGAGATCGCGCGCACGTCACCACCCGAGCTCCGGGATCTGCCGGAGGATTTCTGGCGGGGGGCTCGCGTCGTGACACCTGTCGCGAAGGAAGCCATCTCGATTCGTCTCGATAGTGATGTCATCACCTTCTTTCGCGCAACGGGACCGCGCTATCAGACCCGGATCAATGCCGTGCTACGTACCTATGTGGAGCAAGTGGCGGCCCCGGTGCGTCCGACACGCCGCAAACGGGCGGTATGAGGACCGTTGCGTGGATTCCAACCCACGCAGGACTTTCAACGCAACCTCACCCCGTGCTCCCGCGACGACTGCGCGTGACGCCGTAGCGCGCCAGGAACGTCTCCACCCCTTCGCGCGCGCAGGCAATGACGTGCGCCTCGGGCGGAATCGTCCCGACGAGGATCGCACGGTCGAGGGGCTCACCGGCCACGAGATACGCAAACTGCGCGGCGGCGCGTGGCGCGTCCGTCACACGCAGCAACCCGGCCCGGCCCAGGTGCTCGAACCCCGACGCCAGGGCGTCAATGACCTGACCGGGCGCCCGCGTGAAGTAGTCTGCCGCGAACGCCGGGAACGCCCGCGCCTCGCCGATCAGGAGCCGCCGCAGTGCAACCACCTCCGAGCGCACGATGGCGAGCGCCAGCCGACGCCCGAGCGTGTCGAGCGTGTCCCGCAGGTTCGTGGCCGTGACCCCGACGGTGAACTCCGCGTGCAGCCCGCGCGCGAACGCCTCCGCGTAGACGATGGCGTCGACGACGATCTGGGTGAAGAGCGCGTTCTTGTCCGCGTAGTTGTTGTACAGGGTGCGTTTCGTGAGGCCGGCCAGCGCCGCGATCTCCTCCATGGTCGTGCCCGCATACCCCTGGCGCAGGAACAACGTCCGCGCCGCGTCAGCTGCGGCCGCCCGTGACCGAACAACCCGCAGGTCATCCTGACGTGGCCCCTTGAAAGAGCGTTCCTTCTGCGCGGGAGCTCCTCCCTTGCCTGATATTACACTCATTGGTATAGTATTGCACCAGTGAGGTGATAAATCAATCCGTTGCCAAGGGGAGAGCATGGAAGCCAACGCGCAGGCCGCCGCAACACCGGAACGCACTGGAAAGACTGCCCCTGGTAGCGATGCACGGTCCCTGCTCAGGTACGGAGTCCTGGCAGGCCCGTTCTATCTCGCGATCGGTCTGATCCAGGCCTTTGTCCGGGATGGCTTCGACTTCGCCCGGCACCCACTCAGCGTGCTCGCCAACGGAGCGGGGGGTTGGGTGCAGACGGCGAACTTCGTTCTCACGGGTCTCATGGTGATCGCCGCCGCCCGGGGACTCTGGCGCGCGCTGGCGCCCACGTCACGCGCGGTGAGCTGGTGCCTCGGCGGTTTCGGCGCGAGCATGATCGTGGCGGCCGTGTTCCCGGCGGACCCGATGGACGGCTTCCCCGTCGGCACCCCCGAAGGGTTTCCCACGTCCATCAGCACCGCCGGGTTGATCCACTTCATCGCGGGCATGCTGGGGTTCCTCTGCCTCGCCATCAGTTGTTTTCTCGCGGCGTCGGCGATGTCCCGGCGCAAGGTCCCAGCCCTGGCCCGCCTCTCGTTGGCATGCGGCATCGCCGTCCTGCTGGGATTCTTTGTTGGTCCCGTGCTCCCGGTGGGTACGGCGGGCATCTGGTTCAGTGTGATCGTGGGATGGGGATGGCTCGCCGCGCTCTCGCTCCACCTGTCCCGCATGGCGCCCGCCGAATGAGGGAGACATATTCAAATGCAGGGAAGACCATGGCAACCGTGTACCGATCAAAAATCGATGTCTGGCTGATGGCCGTTCTGGCGATGGCAATCGCCGGGTCGCTGCTCGCCGCACTCACCGTGCTGTCGGTCCGCTCACCGACAGCCTGGGCAATCGCAGCGCTCACCGCCATTGTTGGCGCAGGGCTGCCGCTCTGGTTGCTGCTTGCGACGCACTACACGCTGGAGCGCGGTCAGTTGGTGGTGCGGAGTGGCCCGTTCACGTGGCGCATTCCGGTCGCGGACATCACCAGCATCACGCCCACCTCGAACCCGCTCTCCAGCCCGGCGCTTTCGCTGGACCGGCTGCGCATAGAGTACGGGCAGGGCAGATCGCTCATGATCTCTCCACGCGACAAGGAACAGTTCGTCCGTGACATCGGGACTGCGATGCGTGGTGCGGCCTGACCGTTCAGTCAAACCCGACGCCGCGTCGCGACGCGAGCCCTGAGCATGAATGGACGTTTCGTCCGTGCCCTCGTGGCCTTTCTTGCCCTTCCCGGGGTCGTCGCGTTCGCCGTTCCGCTGCTTGCCTTCGGGCGAGCGTGGCCTCCCGTCGGCGTCGCGTGGTTCGGCGCGGGCCTCCTCGCCATCGGGTGCGTGGTGCTGGCATGGACGGTGCACGACTTCCATGTGCTCGGCCGCGGCTCCCTGGCCCCGTGGGCCCCGCCGGAGCACCTGGTGATCGCTGGGCTGTATCGCTTCTCACGCAACCCGATGTACATCAGCGTACTGAGCATTGTCTGGGGATGGGCGGTCCTCTTCCAGTCTGCCCCACTGGCGCTCTACGCCGCTGGGCTCCTTGGACTGTTTCACTGCCGGATCGTCTGGGGTGAGGAGCCGTGGCTTGCGCGCACGCACGGAGCGAGCTGGGAGGCGTACCGGCGGGCGGTGCCCCGGTGGGTGGGCCTCCGCAAGCATCAACGGCTGGATGAGGGGTTGCAGTCCGCACACACGCGCAACGATCACGGAGGGCTGCAATGACGGCTGATCAGCAGGTCTACAGCGACGAAGAGTTCGCGCTCGTGCTGCGCAAGGCGGCGGAACTGGCGAACCGATCCGAGCCCTCCGGCTCCTCGTCGGCCGGGTTGACGCTGGCCGAGATGAAGGCGGCGGCGGCCCAGGCCGGTCTCGACCCCGCGCTCATCGAGCGGGCGGCGCGTCTGGTGGTCGCCAGCGCCAACGCGTCTCCGTTCGAACGGCTGATCGGTGGCCCCTTCCGACACGGCCACGAGGCTCGCTTTCCGGTCACGCTCGACGAGCACACGGCCGCGCGGCTTCTGTCGGCCGTTCGCATCATTGCGGGGCAGGCTGGCAACAGGGACGCCGGGCATTCCAGCGCAGCGGGCATGACCTGGCACGACGGAGGCGAGATGGAAGCGCTCGGCGTCACGGCGCGCGCCGTGGAGAACGGCGCATCCGTGTCCGTCGTGCTCGACCGTCGCGGCACCCTCGCGCTGGTCGCGCTGTCATCCGGTCTCACGATGTTCTTCGCAGTTCTCTTCGCCGCCTTCGCACTGTACCCCGAGGCTCCCGTGCTCGGCTACGCCGGGCTCATGGCCGGCATTGGCGGCCCCCTCGCGGTCGCGCGCGCCTACTGGGCATCGTCGACGAGGAAGGTGCGGGAGCGAATGAGCGCAGTCCTGGACACCATCGGCGAGGCCCTTGCTCAGCCGGAGAGCCAGGCCTCCGGGTCCCGTGCGGTCGGGGATGGTGCTGCGGCGCCAGAGGCCGGGACGAGCGCAGTCGGCAACGCGGAACTATCAGGGATGTGAACCTGGGCCGGTCCCGCCTAGGACTGCCCATCGTCCCACCACTTGCTTTGCATTGTAAAGTTCTTTATACTCCTGTTCAGGGCCGCTGACCTGCGGCGAGTTCAACCTTCTGCCCTGAATGGAGATCTCATGAAATCCGCTGCCACGAACCTGGTCATGGCCCTCGGCCTCATCACCATCGGCGTCGCCATTGGCGCCGCCGGCATCTACATCGGGGACACCGATGACGCGCCCGGTGCGGCGCTCCTGGGCATCCTGCTGATGATCGGCGCCGTGGTGCTTGGCGTGCGGACCGCGCGGCGCAAGGCATGACCCGCTGGCCCGCTTCGAGTGCGCACACCCGCTGACAACACCACGCGCACGTTGTCGCTGCGGTCCCGGTCGATGAGCTTGTAGTACGGATCGATCACCACCTGCGCGGGCGGCCGGTCCACGACGACATCGAGGACAACGGACGACGCACTGATCCGGCGCGGCTCCAGCAGGAGG
>CAYSFN010000080.1:0-387 GCA_964430045.1 uncultured Gemmatimonadaceae bacterium
GGCTCACCGGGGCCACGGGCGCCGTTGGCGCGACCGGTCCGCAGGGGATTCAAGGGGTCCAAGGGCCGACGGGTGCGCAGGGCGACCAAGGGATTCAGGGCATTCAAGGTCCGACGGGCTTGCAGGGTGTGACGGGCACGACGGGTCCGCAGGGTGATCAAGGCATTCAGGGCCCGACGGGCCCGACGGGTGGCACTGGCGCGACGGGTTCGACCGGCGCGACGGGGTTGACGGGTGCGACCGGTTCGACGGGTGCCCAGGGCGATCAGGGTATTCAAGGTCCGACAGGCTTGCAGGGTGTGACAGGCGCAACGGGTCCGCAGGGTGATCAAGGTGTTCAGGGTGTGACGGGCCCGCAGGGCGATCAGGGCATTCAGGGTCCGACGG
>CAYSFN010000080.1:487-982 GCA_964430045.1 uncultured Gemmatimonadaceae bacterium
GCGATCAAGGTGTTCAGGGTGTGACGGGCCCGCAGGGCGATCAGGGCATTCAGGGGCCGACCGGTCCGACTGGTGGTACTGGCGCGACGGGTTCGACGGGCGCGCAGGGCGATCAGGGTGTTCAGGGTGTGACGGGTCCGCAGGGCGATCAGGGCATTCAGGGTCCGACGGGTCCGACGGGTGGCACTGGCGCGACGGGTTCGACGGGCGCGCAGGGTGATCAGGGTGTTCAGGGTGTGACGGGCCCGCAGGGCGATCAGGGCATTCAGGGTCCGACGGGTCCGACGGGTGGTACTGGCGCGACGGGTTCGACCGGCGCGACGGGCGATCAAGGTGTTCAGGGTGTGACGGGCCCGCAGGGCGATCAGGGCATTCAGGGTGTAACGGGCGAAGTCGGTGCGACGGGCCCCACTGGTGCGACAGGGCTGACCGGTGCGACTGGTGCCACGGGCGACATTGGTCCGGTGGGCCCGACTGGCGCGGCTGGTGAGGTTG
>CAYSFN010000080.1:1082-11779 GCA_964430045.1 uncultured Gemmatimonadaceae bacterium
CCGGCGCGGCTGGTGAGGTCGGTGCCACGGGCGACATTGGTCCGGTGGGCCCGACTGGCGCGGCTGGTGAGGTTGGTGCGACGGGCGCCACTGGTGCGACCGGTGCCACGGGCGATGTTGGCCCGGTGGGCCCAACCGGCGCGGCTGGTGAGGTCGGTGCCACGGGCGACATTGGTCCGGTGGGCCCGACCGGGGCGGTTGGTGAGGTCGGTGCCACGGGCGCGACCGGTGCAACTGGTGTGACCGGCAGCGCCGGTGCAACCGGGCCGACTGGCGCGACCGGATCTACTGGCGCGACCGGCAGCGCCGGTGCAACTGGCCCCACTGGCCCCAGTGGAACCAATGGGAGCAACGGTGCGACTGGTCCTACCGGCCTGAGGGGTGCGACAGGCGCAACCGGCGCGACCGGCTCCATTGCGGCCGCGAATGTGGAGGTCGAGACGGTTTCGGGGACGACGACGACGGACGGAACGTCGTATGCGACCCGTAGTGGACCATCGACAACCGCTACAATCGGGAGCAGCGGAAGTGCGCTGGTGATCATCACTGGCCAAGTGATTTCCACCCATACGAACAGGTCTGGCGTGATGAGTTTCGCGATCACGGGTTCGGGTGGTGGCAATATCAGCGCATCAGATGCGAGGTCCCTGCGGCTCCCGGCGGGGGGCGGGGGCGGATCGCAAGCAAGTGCCTCGTATTTTGTGACTGGCCTTGCCGCCGGGACCAAGACGTTCACCACATACATCAAGCATGCAGGCAACACCGTGACGTTCTCGAATCGCCAGATCACCGTGATTCCGTTCTAGATCCGTCGCAGGGTTGATGAGTGCGGCAGGGGGAGCGGTGCACCGCTCCCCCTGCCGCGTTTCTGACCACCGTGCTGCCGAGACGCGCAACGTCGAGATGATCCAACCGTCCGAGCGGGCAACCCACTCTTCCGATGCACCGGACTCGTCCGACGGGCAGCGCACATTGCATGTGCTGGCGCTGTTGGGCGTGGTGCTGGTGGTGTCGCTCGCGCACTGGAATGCCTTCGGTGGTCCGTGGTTGTCCTGGGACGACGAGCCCGCATTGCTGGCCACGACCGAGTGGCGCGGGCTGGGCGGCTCTCAGCTCGCGTGGATGTGGACGACCACGCACGCCAGCATCTATCGGCCGCTGACGTGGATGTCGTATGCGCTGGATTTCCGGCGAGTGGGGTTGGACGCCAACGGGTACCACCTGACCAATGGGTTGCTGCACGTTCTGAATGTGGTGCTGGTCTTCGAGCTGGCACGCGGTCTGGCCGCGTTCCTTGAGTGGGCGGATGCGAACCGCCGCATCGTGTTCGCTGCGTTGGCTGCGTTGCTCTTCGGGCTGCATCCGACGCGTGTCGAGGCGGTGAGCTGGATCAGTGCCCGCGCCGATCTGCTCAGTGCGACCTTCGCGCTCGCAACGGTTCTCACGTTCCTGCCGAGCGTCTCACGCCCTGCGGCAGTCCCGCGGCGGCAGGTGTGGTGGCGCCTGGCATCGCTGTTCTGCTTTGTGCTGACACTGGCGGCGAAGCAGGCCGCGATCGGGCTTCCGTTGGTGCTTGGACTGCTGCTGCTGCTGGAAAGGGCCGACCGGCGGCGCTCCGCAGTGCAGATCGCGCGACTGGTGGCGCCCTACGTACTGGTCGCGCTGGCGTTCCTGCCCCTCACGATCATCTCAAAGACCGACGCACTGGCCGTGATCACCGGCAGCCGTACGCTGCTGTCTGCCGCATTGGCGGCGCACTCCCTGGTGTTCCACGTCGGCTTGCTCGTCTGGCCGCTGCACCTGAGCCCGTTCTACGAGCTGCCGCCGGTCGTTCGCGTTGCGGACGTCAGGTACGTCGTCAGCGGGGTGTTGCTGTTGACCGCAATCGTCATCCTGGTGCGCCACCGGGCGGTGCTTTCACGGGTGGCGGTGATCGCCGCGATGTACGTCGTCCTGCTGCTGCCCGTCAGCGGCCTCATGCCGTACGGATTCCAGTACGGCGCCGACCGGTACACCTACATCGCCGGCCTGCCGATCACGATGGGCATGGCACTCCTCGTGACGGCGGGGATCGGTCGCGCGTGGACGGCGGGGCCTCGCGTGCGCGCCGTTGCCGGTGTCGCCGCGACCGCTGCGCTGCTCCTCGTCTGTGCAGTCCTGACGAGGCAGTACGGAAGTCTCTGGCGGCATGAGGGAGCGCTCTGGGCACATGCGGTGGCGGTGAGACCGGCGTCTCGAACGGCCCGCGAGAACCTGTCGCTGCAACTCACCGCGCAGCAGCGCTTCGATGAAGCGTTGCATCAGTTGGAACGCGATGATGCCCTGCACACACCGACGCCGAAGTCGGTGGCCAACCGCATCGGGTTGCTCGTGCAGCTTGGCAGGGACGCCGATGCCGCCACGCTCCGAACACGGCTTCCACGGGACTCGGCGCGCCCGGGCGAACACTTCCGGCTGCTGGGGAATGCGTTTCTCGCCGCAGGCCGCTCCGATCTCGCCGTCGACGCGTACCGCGAGGCGGTCACGGACGGTGGCGAGACCGCCGACATCTACAACGCCCTCGGTGTGGCGCTGGTTCACAACAAGGCGCACCACGAGGCGACGCAGTGGTTTGACCGTGCCATTGCCACCGACAGCATGGACTTCGAGCTCTGGCACAACAGTGCCCTGGCGCTTGCGGCCGCGGGTCACGTCGAGGAATCCCTCGCACGCCATGCGCGTGCGGCGGCCCTCGCGCCACGGAACGTCGCCGTGCTGACGGACTGGGGCGAGGCGCTTGCCGGGGTTGGCCGGTTCGCCGAAGCACGGGCGGCGTACCGGCGTGCGCTCGCGTCGGACCCGACGAACCTGCGCACGCTCCACAACGCCGCAGTCGCGGCATTCGCCGCAGGCGATGACGCCAGCGCCGAACGTTCGCTTCGTCGTGTGCTCGAGCTGGCTCCGGCGTACCCCGGCGCGGTGCACAACCTTCGTGCAGTGTTGGAGCGTCGGCATGGACGCGAGTAGCGCCGGAACGCGGGCCCGGTCGCGCTGGCGCCTGGCGGGGCTCGCGGCCGTGATCCTGGTGACCGTTGTGCTGTACTGGCCGACGCTTGGTCACGACTTCGTGAGCTGGGACGACGACGCGTTGCTGCTGAAGGAGACCGGATGGCGCGGACTTGCTCCACGGCACCTGTGGTGGATGCTGACCCAGATGCCGCTGGGCCACTGGGCACCGCTGACGTGGCTGTCGTGGGCGGTCGACTACAAGGTCTGGGGGCTCGATCCCACGGGGTTCCACCTCTCGAACCTCTTCTGGTTTGTCGCGATGGTCGCCTGCTTCGGGGTGCTGATGCTGCGCGTCCTGGATCGGGACAGCACACAGTCTGCGACGATCGCACGGTCGGTCGGTGTGTTCGTGGCGTTGGCGTGGTACGCGTGGCATCCCCTGCGCGTGGAGTCGGTCGCGTGGATCACGGAGCGCCGCGACGTCCTGTCCGGCTTCTGGATCGTGCTCAGTTGTGCCTGCTACGTCGAGTACGCGCGTGGCACGTCCGAGTGGCGGGGGCGCTGGTTCGCTGCCGCGCTCGTCGCGGCGCTGTTCGCCATGGCCAGCAAGACCATCGCGTTCATTCTTCCGGTGTGGTTGCTGCTGCTCGACGTTGGTGTACTGCGTCGCATGGACTGGAGCGGACGCGGTGTGTCGGAGGCCACGCGGCGGCTGTGGTTGGAGAAGTTGCCGTTCATCGTCCTGGGGTTCATGGCGGCCTTCGCGGCCGCATACGGACAGCGGAACATCAGTCTGCCATTGTCCGACTGGCCGGTGTGGGCCCGGTTGCCCGTGGCCGTGTACGGCATTGGCTTCTACACATGGACCGCACTCGCACCGACGGACCTGCGCCCGCTGTACGAACTGAGCAGTGGCCGTGACTACTCACGGGAGTTCGTGCTCATTTCCGCGGCCACATTGGCGGCGGTACTCATATCGGCGTGGCAGGTGCGCCGCCGGTTCCCCGCCGTGCTGGCCGCCGTGCTGGCCTACCTGGCGGCGGTCGCGCCGGTGAGCGGTCTCACGCAGGCTGGCCCTCAGTTGGTCGCGCTGCGGTACAGCTTCTTGTCCAACCTCCCGTGGGCGTTCCTCCTGGCGGTCGCGGTGGCTGCGCTCGTGGATCGCTGGCAACGGCACGCCGCCGCCGTACGCGGTTGGAGCAGGGCAGTGGTTGCCGTCGGTGCAGCCTACGTGTTGACGCTCGTGGCGCTGACGCGCTCCGAGGTCGGCGTCTGGAAGGACTCACTGACCCTCTGGACCGTCGCGACGGCGCGGTCACTGGAGTCAGGGATCGCGCATGCGAATCTTGGCGCAGAGCTCCTCGTGCGTGGACGACCGGCCGAAGCCGAGTGGCACTTGCACCGTTCCCTGCTGCTGCGCCCGGGTTTCAACGTGGCACTGGAGAATCTGCGGGTCCTCGCCTTCCAGAACAATCTCGGGCAGAATGCAGTCGCGAACCTGGGGATGCAGTTGGTCCGTGAGGGCGAGTACGGCCGTGCCGCGTCGATCTTCGAGCGCGAGATCCTTGCGCAACCGAACGACGCGGTTGCGCACAACAACCTCGGTGTCGTGCGCTATGCGCAGAAGGACTACGATGCGGCACTTGCCGCGTTCACCCGCGCGCTGGAGTTGCAGCCGGACTTCGAGGAAGCGCGGCTGAACCTGGTCGCTGTACGGATGAAGCGCTAGGACGCCGTAGCCCCCTACTTCTTCTTCCCCGCCGGCGGATTCTTCAACGTCCCCGCGTTCTCCGCCCCGATCGCGGCGGCGGCCGACACCACCATGGACTCGTACTTCGCCGGGTCCACCGTCACCGCGTACTCGCTGACATTGCGGCGGCGACTGCCCGCGAACAGGGCCAGCGTGTTGACGGCCGCCAACGCCGCCTGGCCCACCGTGCTGTTCGCATCGTCCACGCTCACGATGGGCTCGGCGCTCGACACGTCGGCCGCCGGGGCGATGGTGATCGCCTTGCTGTTCGGCGACGGGATCGCGTCGTTGTTGGTGCAGGACTCCCGCCCCGTGATGCCCTTGTAGCACTTGGACTTCGCGCCATCATAGCTGACGATGCTCCCGCTCACGCTCACCTTCACGTCGGCGGTGACGACGGCGCCGGTCTGCCGGAGACGCCCCTTGTCGTCGCGCCCCCGCACGTCGGCGAACTCCACGGTGTAGAGCAGCCGCACCGGCCGCGCGTCCGCCTGCTTGGCGACGGTCGCCTCCGCGTAGGGGTGCTTGAACTGCCCCAGCCCGCTCACCAGCGCGGGGTCCATCACCTTCTGCCCCGTGGGCGCGTACCCCACGTAGCCCACGTCGGCGATCTTCTTGTTGATCGGCGAGTCCTTGCCGTGGCCCCTGAAGTCCGCGGTCGCCTTCTCGTCGGGCGACTCGGCGGGCACGACCTCGAAGCCCGCTGCCGTCAGCGCCGCCGACCCCGACTTGCAGATCTCGTCGGTCATCCGCTGATACCCGGCCTCGTCCACCCCGATCAGGGTGAAGATCGTGCTCACGGTCACCTGCGAGGCCTTCTTGTCGTCGAATAGCCCGGCACGGGTCGCCGAACTCCCCGAGGACTTCACCGCGAACAGCACGGTGCAGGAGGTGACCATCACCTTGTCATTGCGGGGGGCATGCTCGTTGGCGTGCAGCGCCAGCGGGGTGGTGAACGACACGGCGGCGGCGAGGGCCAGCGACGTGCCGATTGCCGCGCGAGGGGTTCGCGTCTGCATCAGTGCATCCTTCCACGTAAGGGGTGAGTGCCGGGACGCATGACTCGCGCATGGGGCCCTCCCCAAGGTGCAGACAGAACTCGCCGAGCGGAAGCCCCGGGCCTGTCACGAGCCTGTCACCCGGGGCTGTCACCCGGGGCTGTCACCCGGGGCTGTCACCCGGGGCGCCGGAGGGCCCGCCGCGCCGCTTCGGCGGCCGCCCGCGCCCCGCACCCATCCTCGTGATCGTTCACCAGCCCCATGGCCTGCATGAAGGCGTACATCGTCGTCGGCCCCACGAACTTCCAGCCGCGGCGCTTGAGGTCCTTCGACAGTGCGACGGGCGCCGGCGAGGTGGCCATGGTCCGGAGGGCCGCCTCGGTGATCACGGCAGGGCGCGTGGACGGGTCGGGCTCGAAGCGCCAGAGAAAGGCTGCCAGGGTTCCGTGCTCGTCCAGCAGCTCGCAGCAGCGCTGCGCGTTGTTGATGGTGGCCTCGATCTTCCCGCGGTGCCGCACGATGCGCACGTCGCGCAGCAGGCGCAGCACATCGCGTTCAGTGAAGCGCGCCACCTGCGGTATGTCGAAGTCCGCGAAGACTTCCCTGAACGCCTCGCGCTTGCGCAGGATCGTCAGCCAACTGAGGCCGCTCTGGAATCCCTCCAGGGCGAGCTTCTCGAACAGCCGACGATCATCGACCACGGGACGGCCCCATTCGTGGTCGTGGTAGGCCACATAGTCCGGCGGTGCACTGGCGACCCAGAAGCAGCGGTGCATCGGCGCTGCGGCGCCCGGGGCGGCCGCCAGGTGGTCCGTCATGCGAACAGCGCCGCGATGTGCACGTCGCAGGGTGCGGCATCGAGCAGTGGACGCCACGAGTAGGTGACCTCCGTCACAACGTCCTCCGTCCCGGGCCGGCTCACGGTCAGGGTGCGCGTCTCAGGGTCGAGCTGCCCGAGGTCGGCCGCGGTCCAGTAGTGGTGCGTGGCGCGCATGGCCATAGTTTATGCGTCCCGGGGGGTGGGTGGCAACTCGGCATCCACGACGATACTGAGGCCCACGCGAGAGTCCATCAACATTTCAACGCGAGCATCACGATTGCCACGTTGTCCCTTGCGCATCACGCCCCCGTCACCAGCTTCAGCCCCGCGATCACCAGCACCACGGCCAGCAGCCGCTTGATCGCCATGTGCGGCAGCCGCGACGCGCCGAGGTACGAGCCGAGCGCCCCGCAGATCACTGCGGCGGCGCCCAGGGGAAGGGCGACACTCGGCAGCGCCTTGGTCGCCACGACGTTGCCGATGAGTCCGGTGGACGAATTGACCAGGATGAACGTCGCCGACACGGCTGCGGCTTCCTTGGTCCGTGCCCACCGTGCGAAGAGCAGCAGCGGGGTGAGGAAGATGCCACCGCCGGTCCCGGTCAGCCCCGAGAGCAGTCCCAGCCCGGCTCCCACGCCCAGCGACGCGGGGCGGCTTGGTGCGCGGACGCCGGTGTCGTCGGGCGGCCGCAGGAACAGGCGCGCCGCCGAGGCCAGCAGCACCAGCCCCACCAGCACCTTGAACGCGGCGGTGGGCAGCGACACGTAGCCGCCGATGAACGCCAGCGGCGCGGACATGAGCGCGAAGGGCCAGAACAGCGCCCAGCGGAAGTGTCCCGCACGCACGAACTGGACGGTGCCGATGGTCGCGACGAAGATGTTCAGGGTCAGCGCCGTTGGCCGAATTTCGGCGGGCGTCATTCCGGCCAGCGTCATCACGGCGATGTAGCCGCTGGCGCCCGCGTGCCCCACGGTCGCGTAGAGGAAGGCGACGAGGCCGATCCCCGCGGTGAGCAGTGCCAGGTCGGGAGTCATGATTGAGGTGTCAGTAATGGTAGCGTGCCTGCACGAACACGACCCGATCGTCGAAGACAACGTACACCAATCGGTGCTCCTGCGTGATCCGACGCGACCACACGTTGGCGCCAAGCCCCTGCAACGGTTCCGGCTTGCCCGGACCACGGAACGGATCGCGCAGCACCTGCTCCATCAGCTCGATGCAGCGCTCCGCGATGCGCGGCTTGGTGCGGACCCACCACCGGAGGTCGTCGAGGCAATCGGGGTCGACGACGCAGTCCTTGCGCGTTCGCGCCGCAGCCGCAGGCATCGGGGCCGCCTGTCAGTCGGTCTCGATACCCAGGGTGCGGCGAATCGCCGCCGGCGTCGTTGGCTTGGCGCGCTTCGGAGCGGCCGTTCGCCCCAGCGCGCCAAGCAACCGCCGGGCGTTGGCGGGAGAGCGCAGCAGGTGGACGGTCTCCAGCAGGCCCGCGAGTTCCTCCGCCGGCAAGAGGGCCAGGTCGCCGTGTCCACGGCGCGTCACGATCACCGGCTCACGCGTGTCCTCGACGCGATCCCAGACCTCGGCGAGGCGCTCGCGCAGGGCGCTGTATGTGGTGGTGGTCATCACGGCACTCCCAGTTTAAAGACGTACAGGAAACATGTACAATGCAAAGTCCCTGCGCAACGGGACCGCATCACCACGACTTCGGCTGCCCGGTTGGTCACAGTGTGCGGAAGGTCATCCAGGCGTTCACGCGCACGGCGCAGCGCTCCACGCTGCCGGGCGCGAACTCCAGCGACGCGACCTCGCGCAGGAAGCGGGCGCGGTCCGGCCAGCCCTCGGCGCCCGTGGCACGCAGGGTCCGCTGGTCGATGCGTCCGTAGGGGGTGACGTCGTAGCGAACCTCGAGGGTGCCGCGCGGCATCACCGTGAATCGCGGAGGCGCCGCAAGCACGAGGCGCGTCGGCGTCGGCGGTGTCACCCCTTCACCACCCATGCGGAACTCTCCGCGCTCACCACGCTGCATCAGCTCGGCGCACTCGGTCATCGGCCGCAGCACCGGTGGCTCGACGAGGACGAGATTCGTGGCGGGGGGCGCTGATCCGGGCGACGGCTGCGCCGCACAGGCCGCGACCACGCTCAGCAACATCACGAAGGCGACGCGACGCGTCATCTACCAATCCGTCGGCGTGTAGTCCTTCAGGAACTGCCCCCACACGTGCGTGCCCGTGTTGATCCCGTCGATGATCGGGTCCACGATGCGCGCCGCCCCGTCCACGATGTCCAGCGGCGGATGGAACCGATGCTCCTGCGTCTTCTTCTCCGCCAGTGCCACGGGGTCCTCGTCCGTGACCCAGCCGGTGTCCACGGCGTTCATGTGGATGCCGTCCACGATGTAGTCGGCCGCCGCGGTGCGCGTCATCATGTTCAGCGCCGCCTTGGCCATGTTGGTGTGCGGGTGCCGCGTGGTCTTGAACTTGCGGTAGAACTGCCCCTCCACCGCACTGACGTTCACGATGTGCTTGTCGCGCTCCGGCGTGCGCAGCATCAGCGGCTTGAGCCGCGCATTGAGCACGTAGGGCGCCACGGCGTTCACCAGCTGCACCTCCAGCAGCTCGACGGTGCTCACCTCCGCCATCAGCAGGCGCCAACTGTTGCGGTCGCGCAGGTCCACCTGCTGCATGTCCTGGTCCAGCGTACCCTCGGGGAACAGTGCCCGCTGCGCGGCGACCTCGTCGGGCAGCAACGCCACCTGCGAGAGCTGCGCCGCGTGCGTGAGGCCGACCACCTCGCTCAGGGCTTCGCTGGCCGCCACGGTGACGGCGCCCGTGGCGTCGGCCGGGTGCGCGTCGGTCGGCGCGGCCTCGGGCAGCAGATGGTACCCGCGCAGACCCTCGTACGCGCCGAGCAGCGCGCGCACCTCGGGGCGGAGTTCGTGCAGGGCCTTGCGCTCCTCGTCCATCATGTGCTCGTAGAACGCGGGTGGGCGCCGCACGGTCTGGCAGGCATTGTTGATGATGAAGTCCAGGCGACTGCGCGTGGCCAGCAGGTGCTGGCAGAAGGCCTCGACGCTCGGCGTATGCCGCAGGTCCAGGCCGAAGATCTCGAGCCGCTCCTGCCACTCGGCGAAGTCCGGCTCCTGCGCGTAGCGCTGCGCCGAGTCGCGGGGAAACCGCGTGACGACGATGAGATGCGCGCCCGCCCGCAGCAGCTTGATGCCCGCCTGGTAGCCGATCTTCACCCGGCCGCCCGTGAGCAGCGCCACGCGCCCGCGCAGGTCGGCCAGCTCGCTGCGCTTGCCGTAGTTGAAGCGCGCGCAGTCCGGGCAGAGCTGGTCGTAGAAGTGGTGCACCGCGGTGTAGTCCTGCTTGCACACGTAGCAGTTCTGCGCCTCGAGCACCTCGCGGAATCCGGGGTCGTCCACCGTCTCCTGCGTGAACTCGGCGGGCGGAAAGTAGTTCGGCGTGGTGAAGACCGGCTGGGCCCGCAGGCGACGGATGCCCGTGGTCTCGAGCACCTCCTCCGCGCGCTGGACCCGCTCCTGCTTCTTGAGACGCTTGGTCTCCTTGACCAACTGCCGCCGCACGACGGCGTCGGGGCGCGACACCTGCCCGGCCGCCTTCAGCAGCCGGTTGCGCTCCTCGGCGGGCACGCCGGCCAGCAGGGCGCGGTCGTCGGCGATGGATTCGAGCAGGGCCGCGGCGTCGCGCAAGCGGGTGCGCAGCGCGGTGTCGGCTGCAGGAAGATGGTCGGCGTGGTCAGGCATTTAGCGGAGCAGGGCGGCCGCGGCGTCGGGGTGCTCGTGGAGCAGCGACGCCAGCGGCGCGAAGAGCGGCTGAGGGAGGGCATGGAGCGCGACCCAGCGCCAGGCGGCGCATTTGTCGGGTTCGCGCAGCGTCGGCTCCCCGTGGGGGGCGTCGGCGCGCAGGAAGAGCGTGATGGCGTGGCGCCCCTCCTCAGGGAACAAGTTACTGACCCACGGGCCGCGGCGGACCTGCTCGACGTGGAGGCCGGTTTCTTCGAGCACTTCGCGGGCCCCGCATGCCTCGGGGGTTTCGCCGAAGTCGAGGTGGCCGCCGGGCGGCGCCCAGGTGCCGGGCCCGTGGTCGCCGAGCCGCTGGCCGAGGAGCAGGTGCCCGTG
>CAYSFN010000081.1:0-11465 GCA_964430045.1 uncultured Gemmatimonadaceae bacterium
GTTCCGGACGCGCGCGGACAACACGTTCCTGGTGAAGGCGTCGTATTGGTTCAACCCGTCGTGAGGCGTCCATGAAACGACGGGTTGCGCTGCGCGTCAACCCGTCGTGAGGCGTCCATGAAACGACGGGTTGCGGCTGGGGCCGTCAACCCGTCGCCCCCTACTCGATCAGCGGCAGCCGATGCCGCCGGTCCTCGAGGATCTCGGTCACCTCGAACCCGGCGTCGTGGACGGCGTCACGCAGGGGGCTGGGGCGCAGCCCTCCGTCGTGCGCGACCACGGCACCGCCGAGGGTGGCATCGACGGCCAGGACCCCGGGGATCCCCCGGAGGGCGGTCTCGACGGCGCGGACGGCATGCACGGCGTGCATGCCGGCGATCTTGAGCACAAAACGACGCGACACAGGTTCTGAACGTGGAGGGGCCCGAGAGCGGGCACCCCGTAAGTTGGCACGCGCCCATGGTCGTGCGGAAGGGGAGGGCGGTACGGGGACCGGCTATCTTACGGCCATGACCACTGTCGCCTTCCTCGGGCTCGGCGCGATCGGGGCGCCGATGGCCCGGCATATCGCCGCGTCCGACGCGCCCCTCACCGTCTGGAACCGTACGGACGAGCGTGCCCGGCGCTTCGCCGCCACCACCGGTGCGCACGTCGCCGAATCACCCGCCGCAGCAGCGCGCGCGGCGACGGTGGTGATCACCTGCCTGCCTTCGTCGCGGGAGGTCGAGGCCCTGCTCGAAGGCCCCGCCGGGCTGCTCGCCGGGCTGACGGCGGGCAGCACGCTGGTGGACTGCACGTCGGGCGATCCCGCGACCTCGCAGCGCATCGCCGCGCGTCTCGCCGAGCACGGCGTGGCGTTCCTCGACGCCCCGGTGAGCGGAGGCGTGTCGGGCGCGGAGCGTGCGGCACTCACGGTGATGGTGGGCGGCGACGCCGCGACGCTCGAGGCCGTGCAGCCCATCCTCGCCCGTGTGGCGCACAAGATCGTCCACGTCGGTCCCGTCGGGGCCGGTCACGCGCTGAAGGCCGTCAACAACGCGCTGCTGGCCACGCACATCTGGTCGCTGGCCGAGGGGCTGCTGGCGCTGGAACGCGCGGGGGTCGACCCCGGGGTGGCGCTGGACGTCATCAACGCCTCGTCGGGGCGGTCGAACGCCTCGGAGCACCTCTTCCCGGAGCGCGTGCTCACGCGCGACTATCCGCGCACCTTCCGTCTCGCGTTGCTCGACAAGGACGTGCGCATCGCGACCGACGTCGCCCGCGACGGTCGCGTCCCGGCGCCCCTGCTGGACCTCGTCAGCGGGCTGCTGCACGATGCCCGCGGTGCCCTCGGCGAAGCGGCCGACCACGTGGAGATGGTGAAGTACGTCGAACACCGGGCCGGGATGACTCGTGCGTGACGTCGCCGCACTGCGCGCGCGGTTCCCCGCCCTGCAACGCACGCTGGGCGGACACCCCGTCGCGTACTTCGACGGGCCGGGGGGCACGCAGGTGCCGCTCGACGTCGTCGACGCGATGCGGGACTACCTGCTGCATCACAACGCCAACACGCACTGGGCGTATCCGACGTCGATCGAGACCGATCGCATGATCGCCCAGGCCCGCGCGGCGCTCGCGGATTTCGTGAATGGCCGCCCGGACGAGATCGCGTTCGGGGCGAACATGACCACGCTCACCTTCCACGTCGCGCGGGCGCTGGGCCGGGGCTGGGGCCCGGGCGACACCGTGCTCGTGACGGCGCTGGACCACCAGGCGAACGTCGCGCCGTGGCGTGCACTCGCCACGGAGCGTGGCATCCGGGTGGACGTGGTCGCGTTGGACCCCGCCACGGGCGAGCTGGACCGGGACGACGTCGAGCGCGCCTTGGCCGCGCGGCCGCGACTGGTGGCCATCACCGCCGCCAGCAACGCGCTCGGCACCGTCCCCGACGTGGCGTCGATCGCGGCGCGCGCGCGGCGCGCGGGGGCCCTGGTCTTCGTGGACGCGGTGCACTACGCCCCGCACCACCTCCTCGACGTCGCGGCGCTCGGCGCCGACTTCGTCGCGTGCTCGGCGTACAAGTTCTACGGACCGCACATCGGCGTCCTCTGGGGCCGGCATGCGCAACTCGAAGCGCTCGACGTCCCGAAGCTCGCGCCCGCGCCGGACACGGCACCGGAGCGCCTCGAGACCGGTACGCAGAACCACGAAGGCATCGTCGGGGCCGGCGCGGCCGTCGATTTCCTCGCGTCGTTCGGGCACGGGGACACGCGGCGCGAGCGACTGCGCGACGCCTACGCCGGTCTCCACGCGCGTCTCGCGCCCGCGTTCGCAACGCTGGTCGATGGTCTCGCGGCGATCCCCGGCGTCACGGTGCATGGGCCTGCGCGGCATCGTCCGCGCACGACCACCGTGTCGTTCACGGTCGCGGGCCAGGCCCCCGAGACGGTGGCGGTCGCGCTGGCCCAGCAGGGCATCTTCGTGTCGCATGGCGACTTCTACGCGACCACGGTGGCCGAGCGCCTGGGCTGTCCCGACGGCTTCGTCCGCGTCGGGCTCGTGGCCTATTCGACAGGCGAGGAGGTCGACCGCCTGCTTGCGGGCGTCGCCCGGGTCGCGGCGGGCTCGCCGTGACGTTCGGCCGGCGCGGGCTCGTCGTGGCCACGGCCGCGCTGATCGCCGCCGCCTGTGGCGCGCCAGCAGACCACGGCCCCGAGGACGCCGCCGTGGCCCCGCAGGTGGATGTCCTCCTGGCCACGCGCGACTCGCTCTTCTGGCTTCGGTCCGACACGACGGCGGTGCGGTTGCGGGGGGTGGCGATGACCATCGCGCGCTTCGACGGCGCCTTCCACGAGCTGCACACGGTCGAGGACGACCGGTCGTTCTACGACGCGATCTTCGTGGGGCAGGCCCTCTACCGCCGCGACCTCGAGGCGGGCGATTCGGTCCGGGTCCTCGGCGACACGCTGATGCCGCGCCTGTCGGCGGCCTATGCGGCGTCCCACCCGCGCGAGCGTCTGCTGCGCCCCGACGAGCCGGCCAACGAACACGCCCGCACCTTCGCGACGGCGCAGTTCGAGGACTTCAGCGTCTTCGGCCACTTCCTCTCGGTGCAGTACCGGGCCGAGGTCGACGTGGTCGGTGGCATGTCGGTGCGCGAGACGCGGCGGCTGATGGTCGACCTGCGCAGTGGCGCCAGCGCGACCGTGGGCACGCTGTTCGGGCGTCGGACCGCCCAGCTCCTGCTGCGCACGGCGCGCGAGGACCTCGCCGCCGCCGGCGAGCCGGGCGCGTGGCGCCTGGACGAGGCCTCCTTCTCGCTCGACGGGACGGCCGACACGGTGCTGGTCACCTTCGAGGCGCTGGCCACCGACCCGTCCTACGGCGAGGTCACCCTCTCGTTGACCCCGATCGCCGTGGCCGCGCCGGCGTGGTGGACCGCGATCGCCGACGAACGGCCGGTCGCCACCGATCCGACGCCGCGCTTCCGGCGTGGATCGGTGCAACTGGTCCTCGAGGCCCTGGGCGACGACGGTCGCTCACCGGTGCTCCTCTACGACGCCGTCGGCCGACGCTGGGACGTGGGGCGCATCAGCGGCACGGTGCGCCAGGTCCTGTGGCTCGACTCGACCGTCACCCCGGCCGCCCGCGAGGCACTGCGCCGTGCCTTCGACGACGCCGCGCTGTATTCTGGAGAAGCGCGCGTGGTGCGGGCGTCGGTCCCGCGGCGGGTGCCGCCCGTCCATCTCGCCGCCATGCTCCCTCCCTTCCGTTTCCGTCAATGACACTCCCCGCGCCGCGTCCGGTCCGCGAATCGCAGCACGAATCGTCCGAGTTGATGATGCCGCAGGACAGCAACAACCTCGGGCACGTCTTCGGCGGGGTCATCATGGCCATGATGGACAAGGTCGCCGCCGTCGCCGCGTTCCGGCACGCCCGCACCCCCTGCGTCACGGCGTCCGTCGACCGCATCGATTTTCGCGAGCCGATCCACCTGGGCGACCTCGTCGTGATGAAGGCCAGCGTGAACTACGTGGGGCGCACGTCGATGGAGGTGGGGGTGCGCGTCGAGGCCGAGGATCTGCTGACGGGGGTGCGGCGGCACACCAATTCGTGCTACCTGACCTTCGTCGCCGTCGACCGCAACGGGCGTCCGTTCGCGATCCCGTCGGTGATCCCGGAGTCGGAGGTCGAACAGCGGCGCCATGCCGCCGCACAGGCCCGCCGCAGTCGTCGGCTGGACGAACGTCAACAGGAGCAACGCGGCTCGTGACGCAGCGACTCTTCACGTTGGACGAGGCGATCGCGACGCTGCCCTACGTGCGCCGCATCGCCGCGGACCTCACGCGCGACTACCGCGCGTGGCAGCAGGTGCTGCTGCGATACGAATTGACGGTGATGCATCGTCAACCGGACGCCGATGGTCATGCGCCCACGGACGAGGCTGACGCCCTGGAGCGCGAGGCCGCGGCGCTGGCCAGGCGCATCGAGCACTACCTCGGGGAATTGCGCGGCGTGGGGGCGATCGCGGCGGCCTATGGCGAGGACGGGATCGACTTTCCGGGGGTCCACGCGGGGCGCAACGTCCGCTGGAGCTGGAAGTTCGACGAACCCACGATCACGCGGCTCAAGCGCGACGACGACCCGGAAGGTCGCCGCGCGTTGATCGACGCACCGGTCAGGACCTTCAGCGACGGCGCGCGGTAGCGCGGCGCGCCGCGGCGACTCAGGACTCGTCGATCGCGTCGTTGCGCACCAGGGCATCGATGCGCGCGGCCATCGCGTCGTTCGCCGCCGCCTCTGCGGCCGGCATCGGGGCCGGGGCCGGGGGCACGGCCACCGGTGCGGTGCGCCGACGCAGCCACAGCGCGATGAAGATCCCGCCCAGCAGCACCGCGATCCCCGGCGTGAACCACGCGGCCAGCCCCAGCCCGGTGCCCACGGGGGCTGCACGCACCGCCTCCCCGTAGTACGCGAGCAGGTCCGCCTCGATCGCGGCACGCGACTCCCCGCCGCGGGCGCGCTCCGTGATGGCCTTGCGCAGCGAGTCCGCCTGCGGGCTCGGACAGTTCGCCAGCAGCAGCCCCGGACAATAGGGGCTCAGCACGTTGTCGATGACCTCGCGCGCCACGCGCGGGACCTCGCGTGCGCCCTCGCCGACGTACTGCGCCGCCGGTGGCACGGTGTCGCCGCGCGCGGCGCTGCCGTCCTGCGCCGCGCTGATCGTGGTCAGGGTGAGCAGCGATCCCGCCAGGAGCGATGTGCGCATCAGGGGCCTCATGAGGGGGATGCCGTTGCAGCGGGTGCAGCCGACTCCTGGAACGGGACGTCGTGCACGCCCCCGTCACGGGCGTACGACGACGCGGCGAACACCTCGCGCGCTTCGCGCTCCAGGTCGCTGGTGTTCCACGAATAGCGCGCCGACACGTGCGTCATCAGCAGCCGCCGGACCGCGGCGGCCGCCGCCACCTGCGCCGCCTCGCGCGCCGTGCTGTGCCCGGTTTCGCGGGCGCGCTCGGCCTCCTCGTCGCCGAAGGTCGCTTCGTGCACCAGCAGGTCCGCGTTCCGTGCGGCGTCGATGGTCGCGGCGCAGGGCCGCGTGTCGCCGGTGTACACCACCGTGCGGCCGGGCCGCGTGGGGCCGACCAGCTCCGCCGGATCGACCACGCGGCCGTCCTCGAGCGTGATGGACTCACCGCGATGGATGCGTCCCCACAGCGGCCCTTCGGGAATGCCCAGCGCGCTGGCACGCGCCGGGTCGAAGCGGCCCAGGCGCGTGTCCTCGACCACGGCGTACCCGAGTGCCGTGGTGCCGCGATGCTGGACCGCGAAGGCGCGCACGCCGTAGGCGCCACGTCGCAGTTCGTCGCCGTCGGCCAGCTCGGTCACCTCGACGGGGAACGACAGGCGATCGTGGCCCAACTGCTCCATCTGCGTCACGATGCGCTGCCCGCCGCGGGGGCCCCAGATGCGCAGCGGCGTCTGGCGTTCCCCGAGCGCCAGCGTGCGGATCAGCCCGGCGATCCCGAGGAAATGATCGTGATGCCAGTGCGTGACGAAGATGTCGTCGAGGGCGAAGGTGACGCCGTAGCGCATCATCTGCCGCTGCGTGCCTTCGCCGCAATCGAACAGCAGCGTCTCGCCCTCGCGCGTGAGCGCGAGCGACGACGTCCCCCGTTCGACGGTGGGACGGGAGGCGGCGGTGCCGAGGAAGGTGAGCGAGAGGGACACGGAGCAGTGGCGGACGGGACAACCTGAAAGGTACACAGCCCCGCGCCGGGCATCGTCAGGCGACGATGGCGTCGAAGCGATCGTCGTCGATGTTCCGGCCGCTCACCACGCAGACGGCGGGGAACGCGATGTCCCGCGTGCGTCCGCCGAGCAGGGCCCCCACGGTCACCGCGCCCGACCCCTCCGCGCGGATGGACTCGTGCCGCCACAGCCACCGGATCGCGTCGGCGGTCTGCGCTTCGCTGAGCACCGCGATGCCATCGAGTCCGTACCGTCCGATCGCCAGCGCGTCGTCGTCGATCTGCCCGGCGAGCCCGTCGGCCAGCGTGGGCTGCGAGGGGATCTCGACCACGCGCCCCGCCGCCAGCGCCGCGGCCATCGCGTTGGTGTGCTCGGTCTGTGCCCCGATGATCCGCACCGCAGGGTGCGCCTCGCGCACGTAGCCGGCGATGCCCCCGAGCAGTCCGCCGCCGCCCACGCAGGTGAGCAGCGTCGCGGTCGAGGGCAGTTGGTCGAGGATCTCCAGCGCGACCGTCCCCTGGCCGGCGAGCAGGTCGTGCCCCAGGCAGGGATGCACGAAGATCGCGCCGTTCGCCGCGGCGAACGCCCGTGCGCGCCGCATCGCGGCGTCGTAGTCCGGTGCGCTGGCGTCCACGGTCGCGCCCAGCGCGGCGATCCCCTCGCGCTTGACCGCGGGTGCCGTGCTCGGCACGAACAGTGTCGCGGCGATTCCGAGGGTTCGCGCCGCGTACGCCAGGCCCAGGCCGTGGTTTCCCGCGCTCGATGCCACGACACCCCGCCCACGCGCCGCTGCGGGCAGTTGGGCGAGCGCGTTGCAGGCGCCGCGCAACTTGAACGAGCCCGTGACCTGTTCCGTCTCGAGCTTCAGCCACACCTCGCCGCCGGCCACGGCGCTGAGGGCGGCGGAACGGCGCAGGGGAGTGCGCCGCGCGACACTGGCGATGCGCGTGGCGGCCGCACGCACGGCGGCGGCGGAGGGAACGAGAGCGGTGGGCGGGGGCACGCGCGGAATATCGCGACCCGCACGGTTCAGCGCAGCGCGTCAGGATCGGCGTTCCCGTTGACTTCGGGCGCGCCGCGACTAGCTTTCAGTTGTCCGGGCGGCCCCCAGTTGCGGGGCCGTTGTATTGCGGCAGCGCGGCGCGGCTGCGTCGCTTCCGGTGCCGGGGCTGTAGCTCAGCTGGGAGAGCGCTGCATTCGCATTGCAGAGGTCAGGGGTTCGAGCCCCCTCAGCTCCATCATAAAAATAATGCCCACCACCGTTCGGTAGGACGGAGAGTTCCAATGACGGTGTGTGTGGCAACCGCAGGCCGAGCGCCGCAGCGATCTTTCGCTGCGGCGTTTCAGTCTCCGGTCAGCACGGCGCGTGCATCGTCCCGCAGGGCGCCGAAGGCCGCCGAGATCCACGCCGTGGACTGCTCCTCGGCCCCGTTGACGTAGCCGTCCACTGCCGCGTTGCCCAGCCGCCCGAGGAATCGCAGGATCGGCGAGTCCTGCACCGGGACCACCAGCGACCGCGCGAGCGCGGCCTGCGGCCAGTCGCTGCGCGCCGTGGCGATCACGCTCAGCGTCGAGCCTGTCCCCGTGAACGGGCGACGCAGCGGTGAGCGCAGCATCCGCTCGGTGAGCAGGGGCAGGTCCCACTGCGGCTCGTTGGTGAAGCGCAGCAGCCAGCCGCGGCGCTGCGCGGTGCGCACGGTGATGAAGTCGTTCTCCAACTGCCTGAAGCCGAGGCGGAAGATCAGCAGCCTGGTCGAGAAATCGGTCTCCATCCGCACCGTGTCGGGCATGGGCATGTCACCCCCCTCCAGCGGGAGCAGGGTGCCGTTGCGCGAGCGGAAGGCCAGCGTCATGGTGTCGCCGCGCAGCGTGAAGTCGAACCAGGTGCGCCCGTCCTGCCGCAGCCGGAGGTGCATCCGCACGGGCGAGATGTACTCGGCGAGCCACTTGCCGAAGCGCGGGTAGGTCCGCGCGGCGCGGTCCGTGTGCAGGGTGATGGTGTGCCGCTGGCGCCAGGCGCCGCTGCCGTCGGGTTCGCTGCGGAGGGCCTGCACCGAGAACAGGCGTCCCCACGTCTGGGCGCTGCGCGGGAACGCGGTGGCGATTTCGGCCCGTGCGGCGGCGAGGTCGGCCCGTTCGCCGGCCGCGATGAACGCGGCGGGGATGGCCGCCACGTTGGCCGGCGTGGCGGCCCCGATGCCGAGGTCCACGTTGGCGGTCCATTCGTAGGCGCCGTCGCCGAGTCGCCGCAGTTGCAGGTGATGCAGCCCCTCGCCGGCGCGCGCCGGCATGTGCAGATTCCCGGCGGCCCGAAAGTGCATTGCGCGTCCTTCGACCGTCCCGCGCCAACTGATGGAGCGCAGGTCCGGCCCGGCGGACCAGAGCCACGCGGCGGTGTCGTTGAACAGCGCGGCCGGCGTCAGCGCCTGGCGTGCGATGCGCTGGCGTGCGATGCGCGCCTTGGGGTCGCGCGTGACCGTGCTGAAGCGCGTGGCGATGGACCCGAAGACTCCGTCGGCCGTGACGATCGCCTCAGGCCCGGTCGTGCCGAGGCGCGGCGGGACGGAGCGGCAGCCGAGGGCGGCACCCCAGAGGGCGAGGAGCGCGAACGCGACGGGGAGGCGGGTGGGGCGGCGCATGGGGGGTGGGCGCCGCGGGGGGCGGTACAGCAACCGCTTCATCATTATTGTTCGCGCTTGAGGAACTTGAGCCCATTGCGACCCATGGGTAGATCCTCCTATCGAACCAGTGTCAATCGTGATACTCGTGCGCGCAAGCGCCCATCAGCGTCCTCACTGATCCCTGCCACCACACCGGCTCGAAGCACGAAATCCAGCGGTTCGGGCACTCGGCGGGACGCGAGCAGCACTCCCGCGCGCGGATCGTATACTTCGATCAGGCCATCGAATGCCTTCGCTCGATCGACAACCTCGTAAACGGTCTGACCTTCGATGCGACGGGCAGGGCCCAACCCCGCTGTCCAGCGCGCGTCGGCCGCTTGGCCGAGGATCCATAGCAGTCCTGCGTCATCCTCGAATACGGCCGCAACTCTGCCCATCGGTGCCTGGGTGGGGCTCGTTCTGACCGGAGCGAACGCCTCGTACGGGCGGAACCAACTTGCCGATGGTTTCAACGAAACAGACTTGTGGCCCAAAGCCGACCAGTGCTCGATCACGAAGTGGTGGGTCCATGGCACGGACCAGAACCCTCCATCACGCGCCGGCCACATGCGTCGTACCTTCTTGGAGAGGTCCTGGTTCGGATCGAGTTTTCCTCCGGGATTCCCGAATGATCGACGATACGTCCCATCACTCCCGAATACATGGAATACGAGGCCGGCGCGGTCGCGATCACGAACCTCAGCGTTGATCACCCACTCGCCGTGCCGCAACTGAACTGCAGCGTCGACCGACGGGAGTGTCAGCGTCGAGCTGACGAACGTGAAGTTCGGGACGAACGTCGATCGACGCGCGAGGCCCCGATCGAAGACGAACACCGTATCACTGGCACCCATCGCCATCAACTCGCCGCGCCGGAATTCCCCCGGGCCCTCACCGACCTTGCCCAGTTCGCGCAGGAAACGACCTGACCGATTGTAGACGGCTGGCAGTCTCGCGGCGCTGATGGACGAAAACGCAACGAAGATGCGCCCCTGCGAATCAGAGACCATCGACGTGGGGAACGCCTCGAACGATCCCGGACCGTCACCGGCACCGAGCGTCGCAATGGGTGTGATCTCAATGCGGCACGTCGCGCACATTGGTCGCTCGGCGATGCGAACGACGCGCGATGGAGCAGATTGTGCCGAGAGCGCGCAGGACATGCCGAGTGTGCTTCCGAGAGCAAGCACGACGCCGCAAGGAATGCGCCGCCATGGAGAACGCCGGCTGCGGGTGAGCACCCAGTTGCCCAGGAACAGGACAGCTGACAACGAAAGCAGAAGGACTGTTGCGACCAGGATTCGTTGCATCTCATCCTCCGTGCTTACGGGGAGCCGCATTCAGCCGTTTCCCACAGGCTCCTAAGATAGCCCATGGTTCCGCTCGCAGCGCCGATGCCCCCGCGTCAGGCCGAGAGCAGTTCCGGAGCGAGCGCGACGCCGGGAAAGGCCCCCTGCAACTTCCGGTCCCAGGTGGCCAGCGGGACGTCGAGCAGCCGCGCCCGGGCCTTGAGCCGGCCGTAGAGCGGGTCGGGGAGATTCTTGATGGTCAGGACTGCCATGGATGCGCTCGGGTTGGAGAGTGCATCCAAAATGCATCCGCTGGGGATTTGTTGTCCCCTCGCAGCGCTGGGTACCTCCGGGGTTGCTGCCCGGGGCTGAATTCAGTAACTTGTAGATCTGTACTCCTCTGCCCCTTGGTGTAACTGGCAACACGTCTGACTCTGGATCAGAAGAGTCCTGGTTCGATCCCAGGAGGGGCAACTCGCGGTAAGATGTTATATGGCAAGCAGTTAGCTAAGGGGCGGGCGGCCGGTTTCGGTCGTCCGCCTCTGCGTTGTACGTTTGTGAGTCACCGCGTCCCGCCCCTCACGACAGGTTGCGCCACATGATCGTCTCGCTTCGTGGACTTCTCCTCGCGCTGTGCTTCGCCGCCGCCGTCACCGGCGCGCAGCCCGCCCAATGGGCCGCGCAGGCCGAGCGCGTGACCATCATGCGCGACCAGTGGGGCATTGCGCACGTGTACGGTGCCACGGATGCCGACGCGGTGTTCGGGATGGTGTATGCGCAGGCCGAGGACGACTTTCACCGGGTCGAGACCAACTACATCAATGCGATGGGGCGGCTGGCCGAGGTCGAGGGCGAGCGCGAGATCTGGCGCGACCTGCGGATGAAGCTGTTCATCGACACGCTGGAGATGCAGCGGCAGTACGCGGCGTCGCCGCCGTGGCTGCGGGCCCTGATGGACGGGTTCGCGGCGGGGCTGAATCACTACCTGCACACGCATCCCGAGGTGAAGCCGCGCCTGCTGACCCGCTTCGAGCCGTGGATGGCGCTGACCTTCAGCGAGGGCTCGATCGGCGGCGACATCGAGTCGGTGAATCTGCGGGAACTCGAGCGCTTCTACGCCCCGCGGATCGGCATGTCGCCCCGCGACGACGATCCGGCGCCGACCCCGATCCACGAGGAGCCCGGCGGCTCCAATGGGTTTGCGATCGCGCCGCGGAACACCGTGAACGGGCACGCGCTGCTGATGATCAACCCGCACACGTCGTTCTACTTCCGCGCCGAGTTG
>CAYSFN010000082.1:0-11318 GCA_964430045.1 uncultured Gemmatimonadaceae bacterium
GCCACCCGGATGCACGTGAGCAACTATTGCTACGGGAACGGGTGCAATCCTTCGCAGCAAGAACCCTCGCCCTCGGGCTGTTAGGTGCCGCCTCAGGAGTGGTCTGGTTGTACGGTGCGCGCGTTCGCGGAATGTGTGAGCGCAGCAACGTTGCCTGTGAGGGGTTCTGGACCGCAGCGCTTACAGGAACGCGATCGGATGCATGACAGACTTCCGCATTCGGCGCACGATCGTGCACGGCCAGACATCGTAGCGGGCTGCGTCTGGTGAGCAGAGCAGACTTCGGGTGTCGCCGCAGTCGGACTGGACGGTCCTGCTGCACCACGAGCATGGCGATCGCAACGGCGTCGGGAATGCTCGCGCTCCTGCTAGCGGCATACCCGGGAGTCAGTGTGGAGGAGGCGCGATAACTGCTCATGCGGCACACGGTGACGTGATGTGCAATGCAAGGGGGTACGCTCTGTGCGGTTGACGTGGCTGGTCGCAGTGGCGTTGGCGTGTCCATGGGGCGGGTCTGCTGCTGCCGCGCAGCGCGGTCCGGGCGTGGTGCCTCGTGAGGCGCACGACCTCGCCGCCCGCATCGATAGTCTCGAGGCCGCAGAGCTCCGCTTCTTCTACGAGTGGCGGCTCCTGCGCCGCGTGACGGATCGGACGCTTGGGCGAGCCGTACGGTTTGAGAACAACGTAGCTGACCGTTCTCTTGGGATGTCAGCGCGACTCCAGGAGCTTGGGTGGACGCGCACGACCTGGTGGGAGATGCAGCCACGCAACGCATATGTATCGTGCGTTGCCGATGCCAGTGGGGTCGCGCTGGCGCAGTTGAGGCACCCGCGGCATGTGATCGTGAGCCGTGCGGCGGCATTCTCCGTGTGCCCCTCTTGGCTTCTGCACCCGAAGCCGGCGGCGGAGCGCGGCGCACAGCCGGATGGCGCCCTCGAGGAGCGGTTCGTGGAGCCCGTTCGGCAGGGCCGCGCCGCGCTGATCGCGCTGTTCGACGAAGCGGCGCGGGACTATCCCGCCAGCGACTGGATCGTGGGCCAGCACGTGCGGCTGCTGATCGAGCAGGGCGAAGAGGACCGCGCCGCCCGCGCGGTGGCTGCGTGCCACGCGAACCAATGGTGGTGCCTGCTGTTGGATGGGTATGTGCGCGCCACGCGCGGCGACGTGGTGGGCGCGGAGGCGCAGATCGCCGCGGCGTTGGCGCAGATGCCCCCCGACGAGCGCTGCCGGTGGACGGACGAATCGGTGCTGCTCGACTCCACCGGGCGCGCGGCGTACCGGCAGGTGCCCTGCGCCGCCCGCGACTCGCTCAACGCGGTGCTGTGGTGGCTCGCCGATCCGCTGTACAGCGTGCCCGGGAACGCACGTCTGGTCGAGCAGTATCGGCGCAAGGTCGACCTCGCGCTGCGCACCGCGCTGGACCGCGACGGGCGCTACGACTGGCGCCCGGCGACCGGCGCCGACGCGCGCGCCGAGATGTTCCTCCGCTATGGCACACCGTCGCTGGTGGTCTATGCGCAGGGGTACAGCGCCACCGCGTACCTGCGCTACTTGTTGTTGGATGGCGACCGCCGCTTGTCCCACGCGACGTTCGAGTACACACCCGGTGGCCGGGTGCACACGATGCCCGCGTGGCAGGCGGTGGTGGCGCCCACACGGGCGCCCCGCGAGGCGTGGGACATCGCCGATCCGGGCGACCAGGTCAATGTGCTGCAGGCCACGTCCGGCGTCCGGGGAACCCGCCCGGAGGCGGTCCGGGCAGCGGCGCAGGTGAGCGCGTGGTGGCCGGTGGAGCACGTCCGGCTGGTGCCCGGGTTGGTGCAGTTGCCCGAAGGGCAGGTCGCCTTCCTGCGGCGGCAGGACAGCGTGGTGGTGGCCACGGCCACGGATCTGGGGCCCGCGCCGCTGGGGCGCGCAGCGGGGAGCGTGGTGGCGGGCACGCTGCTGGTGACGGACCGCCCGGGCAGTCAACAGGTGCTGGCCCGCGCCACGGGCCGGGTGGGGACGCCGCTGGTGCTCGTGGGGACGGCCGCCCCGCGCCCGGCGGTGGCCGCGATCGAGTTCCCGGGCGACAGCGCGGCGGGGCTGCCGGCCGGGCGGACGCGCGTCGGGATCGCGCCGCCGCCCCCGCTGGCGGCGCTGGCGCCGGGTGCGGTGGCCCTGTCGGACCCGGTGCTGCTGCGCCCGCCGGCCGCCGAGGACGCCCTGCCCGTCGCGACGGCGGAGGTGCTCGCGACCATGGCCGGGTCCCCGACGATCCCCCGCGGCACGCGTCTGGGCCTGTACTGGGAGACCTACGGGTTTGCCGCGACGGACACGGTGGCGTTCGCGGTGGGGATCGCGCGCGCGACCGCGGACGGGCGGCTGCGGCGCCTGGGCGTGCGCTTGAACGTGACCCCGGACCGGACCACGCCGGTGGCGGTGGCGTGGACGGAGACGGCGCCGGGGCGGAACGCGACGGTGCTGGCAGGGCCGGTGCCGATCATCGGGCGGAGTCTGGTGCTGGACACGGCGGCGCTGCCGCCGGGGACGTACTGGCTCGAGTTGGTGGTGAGCCGCGCGGGGGCGGCGCCGGTGCGGGCGCGGCGGCAGCTCGTGGTGGGGGGCGCGTGACGCGCCGGGGGTGGTCTTGGGGGGCGCGCTTGCGTGCCCGCGCCGTTCGCCGTAACGTCTGTCCACTGCGTCCATGGGGGGAGGGGTGGCACTGTCCGCCGATTGTCCTTGCACTGGCGATTCCAGAGGATCCCGATCATGGTCGTCTGTTCGACGCAATTCCAGGTACTGGCTGTGGCGGCTGTCCTGACCGGAGGTCTCGCTGACGCGGCTCATGGCCAAGAGGCCGATCGGGGCGTTGTGGACTGTCCTCCATGCGAGGTGTCAGCTTGGAAGGTTGGCCTGCTCACTGGCGGACGAGCCGGACTGGAGGACCACTATGTGTCTGCAGCGGTTGGGGTGGACGGTCGGCTCTTCTTCGCCACGACGAACGCGAATCGTCCTGTGTTCGTCGGCGACCTTGTCACGGACAGGGTTGCACCCATGGCGCCGGTGGGGAGTGGGCCAGGCGAAGTTCGCTATGCCGCGCGGATCCGACGCGCTAAAGGGGATTCCCTGCTGGTCCACGACAGGTCGTTGAACCGAATGAATGTGCTCTCGCCTGATGGACGGTTCGCGAGAAGCATTTCCTTCATGCCTGGCACCGATGATTTCGTGCCACTGCCAGACGGCTCATTCTTCGTGGCCGCGCGGATCGGAAGCCGGGAATCGTCTGGCCATCCGTTCCACCTCGTGGGGGCCGATGGCAGATGGCAGAAGTCGTTCGGCGGGAGTGACCGTGAGGTCCGGCCGATCACACCACAGGACCAGTACCGCTTGTTCCGATGGGTTGCGCCGGCCAGTGATGGCTCGATCCTTGCCGTTCGTCCTGGCGGGTATGTGCTCGAGCGGTGGTCACCGGATGGGAAGCTCATCATGGAGCGGGATGTCGCCCCCGACTGGTTCACACCCAAGTACGAGCAACGCAGTGAGCGGCCGCTGGAGCAAGCGCCGCCGCCATACATCACAAGCATCCAGGAAGGTGCCGATGGGAGAATATGGGTGCTGGTCATGCGCGCTGACGAGCAATGGCGTAGTGGCATCCGACCCGTGACGAGTTCGCCAGCGGGCTACGAGGTGATTTCCCATACGAAGTTCGTTGATACGCAGATTGAAGTGTTCGATCCCAGGACGTTCGCCAGAGTGGCATCGTATCGCCTGGATCAGCCCCTCGGCATTTTCGTCGCGCCTGGAGTCGCCGCGTCGGCCAGGGCCGTATTGAACGATGAGCCGATCATCGAGCTGTGGCGCATGCGCATTCTTCCGCCATAGCCCCCACCCCAGCGCGCGGCGATCCTCACCACGCCGCCGTCAAGCGCTGCGCGAGTTGACCGACCGCCGCCCGCAGCTCGTCGGCCGTCGCCTCGTTGTGCACCACATGGTGCACCGGCGCCCACGCAGCGGGCACCGGCTCGGCCAGCGCAACCTGCTGGCGCACGACCGTGACAGTCGCGTCGGAGGGATCCGTGCCCGCTGCATCACGCGCGGCGACGCGCACTGCCAGTCGCTCGGCCGATGCCCGGCACTCCACGAGCGCGAATCGGGCGCCGAGGGACAGCGCGAGCGCGTACAGGCGTTCGCGCTCATCCTGCCGCAGCGCGGCTGCATCCACGACGATGCGGTGCCCGCTGCGTAGCACCTCGTCGGCGATCGACGCGAGCCGCTGATACGTGCGCGCCGTGGCGGCGGCGCCGTACAGCGCACCCCGGTCCTCCGGGCGATCGGTCGCGGCCAGGCCGAACAGCCGCTTGCGCTCGACGTCGCTGCGCACACGCACCGCGCCAAGCGACTCAGCGAGCAACGCCGCCACGGTGGACTTGCCCGACCCGCTCAGGCCCGTCATCAGCACCAGCGCGGGCGGCGGCGGAGCGATCACCGCCTCGGCCACGCCCCAATACCGCTGGAATCCGCCCGGGTCCCCCGATAACAACGCGACCTTCGCCCGCACCAGCGCACGGTACGCGGCATAGGTGCGGAGGCCCCGCAGCGCGTCGTAGGCACCCGTGGACTCCAAATACCCACTGAGGAAGCGCCATGCCAGCGAAGAGGCATCGCAGGCCAGCAGGTCCATCCACGTGAAAGCCACGTCGGCGACGGGGTCGATGATCCGCAGCGAGGGATCGAAGTCGATGGCATCGAAGAGCGCGACGTCCCCCTGCCACACGACGAGGTTCCCGAGGTGCAGGTCGCCGTGGCACTCGCGCAGCCATCCCGCCGCGACCCGCGCGTCATGCCAGCGGGCTTCGTCAGCGAACCGCTGGTCGAGACGCCGCCCGAACGCGCGGACCATCGCGACGGGCACCTCCTCCTGCCGGTCGGCGAGCTCGACGATCTCGGCGACGTTCTCCGCCGCCCAGGCGCGCAGTGACTTGGGCAGGGCCGCCGTGGCCGGCAAGGCGGGAAGCGACACGTGAAAACGGGCGATCGCCGCTGCCGCGCGGTCCACGTGCCACCCGGTCAGCGTGCCGGACTCGGCAGCGTGCGCGAGCAGCGCATCATCCGGGAATCGCTGCATCCGCACGACCCAGTCCACCACCTCGCCGGGCCCGGCCAGCCACGTCCCCGCCTCGTCGCGCGTCACCGGCACCACGTCGAGGTACAGGTCGGGCGTCGTCCGCGCGTTGAGTCGCAGCTCCTCGCGGCAGAACCACTCGCGAGCGGCCATCGACCGGGCGTCCAGGAACACCAGGTGCACCGGCTTCTTGATCTTGCAGGCGGTGGCCCCGGTCAGCCAGACGGTCGAGATGTGCGTCTCGACCGCACGCGCGTCCGGGGGCGGCCAGGGCATGGGGGAGGCGGGCATCGGGAACCAGGGGGGCGGACGCGGGGACCGCCCGCTCAACGCGGAGGGCGGTCCAGACGTGTAGTTTATCGCAACCACGTACCCGACTCCATGACCTACCGTCGCCTCGCCTCCGCCCTCATCGGCGCCCTCGCCCTCCCCTCGCTCCTCGCTGCCCAGACCAGCGTGGCAGGCACCCGCGCCCCGGACCAGCGTCTCGACGCCGAGTACGAGCGCTTCTACAAGGCGCAGACGGGGGACCCCAGGTTCGGCAGTCCGCTCGTCGATCACCTGCCGCTGGCCCAGGGTGTCCCGACGCCCAAGGACGTCCTCGGTTATTACATCGGCACGCCGCGCAAGCTCACGTACTACGAGGACATCCTCAAGTACTACCGGGCGCTGGCGGCGGCCTCGCCGCGCGTGCGCATCGAGACCGTCGGGCGCTCCGACGAGGGCCGCGAACTGGTCGTCGTGTGGATCTCGTCGGAGGCGAACATCGGCGCACTGGACGCGAACAAGGCCAACCTGGCGACCATCGCCGACCCGCGCGGCAAGAGCGACGCCGAGGTGCGGCAGGTCATCGCGCGCACCAAGCCGCATTACCACCTGATGGGCGGCCTGCACAGTGGTGAAACCGGCCCCAGCGAGGTGTTGATGGAGCTGGCATACCGGCTGGTGGCGTCGGAATCGCCGTTCATGACGCAGATCCGCGACAACGTGATCGTGTCGCTGACACCGGTCGCCGACGCCGACGGACGCGACCGCAACGTGGACTGGTTCCATGCGGGACTCGAGCGGGAGGACCTGGCGCGCGCCGACAGTGCCGCCGGCCGCACCACCACGGTCACGCCCGGCACGGCCGCGCTGCCGTACTGGGGCAAGTACGTCTATCACGACAACAATCGCGACATCAACCTCTCGCAGGTGCAGATGCGCGCGATCACCGATTGGTACTTCACGGCGCACCCGCCGATCATCCACGACCTGCACGAGTCCCTGGCGCTGCTCTACACCTACAGCGGCGGTCCGCCGCAGAACCCCAACCTCGACCCGCTCCTGTTCGGCGAACTGAACTTCTTCGCCAACTGGGAGCTGTCGCAGATGACCAAGTGGGGCATGCCGGGCGTGTACACCCACGCCTTCATGGACGGCTGGTCGCCCGGCTACCTGGGCTCGGTCGCGTACAATCACAACGGCATGATGCGGATGTACGAGACGCAGAGCGGCCGTGATGTGGACCCGAACGTTGCGCCACCCACGGGCGGGCGTGGCGGAGCGCCGGGGGCGGGTGGCCGCGGCGCCGGGGGGCGTGGGGGCGCAGCGGGCGCCGCCGCCCAAGGCGATTCGTCCGGCAGCGGGGTGGCCGCTGCCGTTGGTGGCGGGCGCGGCGCGGCAGCACCGCCCATCCGTGCCGGCGCTCCCACGGGGCGCGGCGGCGGGCAGGCGCGCGAGTGGTATCGCGGCATCCCCATCCCCGAGGGATACCCGGCCCGCTTCACGCGCCGCAACAACGCCAACTACATGCAGACGGGCGTGCTCTCGGCCCTCCAACTCACGGCGATGTTCCCCGAGCTGGTGCTCGAGAACTTCTACGTGAAGACCCGCAACGCGATGCACGCCGGTCGCAGCGCGGCGCCATACGCATGGGTCTTCCCCGTGCAGCGCGACATGACCAAGGTCGCGGAGCTGATCCGCATTCTGCGCCTGCAGGGGATCGAGGTCGGCACGCTGGCCGCCGAGACCAGGGTCGGGGCTGCCACGTACCCGGCAGGGTCGTACCTGGTGAAGCTCGATCAGCCGTACGGGCGCCTGGCCAAGAACCTCCTCGAAAAGCAGGACTACCCCGACCCGGCGCTGCGCACCTACGACGACAGTGGCTGGTCGATGTGCCTGGCGTTCAACGTCACCTGCGCCCCAGTCGCCGACAGCAGCATCCTGGGCGCACGCACCACGCCCGTCACTACCGTGACGGTGCGCGGGAGCATCGCCGGGAACGGGACCGCCGGGCTCGCCGTGGCGCACCTCGGCTCGAACCACATGATCACCTTCCGCTTCCGGGCCAAGACGGCCGCCGTGCGCGTCGCCGAGGAGGCGTTCACCGCCGAGGGCGTCGAGTTCCCGGTGGGGTCGTTCATCGTCACGGGCAGCGACGCGCAGTTGCGCGAGGCGCGCGAGGCTGCCGTGGCACTGGGCTTGACCGGCGCGGCGCTCAGCACCGTACCGACCGTCCGGACGCACGACGCCGACCTCCCCCGCATCGCGATCTACACCAACTGGAGCGGCACCCAGGAGCTGGGCTGGTACCGCCACGCCTTCGATCAGTTCGGGATTCCCTTCGACCTCCTCTACAAGGAGCAGGTGGCGGCGGGGAACCTCGCCCAGAAGTACGACGTCATCCTGATGGCGACGCAGACGATGACGCGCCAGTCGGTGCTCGCGCCGCCCGCGGCCCGTCCGATCCCGTACAAGACCACGGAGAAGTACCGCTACCTCGGGATGTATGGCGAGACGGACAACGTCACCGGCGGCTTCGGGGAGGCCGGCGTACGGGCCATCGAGCAGTTCCTCGCGGCGGGGGGCACCCTCATCACCACGCTCCAGTCGTCGCGCTTCCCGATCGAGTTCGGCTTCGCGCGCAGCGTGGACCTCGAGACGCCGCAGGGCGTCACGGCGCAGAAGCCGCTGATCCAGGCCCAGGTGTCGCGCCCGGACCACCCGGTGTTCTACGGCTACAACGAGCGCATCTTCCCCATCAAGTTCGGCCAGGCGGCGCAGGTGTTCCGCGTGGGCGTGGCCGACCAGGGCAACGTGCTGGCCACCTACGTGGGCGGCGACGACGCGGTGCTCAGTGGCCTGATGGAGGGCGCCAACAACATTCGCGGGCGGGCCTTCGCGGTGGACATCCCCGACGCGTACCAGGGCAAGGGCCGCGTGATCATGTTCGCCAACAACCCCGTGTACCGCTGGCAGAACCATGGGGAGTTCAACATGGTCTTCAACAGCATCATCAACTGGAACGACGTGCCCGCACCGCGGCCCGCAGGCCCGGCGGCACCGGGCGGCGGCGGGCGCGGCGGCAACTGACCGCGCCCGCGCCGATGCGCATCGACATCAACGCGGACCTCGGCGAAGGCCACGCCGGGGTCGCGCCCCCCCAGGATGAGGCGCTGTTCGCATTGATCTCGTCGGCCAACATCGCCTGCGGCTACCACGCGGGCGACGCGGTCCTCATGCTGCGCGCCGTCGAGGCGGCGGCACGCAGGGGGATCGCCGTCGGTGCGCACCCGGGGTACCCCGACCTCGCGGGGTTCGGGCGCCGGGCCATGGCCTGTGCCCCGGACGAGATCAGCGCCTACGTGATCCATCAGGTGGGTGCGCTCGCGGCCTTCTGCCGCGCGAGCGGCACCACGCTGCGCTTCGTGAAACCCCACGGGGCGCTGTATCATGCGGCGGCCCGCGAGCCGGCCGTCGCGCGCGCCATTGCCCGCGCGGTCCATGCGGTGGACCCCGGCCTGGTACTCCTCGCGCTGCCCGGGAGCGAGATGCTGCGACAGGCGGAGTCGCTCGGGCTGCGCAGCGCCCGCGAGGGGTTCTGCGACCGCGGCTACCGCGACGATGGGTCGCTGATCCCCCGCACCGAGCCCGGCGCGCTCATCACCGACCCGTCCGCCGCTGCGGCGCAGGCCCTGCGCCTCGCCCCGAACGTGGACTCGCTCTGCGTGCACAGCGACACCCCGGGCGCAACGGTCATCGTGCAAGCCGTGCGCGACGCCGTGCTGGCGGCGGGCTGGACCATCGCGCCCTTCGCGGCGGCGCGCTGAGCGGCACAGCACCGCCCCCACACAGGGCGTCCCTGATGGCGAGCACCCGGGCCGACCTGCATCTTGAAGGGTCGGCTCATCCCCCTTCAGCCCATCGCCATGGACTCCCGCTCCCGCCTCTTCGTCGGCACCTGTCTGGCGCTCATCCCGACAGGCGCCTCGTTCTCGCTGGTCAGCAACATCATCGGGCAGCTCAAGCAGGAGTTCATCCTCACCAACTACCAGGTCGGGTTCATCGCCGGCGCAGCGCTCTGGGGGATGGCGATCTCGCTCCTGGTGATGGGGCCGATGATCGAGCTCATCGGCCTCCGGAACGGGGCGCGGCTGGCCTTCGCGGGCCACGTCGCGGGCATCACCATCATGATCGCGGCGGCCACACGCGTCGGTGACCCGTCCGCGTTCTGGCTCCTGATGGTCGGCGCCGTGACGCTGGCGGCCGGCAACGGGATGATCGAGGTCAGCGGCAATCCCCTGGTCGCCGCGCTGTACCCCGACGAGAAGACCAAGCGGTTGAACTGGTTCCACGCGTTCTTCCCGATCGGCCTGATCACCGGCGGCATCGTCGGATTCCTGATGGCGAACTACGGGGGCGAGTTTGCACGCTGGCCCTATCAGCTTGCGGTGATCTACATCCCCAGTGTGCTGTACGGCGTGCTGATGCTGCCGCAGCAGTTCCCCCAGACCGAGAACGCGGAGGCGGGGGTCTCGATCGGTGCGATGTTCAAGGCGGCGGTCACCACCCCGCTGTTCCCGCTCATGCTGGCGATGATGGCGATCACCACGTCGCTCGAACTCGGCCCGATGCGCTGGATCCCGTCGGTGCTGCAGTCGGGTGGCATGCACGGCATCCTCGTGCTGGTCTGGATCTCGGGCTGGATGGCGGTCCTCCGCGGCCTGTCGGGGCAGTTCATCACACGGTTCTCGCCCACGGGAATGCTGCTCGGGGCCTCCGTCCTCACGGGCACGGGTCTCGTGCTGCTGAGCGTCGCGGAGGGCCTGGCGACCGCGCTGGTGGCCGCCACGATCTTCGCGTGGGGCGTGGCGTTCTTCTTTCCGACGATGGTCGGCGTCGTCAGTGAACGCACGCCACGCACCGGCTCGCTCGGCATCGTCCTGACGGCGGGCATCGGGCTCGGGATGGCCGGCGCGGTCGGGGTGCCGCTGATCGGCAAGCTCGCGGATCGCCACCTGGCCGAGGCGCTGCCGCCGGCCACGGCAGCAGTGCTCCACAGCGCCAGCGAACGCCTGCCGGAGTATCTCGCGCGCGTGGAGGGGGCCAGTGACCCTGCGGCCTTCGCCTACCGCGCCCGCGACGTGGCCGAGGCCCTGGATCAGACGCGCGCCGCACTGGGCGTGGCCGAGCGCACGGGCAACATCAACAACGACGCGACCGCCAACGCGCTGCGCGCCATCGTCGGCACGCAGATCCCCGACGAATCGCTGGTCACCGAGGCGAACGCGATCCTGCAGCCGGCCGAGCTGGCTGGTGGGAAGCGCAGCTTCCGCGACGTGGCACCGGCCGCCCTGCTGCTCACCCTGGTGTTCGGCCTCCTGTACCTCAAGGACAGGGCGGCCGGCGGGTACCGGGCCGTGCGACTCCGGCGCGAGACGCTGCTCCTGCTCGCGGCGTTCGGGCTCACGGCGGCTCCCGCCGCCGCGCAGCACCCCGTTCCACTCGCGCCCACCGACCGGATCCGCGTGCTGTTCCTCGGCGACAACGGGCATCACCGGCCTGCGGACCGTGCGAAGCAGTTGCTCCCGGTGCTCGCGCAGCGCGGGGTGGACCTGTTCTACTCCGACGACCCGGCGTCGCTGAACCCCGAGGAGCTGTCGCAGTACCACGCGGTGATGCTGTACAACAACCACATGGTGGTGCAGCCGCAGCAGTTCGCGGCGCTCAATGCCTACATCCTGGCGGGCAACGGGCTGGTCGTCCTGCACTGCGCGTCGGCGTCGTTCCAGAACTCCGAGCCGTTCATCAAGCTGGTGGGCGCGGCGTTCAAGAGCCACGGCACGGGAACGTTCAGCGCGGTGCGTCTGTCGCAGGATCATCCCGCCATCCGCGGCGTCCCGGCCTTCGAATCCTGGGACGAGACCTACGTCCACGCCAAGCACAACGTCGC
>CAYSFN010000083.1:0-11283 GCA_964430045.1 uncultured Gemmatimonadaceae bacterium
GCGGCGTACGGCTACGAGGCCGAGGATCGGCATTTCGTCCGGGTGTTCCTGGGCACCACGGGCATCACGCCCTGCTCGGCGTTCTGCTTCTCCACGAGGTCCTCGCCCGCGCGCCCCGTCACCGCGCGACTGAAGAAGCACTCGAGTCCGCTGTTCAGTGAGTTCCACCGCATCGAGTACTCGGGGCCCAGCAACTCGGCCGACAGCCGCAGGCCCGCGCCGACGAACGACCAGCTCGTCGTGGCTTCGCCGATGACGCGCTCACCGTCCGCCGTGGCGAACTCGATGAGCACGCTGGCAAAGTCCTCTGCCGGGCGCCGGGCGTAGTCCACGTCCTTGCCCATCGTGCGCTTCAACTGCTTCACGTACGTCGGGCGTGACCACTTGAGCGAAGCGATGTGCCCGGTGACCTTGACCGGACGCACCGATGCGCGCGGGTCGCCGGGCTTGGTGAGGAGGTGCCGCACCACCTCGACCGAGTGGCACATCATGTCGTTCAGGACGCCGCCGCCCTGCAAGGCACCCTGCCAGAACCAGGGCATGTGCGGACCGCTGTGCTCTTCCGCCGCGCGCGCGAGGTAGGGGCGGCCCGTGGTCGCCGCACCGCGCGCCCAGATCAGCGATCGGCCCCACTCCACGTGCGGCGCGAACAGCTGGTTCTCGAGATACCCGTGCGCGATGCCCGCCGACGTCACCAGGCGCAGGACCTCCTTCGCCTCTGCGACGTTGCGCGCCAGGGGCTTCTCGCAGGCGATCCCGCGCAAGGTGCCCTTCCCCTCGCGCACCGCCGCGCAGATCTCCTCCACGTTGGCGATGCGGGCATGGTTCGGCCCGCAGAGCCAGATCGCGTGGATCCGGGGGTCCGCGACCATCGCGGTGATGGACGCGTAGGCGCGGCAGTCGCCCAGGTCCAGGTCACGCGCGAACCGCGCGGTTGCCGCGGCGTTCTTCGGGTTCGGGCTGTAGACGCCCAGGATGTCCGCATCGCGCACGCCCTGGAACGCGCGCATGTGGAAGCGCGTGTTGAAGCCCGACCCGATGAAGCCGATGCCGAGGCGGGTCGGCGGGGTCACTCGCTCTGACTGTACTTTGCGTCCCATTGCTCGTACGACACTCCCAGATGACGAAGAAGCGCTGGCGGCGAGCCCGACCAGCGTGGAATGGCCACACCACCTGCGTAGCCGAGGTCCCGATACCCCACCCGGGACGAGAAGAACCCCGAGGCGGTCATGTCGCGCATTGAATTGAACCACGTCGCGGCGGCCGCGAAGGCCGGCGCGGCCTTCGCCGGCCAGGCGATGTCGTCGAGGATGGCGTGGCGTTGGGCGGTCGTGCAGTCGGCATACCCCTTCTCGAAGCGCGTGCGTGCCTCGGTGTCGATCCACGCCAGCCCGTTGCGCATGTTCGACTGATTGGTGGCCGATCCCTCGGTCAGCAGAAAGTCCATGAACTCCGGCACGCGGGCCGACGTCGCGGCTCCGGACCGGCCGTCGGCCGGGAGGATGTCGTCCACCAGCACCCGCACGGTGCGCCACTCCCGCGCGTTGAAGAAGGTCGGCGCGGCGGACGGCTCCGGCGTCGCGTCGACGCGCGCGGTCGCCCGCTCCGCCTCGGCGTCGGTCCACGTCATGGCGGCGGCGAGCGGCACCAGCGCCATCGCCTTCAGCGCCTCACGGCGATCAACGGTCACAGGGCACCTGCCTTGCGTTGTGCGATGATGTAGTCCGACGTCCGCCACGCGAGCGCCATGATGGTCCACGTCGGGTTCTTGTCCGCCTGCGACACGAACGGTCCACCGTCCGCGACGAAGACGTTCTTGCAGTCCCACGCCTGGCACTGCGCGTTCAGGCACGAGTCCTCGGCGCGATGCCCCATCCGCACGGTCCCGAGCTCGTGGATGATCCGGCCGCCGGCCGCGATCCCGTACCCGCGCTCACGCGTCGGCATCGGCGACCACACCTCGCCGCCCATGTCCGCGATCAGCGCGCGGAACGTCTCCTGCATGTGCTTGACCTGGTTGTACTCGGTCTCATTCCACTTGAAGTGGAACTTGAGCACCGGAATGCCATGCTTGTCCTTCACGGTCGGGTCGAGCTCGCAGTACGAATCCTTGTTCGGGACCATCTCGCCGCGTCCGGAGAACCCGACGGTCGAACCCCAGTACTTGCGATAGTCGCGTTTGAGGCCCGCCCCATACCCTCCCCCGCCGGGGTACCGCTGAATCCCGCCCATGAAGCCGGCGCCCGGCTGCGAGCGGCGCCCGCCGTAGACCTCGATGTGGTACCCGCGGGGGAAATCCAGCCTGCTGTTGCTCATCCACCACGGCATGTAGATGTGGCCACCGCCCACGCCGTCCTCGTTCGCGACCGGCAGGTCGACCAGCCGGGGAATGAAGCCGCTGACGTCGGTGCCGGTGGTGTCGGTCAGCCACTTGCCGACGACGCCGCTGTGATTCGCGATCCCGTTGGGATGAGCGCTGCTGCGGCTGTTCAGCAGGATGCGCGAGGACTCGCACGAACTCGCCGCGAGCACCACGACCCTGGCGGCGACGTGCCGGTCCTCGCCCGTGGCGGTGTCGATGTACGCCACGCCCGTCGCCAGACCGTCCGAGCCGACCGTCACCTCGCGGGCCATCGCGCCGGTGATCACCGTGAGGTTCTTCGTCTGCTGCGCGGGGAAGATCAGGACGTTGGGGCTCGAGAAGTTCGCGTTGGCGTTGCACCCGCGGTTGCATCCGCCGCAGTAGTGGCAGGCCATCCGGCCGTTCATCGGCTTGGTCAGGACCGACAGGCGCCCGGGGATGCACGTCACCCCGAGGCGATCCGCCGAATCCTTGACCATCAGCTCGAACGCCCGCGGCCGCGGCGGCGGCAGGAAGATCCCGTCGGGCTCGTTCGGCAGGCCCTCGACCGAGCCGAAGATCCCCACCAGCCGATCGATCTGGTCGTAGTACGGCTTGATCTCGTCGTAGGTGACGGGCCAGTTGGGCGACAACCCGTCGAGGTCTCCGCGCCGGAAGTCGTCCGGACCGAAGCGCAGGGAGATGCGCCCCCAGTGGTTCGTGCGGCCGCCGAGCATCCGCGCGCGCCACCAGTCGAACTGCGTCCCCTCGGCCCGCGTGTACGGCTCGCCGTCGATGTTCCACCCGCCGATGCACGCGTCGAACTCCCCGAAGGGGCGGTCCCGGGTCGCCCCGCCGCGGCGGGGCGAGTCCGCGTTCATCATCAGCATCGTGCCGTCCTTCGTGTTGTCCCACCACGCACCGGCCTCGAGCATCACGACCTTGGCGCCGGCCTGCGTCAGCGCGTAGGCGGCCATCCCGCCGCCGGCGCCCGAGCCGACGATGCACACATCGTACGTTTCGCGTTCTTGTCTCATGATCGTCATTGGTGGTCTCAGCCCTGCGTGACCCGACGCAGATGCGCATAACTCGCACGGACCGAGGCGAGCGGATCGCCGGGACGGTCGTGCTCCACGAACACGTGCGCCACGCCGACGCTCTTCGCCGCGGTCAGGAGCGCACGCCAGTCAATGGTCCCGGCGCCGACGTCGTGCATTTCGTGCGACGGTGGTCCGCCGGAGTCCTTCAGATGGAGCAGCCGCACACGTTCCGCGTGCTCGCGGAGGAACGTGAACGGATCGCCACCGGCCCGCACGATCCAATACACGTCCAGCTCGACGGCGACCTGCGCCGAGGTGGCGGCGAGCAGGCGATCCATCCCCGTGCGCCCGTCGACGTCCGCGAACTCGAAGTCATGATTGTGATACGCGACGCGGACCCCCGCCGCCGCCGCCTGCTCCGCGGCGCGGCTCAGGATCTCACCCGCACGGGCGTAGCCGTCGGCCGACCGGAACGGCCCGCCGATATAGGGCACCACCAGCCAGCGATGGCCCACGACACCCGCCTGCTCGAGCAGGGCGGGCAGCGAGCTGTCGAGCGCCTCGATGGTGACGTGCGCCGCCGCGGCCCGGAGCCCCGAGGCGTCCAGCGCCGCGCGCACCGCGGCCGGCGACCGCCCGAAGTAGTCGTGCGTCTCGACCTCGGCGAACCCGATGGCCGCCAGCGCGTCCAGCGTGCCGTCGAAGTCGCGGCCCAGAAGCGTGCGAACGGTGTAGAGCTGTACACCGATCCGTTCGTACGGGGCCGGCCAGGTCCATCGCCAGCCCCCCAGGCCGGCCACTCCCAGCAGCGCGAGGAGCTCTCGTCGTGTCACCGTTGTGTTCGCCGTCATTACCCGAACTTGCGCACTGGGCCGCCGGAGCGCCAGAGTCAGGGATGCAATTCCCGTCGATTTTCCGGATCCTGGCCCTCGCGGCCCTCGCGGCGCAGCCGCTTGCCGCGCAGGGGCCACCGATGCTGCCGCCACCGCCGATGCGTCCACCCATCGCGATGACCGGGGTGCCGATCCTCGACGAGGCACGCCGCGCGCAGGCCCAGTTCGAGGAGTTCCGCCGCCTCAACCTGCCCGTGTACTCCGTGCGCGTCCCGAGCGGCGCCAGCTGCGAAGAACAGATCGGCAACTTCTGCTACTGGTACGACGAGCGGCTCCCGCCACCTCCGCCGGAGCCGGCCATCATCGCGAACGCGCGGGCAGAGCTGATCAGCACGCTCGACGCCGCGGCCGGCGCGTTCCCGTCCGACGATTGGACCAGCGGGCAGCGCATCCGCTATCTCGTGGAGTCGGGGCGTCACCGGGATGCACTCGCGGCGGCCCGGGCCTGCGGCGGCGACGCGTGGTGGTGTGACGCGCTGCTGGGATTCGCGCAGCACGAGGTGCGGGACTTCGTGGCGGCGGACTCGAGCTTCGCACGGGCGCTGCGCGGGATGCCCGAACGGCTGCGCTGCGACTGGGAGGACATCGGCCTCCTGCTCGACGCGGGCGCCCGCATGACGTACCGGCGCTTCGGCTGCGGCACGGCCGACCGGGCCCGGTACTCCGAGCGCCTGTGGTGGCTCGCGAAACCGCTGTACGCCTCCCCCGGCATGGACACCCGGACCGAGTGGTACGCGCGGATGACGATGGTCCGGATGCTCGAGGACGCCCCGTCGGTGCACCAGTACGGCTTCGACATCGACGAACGCGAGCTGCTGCTGCGCTACGGCTGGCCGCGCGCCTGGTCCACCAGCGGGCGGGACCGGATGGGGATGACGTCGATCATCAGCTACGAGGCGTCACCGGCGTACCAGTATCTGCCGTCGGCAGCCCTGGCGAACGCGCCGGCGATGAGTGATTCGACCGGCTGGGAGGACGGCGTGCCGCCGATCCAGGCGCGCTATGCGCCGCCGCACGCGGCGCGCATCCACCCCCTCGTGCACCAGTCGGCGATGTTCAAGCGCGGCGACTCGGCCCTCGTGGTGCTGGCCTGGGACGCCGGGCCCACGCCGCCCGTGCACGACACCCCGCGCGAACTGGCGCTGGTGCTCGCCCGCACCGACTCGCTGACGCCGACGATCCGCCGCGTGCCGGACGCGCCCCTGCAGGGCGTGGTGACGGCGACCGGACGCTGGGGCCCCCTGCTGATGAGCGCGGAGCTGATCGCGCCGGCGGCGACGACCGCGGCACGGGCGCGCTACGGCCTGCGTCCGCCCTATGCCGTCGGTGCCCGGGTGACGCTGTCCGAGATGCTGTTCTTCCGCGAGCACGACGGACTCCCGGAGGACCTCGACGACGTCCTCGAGCACGCCCTCGCCTCGATCAAGGTCTCCCGCACCCAGAAGCTGGGCGTGTACTTCGAGAGCTACGGCACGAACCCCGCCGGCGAGCTGCTCCGGGTCACGATGACCGTCGCCCGCGAGGTGGACGAGCCCGGCTTCCTGCGGCGACGGGCGCAGGCGTTGCGGCTGTCGCGCGAGGCGACGCCGGTGACGGTGACCGTCGAGGACCTCTCCGCGCGGAACCGACCTTATTCGCCCCGTGCGGTGTATCTGGATATCACCGCCCTGCGGAAGGGCGCGTACATCGTCCAGTTGGAGGTCGATGTCGCCGGGCAGTACGTGGTCCGCAGCGAGCGGGCACTGGAAGTCATCGATTGACCACCCTTCATCTCTCCTGACCATGCGCATCGTCCGATTCATGGCGGTCACCGCCATCCTGAGCTTCGCGTCATCCGTCGGCGCCCAGCAGATGAACCTCTCGCTCGGCCTGGGCACGCTGCTGCCCCAGGGCACGCTCGCCGAGAACGCCAAGTCCGGTTTCGCCGGCATCGCCGGGCTCGGCCTGCCCCTCGGCGACCGCTTCGGACTCCGCCTCGAAGCCCTCTGGGCGAATACGGACCTCGACGGCGTCCTGATCCGCCGCGCCCCGAACGGCGTCGAGGTGCCGGACGACGCCGAAATCTCCGGCGACGTCCGGCTCGTCGGCGGACTCGCGTCCCTCACCATGGACCTCGGTGACGCATTCCTGCGCCCGTACCTGCTCGGGGGGGCGGGCTATTACAAGCGCACCGTGACGCAGAACGCCACGGATGCCTTCGAGGAGATCATGCGACTGGACCGTGACGAGAGCGTGCTCGGGTTCCACGGAGGCGTGGGCCTGCGCACCTCGCTCCTGGGGGTCACGATTTTCGGCGAGGCGCGCTATCACAGCGTCAACACGGACGAGTCCAAGACCAACTTCGCGCCCATCCTGATCGGCATCCGGTTCTAGGATCGCCGGTCGGTCGCCAGGCCGAGGACTGGCGATCGCGGTGCACTGTGCGTACCGTGGCACAGTGCCTCGTCGAACCTTTGTCCTTGCATTCGCCGTGCTCGCGGCCAGTCTGAGTTGTGCAGACACCGCGAGTCCGTCCCGCGCCTCTGTCGTGGGGACCTACGTGCTCACGTCCGTGGACGGGCGCACCCTGCCCACCACGATCGCCGTGACCGGCAGCGTGACGCGGGTCGCCATCGCGGACACGCTCGTCTTCGCCGAACACGACGAGGGGACGCACACGAGGGTGTTCGAGCACCACACGCCAGACGGCGTCGGCCCCGTCACCACGCGACGGAGCACGTTCCAGTACGAGGTGGTGGACGGAAAAGTCCTGCTGGCCTTCGTGTGCGAGGATCCCTTCAGCGGCCGCATCGTCGGCTGTGCGGCCCCACCGCAGATGCGCGGCACCATCACGCGCCGCGGCATCAACTTCGATGCCGCCTTCTTCTTCCAGACGCCGCTGCGGTATCAGCGCCGCTGAGGGCTCGTCGGGGCCGGACGGAGCATGCCGTACGCCACCGGGGCGGCATCCAGCGGTCCCACCCAGTAGACCCGCGCACCCTGCGCGGTGAACCACGCAGGAGGCAACGGGCCGAGGATGACACGTTCCGTGCCGTCCTCGGTCCGCAGCACCGGCGCGCCGGTGGCGCTCACGCCGAGGATGCCGTCCACCGCCGGGATCCCATCCGACGACAGGACACGGAACGACACCACGTGCAGACGGGCACTCGCGCCCGCGTCATCCGTCAGCGGGTCGAGCCGCGCCAGGCGTCCGGTGACCCGGACCTCCAGCCCCTGCGCCGCGCGGAGTTCCGCCGCCCCGCTGCTCGCTCCCGCCAGCACGACCGCGCTCGCGCCGGGACGTTCGAGCACCACCAGCGGTGCCGTGGCGACGCCGCGAACAGCGACGATGCCGTCCATCGACTCCAGCGCCGTGGCTGTCGCACCTGCCGCCGTCCCCGGCGCGATGCCGTGCGGAACGGAAGGCCCGCGGCAGCCGGACACGAGCGCGAGGAGCGCGAGGAGCCGGGTGAGGCTCATTGGACCCGCACCAGCGCGATGCGCAGCAGCGGGGAGGCTGCCGCCCCCAGCGGGCCGCGCAGGTCGAGCAGTTGCGGCGACGCGATGCCGCCGCTCAACTCGAAGTAGGCGTGCGCGCCCGCCCGCAAACCCGGCCGGACCGCGAGGAACGGGCCGTAGTTCGCAGACACCGGCACGATCGGGTAGGGGGTGTTGAAGCGTGCACTCCACGCGGGGTCGGCATGCAAGCCTGCATAGATCGAGCGCAGGTTCCAGGTGTCGATGCGCGCGTCCGCCGCCAGCGCGGGCACGCCCGGGTAGTCATCGGCCACCAGCGCGAGCCCCCACCCGCCGATGAGCCGCTCGGCGGACACCCCGGCCACGGCACTGACGTTCGCCATGCCCGTCGCGGTCGACTGTGTCAAGGCGGTCAGGAACTCGGCGTCCCCGGCGCCATGGCGGTCGATCGCATACCGCACGAGCGACCACGCGGTGTTGTAGAAGACGGAGCCCGTCTGTCCCGTCCCATCGCCGTAGGGTGACCACGCCCACGGCTCGAGCAGCTTGGGCCGGATCTCGTTGAACTGGCGCCGCATCCCGTAACTCGGCCGTCGCAGGGGATCCGCCGCCAGGCACGTCGCATTGGAGGGATTGAAGTCGCAGAAGATCCCGTTCGTCGCCGCGCTGCCGTACCCCGTGTTGCCCTTCCACGGCACGCGGTGCAGCGCCGCGCGGGCCCAGATCTCCTCCGCGTGGCGCGCCGTGCCCTCCTCCAGCCATCCGGCCTCGAAGGGCGCGGCCTTCGCGGCGCGGGTGGCGAGCGAGGCGATGTGCTTCACCTCGTGCACCACCGTGCGCGCCATGAAATAGAACCAGCCGTCGGGATTGGCCGTCGAGTTCACATTGCTCCCCTCGGCGGTCGGCACCGTGCCGTAGAAGTACTCCCCGAAGTTGCTCGCCGCGCGGTTGGTGGTGTTGCGCGCGACCTGGTCGCAGCTCGTGACATAGGCGGCGGCCCCGGACCCGTTCAGCCGCTGCGTATATACCATCCCGAGCCGCCCATCGCCGTCGGTCAGCGGGTCGCGCAGCAGGGGGTCGCCGAAGTGGTCACGCACGGCGGCGTGCTGGTCCGTGTCATAGATCTCGCCCAGGCGCTGATAGAAGCCGGCCAGCGCGCTGCTGCTCGTGCTCTGCAGGGTGTTGGTGGTGTCCTCCCAGATCAGCGCGAAGGTCCCGCGGTAGATGAGTCGTGCAGTGAACGCGTTGCTCGAGTCGCTGCACGCATTGAAATTGTAGTAGAACGTGCGCAGCGACCCCAGCTCGGGCGGCACCACCTGCGCACGACGGTGCGAGTCGGTCCGTTCGCCGAAGGCGCCCGTGCTCCGCAGCGACTCATACAGCACCGCCTCGCGCGCCATGTGGGCCGCGTGCGCGGCCTCGTAGCCCTGCACCGGCGTCGGCAGCTCGACCCGCGCGCGCGTCGCCGGCGGCGGCAGCCGATCGGCGGCGGCGCCGGCGATCGGCGTGTTGCCCGCCAGTTCGAAGTCCACGAGCGTATTCAATGCCGTGGAGATGTTGGACACCGAGACCAGGTAGCGCGTGCCCGGCCCCGTCGCGGCGAGCTCGTTGCAGCGGCTCTCCTCCGCCCCGGTCAGCACGAGCGCCTCGCCCAGTTGCAGGGTCCGCAACGGCACCGAGAGCGGCACCGTGGTTGCCGGTCCCGTGCCCTCGGCCGTCGTCACGTCGATGGACACCATGCCCGAGCTGACGCACGGCACCACGAAGGTGAGCATCGTGGGGGACGCCGACTGCGTGGGCACCGTGCGCCCCGAGACCCGGATCGTGTTGCCACCCACGGTCGCAGCGAAGGCGTCGCCGGTGAGCGTCGCCATGGCCCCGGGCACGAGGATCGCCGGCGCGACGGACGCGATCGTCGGCCCGGGCGGCGGGAGCACGGTCACCGGGATCGTCGCCGTGCGACCACCGACACTGACCTGCACCGTCGTGGACCCCATGGCGACGCCGCGCACGACACCCATCGTGGACACCTCCGCGATCGTGGGCGCCGCACTGCTCCAGGACACCGCACGCCCCGGGAGCGCCGCCCCCGTCGAATCGCGCGGCGTCGCGACCAGGGTCCGCGTGACGCCGACCCCGAGCTCGAGCGAGGGCTGGTCCACGTCGATCGACGCCACGGGAACCGGCAGCACGGTCACCACGCTGGTGCCGGCGATCGCATCCACCGTCGCGGTAATGGTCGCGCTCCCTGGTGCGAGCGCCGTGACCGCACCAACGCCGGACACCAGGACGATCGACGGCGCCGACGAACTCCACACGACTGTCTTGCCCGTGACGGCCCGGCCGGTGCTCGTCTCGGGCGTTGCCGTGAGGACGGCGGACCCACCGCCGGCCGGGCCGACCAGCAGCGTGACCGTCGCCGGCGACATGCGCACGACGGACACGGCCGGAGGATCACTGGGGCTGCCGCAGGCGGCGATGACGGCGGCGAATGTCGCGAGGAACGTGCGGAGGAGGAGTCGAGGCATGCGCTGAAATCTCCCCGTCCGTACCGTGTGTCGCTACCCCTCGTCGAGCGTGGCCATCCGCGCCGCGATCACGCGGCGCGCCGCCGCCACCTCGGGCGTGGGCCGGGCGCCCTTGGCCCGGAGCAGCGTCCCGCGACAGCCAGGCGCGGCGCAGGTGCAGGGAAAGCGCCGCTTGGCGGCGGGCGTGTGCCGCTCATCGAGTTCGATGGCGTAGTCGTACCCCAGCTCCTCACCGGGCGCGATATCGCGCACGGCGAACAGCCACATCGCGTCACCGACACGGATCGGCTCGACGTTCGGCTCGCAGCAATGATTGATGAACCGCGCGTCGTTCCCGCCCACGTTCGCGTCGATGACCCGCTCCTCGTCGAGCTGCAGCACGAGCGTGTACTCTGCGGACGTCGTCCCGGCCACGGCCGGGTAGCGCGCCTCCGCCTCGTCGTGCGAGATGACCTGACCGGTGTACTCGATCACGGGGGTGAACGCCGTGATCGGCTCCTCGGCGAACACCCCGTCGCCATGCCGGGGCGACGCGCGGCGCGCGAGCCGGAGGCGCGGCCCCGTCGGGGACGCGGGCTCCGCGGCATACGGGGAATCCTCGAGATACGGTGAATCTTCATCGTCCGGCGCGATGCCGTACACCGGGCGCGGCTCGACCGGCGCACGCCGACGACGCGCCAGCAGGTGGTCGACCTCCGTGCCGACCATCGGCCGGAGGATGTCGAGAATCCCGACGCTCAGGTGCTGCCCATACACGTACAAGTGCCGTGCACGGACCTTGTTGCCAAGAATCCAGGCCAGGAACGGCTTGTCCGCCTTGCGACCGTTGCAGTCCGCGCAGGACAGCACCAGATTGTCGCGCCGGTCGTAGGCCGAACGGCCGCGCCGCGGCGTGACGTGATCCAGTGTCAGCACCTTGGCCGGGAAGGTCTCCCCGCAGTAGGCGCAGTTCGGCCCGTGCTCCTTCAGCAGCCACACGCGCGTGTCGGCATAGGCCGCGCGGCCGGTCGGCATCGAAGTGTGAG
>CAYSFN010000084.1:0-2754 GCA_964430045.1 uncultured Gemmatimonadaceae bacterium
GGCCGTCCGCCTTGGCGGCGTCGACCTGCCGCTGGCCGTGCGGGGTCATGCGGCCCGCCGCCGTCAGCCGGGCGACGTGCTCCCTGTTGATCTGGCTCCAGACGCTTTTCGGCTTACGGGGGCTGAAGCGCTGCAGAAACGCGCTGTCGTCGAACGACTTCCGGATGCCATCGATCCACCCCCAGCAGAGCGCCACGTCCAGCGCCTGCGCGTAGGTCACCGTGGGCACGCCCGAGGCCTTCTTGCGAATCTTCAACCACAGTTCTGTTTCGCGTGCGTGGTTCGCGGCCAGCCAGGTCTCAAACGCCGCCTCGCTGCGGAAACCCTTGATCTTCTTGGGGTTGGGAATGATCGGGGGCATGGGTCACACTCACGAACCAGGGTTGAGCGAGATCAAATAGGCGTACAGGCTCTCCACCTCGTCGGGTCGAAGATGCACGAGCCGTTGCCGGGCCACACCACTCATCATCGGAAGGTCGCGGCCACCCTTGGCGATGCCGGTCCGCACGAATGCTGCGAACTCCGCCGTGCTGTACGCTGCCAGGATCGGCGGCACCGCGGGGGATCCCTCTCCATCCCCCTGCATCGCGTTGCCGTGACACTCGGTGCATGCGGTTGTCGCGATGTAGTGCCCGAGCCGCAGGGCGCTGTCCGTGGGTGCGGGGAGCACGGACTCGGTCTGCACGTAATGGACGGACGTTCGGAACATCCCGAGCAGGAGGCCAAGGCGCCCCATGGGGCCGACATGGCGCGTGCGTGCTTCCCCCTCGACGGGCGGTACGGTGCGCAGCCACGCCAGCAGCCGCGCGAGGTCCGCGTCCGACAGCGAACGGTACATCTCGGCCGGCATCACGAAGAGCGCGGTGCCGTCCGGCCGGACCCCGTGCCGCAGGGCACGCTCAAGGTCCGCGTCGCTCCGCTGCGGGATGAGTGCCGTCAGGTTCGGCGCGATGAGATCGGCAACGTTGGGTTCAGAGAAGAAGACCTTGCCCCCGAGATCCTCGCCGTGGCAGCCCTGGCACCCACGCGTCCGTGCGATGCGCTCCCCCTCGACGAGCGAGGCGGAGTCGGTCGGCAGCACGAGGGTGAACGGCGGGGCATCGACGGTGTGCCGCTCCCGCAGGAGACGCTCCGACATCGCATAGCCGACGCCGGCGGCCAGGAGCACGGCCAGCACCACCAGGCCGGCCGTGATGCCGATCCACCGCCGCACGCGGGTCATGGGGTTGGGGGGAGGGTGGAGACGAGCATTCGGAGGAACCTACCTGAGAAGACGGGCGGTGGCGAGCACCGTGCATACGAGTTCTTGGACCAGTGGGGGGGGCCTCACGGCGCCGGACAGCCGCTCCAGCGCGTCACGGTGAGGTCGAATGTGCCGTCATGGAGCTCCTGACTGCTGAGCAGCAGCCCATCGCGTGCCTGGTGCAGGCGGGCACCGGGGGGGAGGCGGATGACGCCGATGAAGGCCCTGTCCCTCCCGAACAGGTCGATCGCGGCCGAGTCCTCCGAGGCAACACTGCGTTGGAGGAGGAGGCAGCTGCCGTCGAAGTGCATTCCCCGAGCGAAGAACCGTTTGTGGTGCGTGCTCTGCGTCGCCAGTTCTGCGACTCGCTGTGCGGCGTCCGTCGTGGTACCGGCGGCGGAGATGCGACCGGCCACCATGTCCCAGACCCTTCGCAGGGAATCGGCCTCGCGGCGGGATCGCGGCACGAGCGGCACCCCGCGACGGGACCATTCGCCAAGTAGTGCGCCGCGCCAGTCGTACTCGAGGACCCGGTAGGACGTGTCGGAGACGGCGATCGCAATACGCCCATCGGACGAGACTGCCGCAGGGCAGTGGCCGCATCCGAGCTCACTGGATGGCAGGCGTACCGGGATCCGCACCGTGCGGATGGTGTCGCCGGTCGGTCCGTAGGCCGCGAGCACGACTGGTTCGGACGCAGGCGCGTAGCGGATCGTGAGCGTGTCGCCGAACAGCCATGCAGCGGTGATCGTCCGCCCTTCGAGAGGCATCGTGTGCATCGCGTCGTCTACTCCGGCCCAACGCAGCACCCGGTGGGAACTTGCATCGACCGCCAGGAGGCCGATGCCGACATCATGGAGCACCCAGCGTGCCGTTCGCACCTCGCCTGGTCCGTCGCCGCGCCGCGCGAGAATACTCCATCGTGCGCTGGCCGATTCAAACGCCGCGATGAGTCGACCCGCATCGGCAGCGATGGCGATGCCGCCATTCGACGTCAGGGTCGCGTCATCCAGCGACGTCAGGGAGAGTGCGCCCGTGCTGACGCGACGTTCGACACGACTCGCGATGCGAGGCGCGGACGTCGTCGCGGCATCGTCTGTCTCCACGGTGCAGCCGACGAGCGCCGCCGCCACCCAGGCGATCAGGCGGGACCGGGGTGACGCGATCTCACTCAGGATCCGTTGCGTCACTCCGGGAACTGGACCCGGCAGAGTCCGACAACAATGTCGTATGTCTCCACGCACATCCAGTCGGGGTACACGTCCATGTCGACGCAGTCGATCAGTTGGTCCGCGGCGGCAGCCAGGCAACCCAGATACGTGGGCGGATACCCTTCGCTAGGGTTGGTCTGTGCCGACAGGCTGCTGGTGGCGATCAGCGCTGCCGTGCCGATTGCACTGCGCAAGATTCGTGTGCGGGCAAGCACCTCTACCTCCAACAAGAGAGCGGTTGCGGTTCGCCCGGCCGATTGCCGGCATGACCGAGATCCAATTCTCCCCCCCCCCCCCCCC
>CAYSFN010000084.1:2764-11114 GCA_964430045.1 uncultured Gemmatimonadaceae bacterium
TTGTCAAGAGTTTCACTCAAGATGTCGGTGCAACCGTGCTCGTGCGAGACACTCGGGAAATCCGTCGGGAACTCGCCGAGCGGGTGCCCGCCCTCGACATAGTCGATCAGCACGCGCGCCGGCACGCGTGTGCCAGTAAAGCACGGCTCGTCGCTCAGGCGGTCGAGCGACGATGAGATCAGGGGTCGGCAGGGTCATCAGAAGGTTACGGACGGAGCAACGGAAGCCTTAGCCAATGTCCGCTCGTGTGTCTCTTCAGCTGCGAGAGCCAAGCGCGAGCGATGTTCCCGCCTCCTGCAAACCGGAGCTGGGTTGCACGTGGCGCCTCGCGAGCCTTCACAGGCAGCTGCCGGTGAAGCGCTCGGGGCCTTCCACGCTCATCCCGCTTTGCGACGGAAGTGGAGCGCCTGCACGCCAGACTTGAACCGCTGCGTCGACAGGAGCTCGAGATGCCGCGCACTCGACAGGCCATGAAACAACGTCGGCCCGCGGCCACTGATGACGGGATGCACGACGATGCGGTACTCGTCGATGAGCCCCAACTCCTCGAGCGCAGCCGCGAGCTTGGGCGCTCCGACGAGGACCCCCCGCTCGGTCTTCGCTTTCAGCGCCGAGATCGCCTCGCGGAGGTCACCCTCCACCTTGATCGTGTTCTGCCACGGAAAGTCGCTCCGCGAGCCCGACACGACGTACTTCGCCTTCGCCTCGAGCTTCTGTGCCCACTCGCGCATCGCGCGCGGCGCCTTGTCGTCGCGTGCCACCGCGGGCCAGGCTCCCTCCATCAGCTCGTAGGTGTTGCGCCCGAAGAGCATCGCTCCGCTCTGATCCATGCGCTGCGTCCAATAGTCGTGCAGCTCGTCGTCCGCGATTCCCTGGGTGTGATCGATGCACCCGTCCAACGTCACGTTGAGACCGAAGGTGAGGAGGCTCATGGCGTGGGATTCTACGAAAAGCGCGCCCAGTGCGCAATGCCCCATCCCCGGTGGGTATCGCCGCGCAGAAACTCGACATCATCGCATCCACCCGGGGATCTTCGGTTCAGACCATGGTGACGAGAAGGTCGTCCAACAGCTCGAACTGCTCGCCCGCTCCGCTCGTGCCCGTGCTGCCGGAGGCGATGGCGTCATCGAGGGCTTGCTTGGAAGGATAGAGCTCGTGCAGAACCAGCAGCGTCCTGCCGTCCTTTTCGTCGAAGGTCACCGTGGTGATGGGACCATCGGCGCTCTCCTCGTTCGTCCAGACGATGCGCGAGTGCGGCGTCACATCGATGTACCTGCCCAAGAACGCCATGGGTTCTGGAAAAGCAGGGTGACTGAACACCAACCGATACGTGCCCCCGACACGAACATCCATGTCGCAGGAAAGCAGGGACATGCCGAACGACTTCGGTACCCACCACCGCTTGAACAGCTCGGGCCTGGTCCAGGCCTCGAACACGATGTGCGCGGGGCCGTTGAAGGTGCGCGTGACGACCAGTTCACGCGCAGACGTTCGTTCTACCGTCGTGGGGTTCTTCATGGGGTTGGGCTCACGTTCCTGTGGGTTGGGTTCGCGTTCCTCTTCTTTTTCCATCGGCTCTTTCCTCCCGGTTCAGTTCCTCAACGATCCTGTCCAACTCGTCGAAGCGTGCGTCCCAGAGCTGGCGGTAGCTCTCGATCCATGCCGCCTCTTCCTCCAGCCGGCGGACGCCGAGCTTGCACGTCCGCACCCGCCCGACCTTTTCCGTGGTGACGAGCCCCGCCCGCTCCAGGACACCGACGTGCTTCTTCATGCCCGTGAGGGTCATACGGAACTGCTCGGCGAGGTCCGTGATCGAAGCGTCCGCATGCCCCAGCCGCTCCAGAATGCCGCGTCGGGTGGCGTCCGCGAGCGCGGCGAACGAGGCATCCAGGTGGACTCGCTTAAACTGAACCATATGGTTCAGTATATGGCGACGGAGAAGTGTATGCAAGGGGGGGGCACGGGCGTGCATGCTTGGTCAGTCGCCTCGCAGCTTCCTGCCGCTACCGGCAAGGGTCTGCGCAAGGATGCGCACGGCCTTCGGCCCCACGCCATGGATGGCGAGCAGTTCCTTCCGGGAGCGCGCCGCGACCTGCTTGAGAGTGGTGATGCCATTCAGCGACAGCTCACGCGCTGCCGTTTTGCCGATCTCGTGTGGCAAGTCCCCAACGGGACGCACGTCCGGCGTGACCATCTCGGTTGCTCCTCGACAGGAGGGTTGCATCGGGTGAGGCGGCACAGAGGGCAGCCGTGTGGCTGCTGCGCGGTGCCTCGGCCTCGTGCGCGTAACGCCGGGCTAGGTCGCACCGTTGGCTGCGGTGCGCTCTCTCTGGTCCGAGATGACCGGGTACATGCAAGCGATGCCAGCCGCTATGCTCAGGGTTTCGATCACCCAGGCTCCGGGCATCCAAGTCATTTGTGAGTGCGCAAATCCGAGGGTGGCGAAACCGAGGAAAGCGCGCATGCGCCCTGCGGACATTACTCCCATGCAGAGTCCCCAGCTGACAAACGCCATGCCGGCGACGGCGAGCGCTCCGCAGATGAGCAGCCACGAACTACCAAGCATGGATTATCCCGTTGATGAGGCTCTGGCACGGGAGCTCGGTCTCTTCCGCGAGCGCCTTGAAGTACTCCACGGTGGAGGCATCCAGGCGAATCGTGACAGAGCGCTTGGGCTTAAGGTAAGGGGCAGTATGCATGCACTGTCAAGAGGCCAATGGGCTTGGCGTCTGCGGTCCCCCCGGGTGCGCATCAGCACGGGTATTGACGGTGTCGCACTTCGCGCAGCACTTTTCTCGAGGCGACGTCAGCTGAGCATGAAGCCCCGGACACACCGCAACTCGGGCCAATCCGCGCCTCCTGTCCTTCCACATTGCCACCGGCTGGAAACATGATCAGTGGAGCCACGCTCGTTCCGAACGTCCTGATCCTGATGGCTGGACTCACGGTCCCGCTACTCATCGCGTTTCTCGTGGCGGTGATCACCGACCGCAACCCGCTTCCATTCCCGGATCGGGATTACCATGTATTCTCGGTCAGCTCCCTGCCAGCGCTGGCTGCTCTCGAACGGCTGATGCAGAAGTTCGGGCACATCCCGCGCTTCCGCATCGATTCAGATCAGGTGGATCGCACGGTCTTCAGCAACGGCACGATCATCAACCATCCACACTCGCAGATATCCGCAACCCTCGGCAACCCTGGCGGTGCCCTTGGCTTCGTGGTCGGCGATCCGGACAGGGCGGCTCGTGAGTCTGCGCAGCTTCTCGAGGCGGCAGGGTTTCAGGCGGAGGTGATTCTTGATGCGGAGCCAGGGCTTCCGATCACGTTCGTGAGGACAGATGCTCTTGTTGGCGGTGTACTTGTGTTCAGGAAGCACGTTCTGAAGATGGGAAAGAAGCCGCCGGCGTGGACTCCACGCTCGGACATCACACGTTTTACCAGGAAAGTCCTATCTAACAGGGGAATTGGAGTTCCATGAGTCCTACTTCAGTAGTCTTCGCCACAGCCGCCGCTGCGCTCGTTCTCAGTGCCTGCGATGCTACGAGTCCGGTCTGTACTGACATATCGCGGCCCGCGCTACAAGTGTTCGTCCGTGATTCACTGTCCGGGTCAGTCGTGGGCGGCGCGTTGGTCGTCGCGTCCGAAGGCAGCTACCGCGACTCGGCCCTGACGCGAGCGCAGGACGGCGCCGCATTTTTGGCGAATGGGCGACCCGGGCTGTACACCATCGTCGTCTCGGGCGACCAGCACCTCGCATGGCAGTCCGCCACCGCTGTGCCAGTCGCCGCTGGCTCCTGCGGACCGGCGGCCGTCACCGTAGACGCGCTGCTGCAACGACAATAGGCGAGAGCGGCGGTAAGTTTCGGACAGCTATGTCCGCCACCTCATAATGTGCGGCGAGCACGCGATACATCGTGCGCTCCGCGCAGTAGTAGGTGCCCTCATCGAGCAGCGTCGCGTACACCTGGGCGGGCGCGAGATCCACGAACCGCGGCTCGTGCAAGACGGTCAGCACGCGCGTGCGCTCGTCGGGCGTGAGCGTGCGCGGTGGCGCGGGACGCGGCGCCACGACGCCCGGACGCCGCGCGCGGTAGTTACGTCGCGGGCGCGACGCCCAAGCTTGTGCACAGCGCCCGCACGGACCCCGTGCCCCCGTGCGTCGCGACCGTGCTCACGAGGGCGTCTCGGTGGGCCCGTCGTGCGGCGGGAGTGTCAGGCCCAAGAGCTGCGAGAACTTTTTTGGGCGTCAATAATCAGCTCCGCGCGCTCGAGGCGCACGGTCGTCTTCGCCAGCGCGCGCTCCAGCGCCGCGATGCGCTTCGCGGACGGATCGGGGGCCTTCGGCTTGGGGCCGCGACGCGCGGCGGTCTCGCCGCGCTTGGCGGCGGTGCGCCAGAGCGACAGATGCGACGAGTAGAGCCCCTCGCGGCGGAGCAATGCGCCGAGCTGGCCGGGCTTGGTGCACGCGGCGGCCTCGGCCAGGATCTGCTGCTTGTACGCCGCGCTGAAGCGGCGACGGGGGCGCGCGGTCGACACCCCAGTATCATAGGGAAGCACGGATGGAACGGAAAGAGCGGACGCCATGGGAACAGCCTCGATCACCCTCGTACACTAAACTCAGGATGGATCGGTGTCTCACTCATATTGGCAGAGAGGGGCTTGCGCAGTTCGTCGCTCGGCTCTAGGTTTGCCGCACACATGATGCAGGCGCTGTCATCTTTTGATCCGATGGTGCGAATAGTGAATTTCCCCCCCCCCCGCTCCCCCAAGAAGAGGTTGACGTAGCCCGACTCGTATCAGAACCCTCACGGAGCAGGGCCGCACGCTGCGGCATGATCATCGTCGGTGCGTCATTACTCGCTCTCGCTTTGAACGCCTTCCCCGAAGAGGCCGCCGCGGCCTGTCCCGAAGCTGAAGAATGCGACTGGATGCAGAACTTTCACAAAGACCTCCCGCTGTTCTTCTACAGTCGACACCATGCGACTGCGCACCCTGGGGATGGATACTTCGGCGTGAGCGGAGGTCCCTGGCCAGCGATCAATGCCCACAGTTGGGTCGAGGCGGGCTACGTGATGGAGTCGCACTCCTGTTGCATCGACGACTGCGGCGGCGCCAATCAGCAGCCTGAAGGTGGGCTACCGCCTTTCGGAGACGCCTAGCGTGCGTGGATTTCAGGCCCTAGTCCCGCTCGCGCTGGCAGCGACTCCGAACATCGCGATCACCCAAGCCGCACAATGCGCGCCGCCGCCGGTCGCGGTCAGCACTACCCCGACCAACGGCAGCCGAATGATCGTGGTGCCGACCCGCCCGCCCTGCAGCATCGTCGTCAGACCGACCTCCGTCCAATTGCGGGCCGACGAGGGAGGAACGATCGAGGGCATCGGTCGGTCCGTCGCACGATTCGCGAGCGGCGAGTACGCGACAGCGTTCCGTGAGCGCATCCAGTTCTGGTCCGCGACTGGTCGACCGCTCGGGCAACACGGACAGAGAGGCGCGGGACCCGGCGAGATGTCCATCGGCACCAAGCAGCTGTTCACGCGAGCGGATACGCTGTGGATCCGCGATGGATTTCTCCTGCACGCGATGCTCCCGAGCGGTCGCGTCATCGGCAGCGTCAAGGTCACAGCGCCAATGCAGGGCATGGAAGGAACAGTCCTGCTCGACGACGGGCGCTTGCTCACCGTGGGCGTGTCTGGGTCCGCTGGGAATCAGTTCCACCTCACTCGACTGGTGCTCTCGCAAAAGGGCAATCAGGAGCAGCCCATATCGTTCGGCCCCCTCGGCCGCGACGAGCGCAGCGCGGCGACGGATGCGCAGCGTGCGCTAGGCTACAATGGCGGCCAGACGTTCTGGGCGGGCTCTCTGTGGCTCCCAGCGACAGGGTACTACGAGATCGAGCAGTGGAGTACAGAGGGAAGACTCCTGCAACGCCTGCGACGAACCGCGTCGTGGTTCCTAGGCGGCACGAGTGGAGCGCGAAGTCCGGCCGACCGTCCGCCACCAGCGATCCCAGTCGCGCACCTGGACTCGAGCGGCTATCTCTGGGTGGTTGCGGTCACACCGACCGCGCGCTGGTCTCCAACCGCCAGAATGGACTCCACGATGGAAGTTCGTCTCGACGCCATCCGACTTTCCGACGGTTTGCTGGTCGCAACGCTCGGGCCAGTCCTGTATCGCGATGCGCTGGCCACGCTTCCCTCCAGCTTCTTCCCCGGTTCGCGGCACGGGGTTCGTATCGAAGAGAATGAGGTCGACGGACTCCCGCTGGCACGGGTCGTCGAGCTGTGGCTAGAGTCTCGTCGATGACGCGATACACCGAGCGTAGCTTCTAGAAGAGCGCTGACGCTGGGAGGTCACGACATATATAGGACCGCCGGCCGGATGGGACGTTCGTCATGTGGCCGGTGCAGGACACGGCGCGATTGACCGAGGCGTTCCGCCGCGCCGTGCGTCGGCTCTTCGTCCGCCTGGAGCTGTTCGACGAGGAGCAGGCCGCCGGGATGCTCACGTGGCCGCACTCCGGCTTCCACGGGCACGCGGCCGTGTGGGTCCCGGAGGACGATGCAGCGGATACCTAGTCTCTCGAAGCTCCAGTAGCGTGCGTTCCACGAGTGTCTCGGCATATGCCGATTGGACAGAAAGGCGAATTGCCGAGTCCGGTGCCCGTGCCGTGAGTCGCTCCAGCTCAGGATCACGCGATCTTCGAATCTAGGTCGCTGAGTCGCCATTGAATCGGGCGAGCCGCAAGTCTCGCTTGACGTGGCCGGTGCGCATCCGCATCGGCCACGGATGCGCACTTCTCATGTCAAGTCGACAGCGCTCACGACGCCACCCCATATGCTTCTCTCTCCCCCCAAGTTCGCATCGACACCTCCGAAGTTCGGTAGGCCGTGGCTCGCCGTCATGCTCTTGCATGTCACACTTTTCTTCGGGCAGGCTCACGCTCAAACCGTGGGTCCGGTGCGACCCACCAGGCTCGTACAGACCATCGGTGACGACCTCGCCATCTCCGACTTTGTGTTTGGTCGAATCTCAGGCCTAGCCGTAGCTCAATCTGGTCGGTTCTTCGTTATGGACGCCGGTGAGTGTCACATCAAGGCGTTTGACGACCGAGGCACTTATCTCCGCGCTTTTGGTCGCGCGGGTGGGGGGCCAGGCGAGTTCTCGTGTCCGGGAACTGAGGTGGCGGTTGAAGACTCACTCTTGGTAGTACAGGATCTACAGCAGCGCCGCGTATCTCGCTTCACGTTCGACGGTCGCCTCCGTGCGACGGTGCGACTCGAAGGCAATTCATCGCCAACGACCTTGGAGCGAAGCTATTCGCTGAGGAGTGGTGCGCGCCTCGCGGTTACTGGAGCGCGAATCGGCACTGGGGCGAGCAACCTCAACAGTCTTGTGATGCTGCACAGCCCCGCTGGACGGGTGGATACGCTCGCGCGTATTAGGTCCGACGTTGTGCTTGTCACATTTCCAACTGGGCTCGGGGGCCCGTCCCCCGCGGGCTTTGGCGCCGGTGGAGGATGGGCAGTCTTCCGCGATAGTCTCGTCGCCATCGCCGACGGTTACGCTGCGGTAGTGCGCTGGCATGACGTGTCGAACGATCCAGCCAGAGTGGTGAGGACGGAGCGCATTGCGGCAACCGCGCGCGAAGTCTCGGGTACCGATCTGGCAGCGATGGAGGCCAGATTGCGACGCGATGCATCACCGCAAAGCCAGGTTCGTAGGCCCGACGCCACTTTTGTTGAAGCTCCATCTCGCTGGTCGGTCGCTACCCGCGCAGTGTTCGGGCAAGACGGTACGCTCTTCGTCGCCGGAGGACGGAGAGTAGAACCAGTTACGGAATGGACAGCATTTCCTGCCACTGGAGCACCGTATCGCTTCCAGCTTCCTTCGGCGTTTTTCCTCACAGGATCAGTTGGGAGGCGCATATACGGATGGTCGCGCACCAACCTCGGGAATCAGATTGTTCAGATATATGAGTTGCGGTGAATGTATTTGTCCATTCTGCCGTGTTTCGCGTACCTGAAGCAGCGCACACAAATAGGGAAGTCGACTGCCGACAGCGAGGCGTGCAGTTCCAGATCGTGCTCTCGGCGACAGCGCTCGAGGTGGCCTCTGAAGTGGCCTCGATTTGATGGACACCGCCACGTCCCCGATATTGCGGGGCAGGAGGTGGGTGATGAGCAAGGCACGACGGTCGTTTTCGGCGGAGTTCAAGCGGGAGGCCGTGCGGCAGGTCACGGAGCAGGGCCGGCCGATTGGCCAAGTGGCTGAGGAGCTGGCGATTCGGCCCGAGAATCCCGTCGCGCTGGAGCGGCTGACGTACGACCGAGCCGCCACGGCGGTGACG
>CAYSFN010000085.1:0-11104 GCA_964430045.1 uncultured Gemmatimonadaceae bacterium
TTCGACCAGGCCAAGGCCGACCTCGACGCCGCCAAGGCGCGGCTCGACGTCGCCGACGCCTCGCGGAAGCGCTCCGAGGACCTCCTGAAGGCGAAGGTCATCACCACCCAGGAGTACGAGAGCGCAAGCCTCGAGTGGGCGAACGCGCAGACGCAGGTCATCCGCGCCGAGACGAACCTCGACCTCGCGCAGCAGCGGTTGGAGGATGCGACCGTGCGCGCGCCCGGGGCCGGCGTGGTGATCGAGAAGCTCGTGGCGCTCGGCACCGTCATCCTGTCGGCGACGAACTCGGCGGGTGGCGGGACGACCCTCGTGAAGATGGCGGACCTCTCGCAGGTCCGGGCGCGCGTGCTGATCACCGAGACGGACATCGGGCAGGTGGCCCCGGGACTGCCGGCGACGGTGAGCGTCGACGCCTACCCCAACCGCCCCTTCCGTGGCGTCGTGGAGAAGATCGAGCCGCAGGCGGTCGTGGAGCAGAACGTCACGATGTTCCCCATTCTCGTGTCGCTGGTGAACACCGACGGCGCGCTGAAGCCGGGCATGAACGGCGAGGTGTCGATCCTCGTGGACACGCGCGAGAACGTGCTGGCCCTGCCGCTCGACGCCATTCGCACGGCGCGTGAGGCCGAGCCGCTGGCGCAGATGTTCGGCCTGACCGCCGACGACGTGAAGGCGGCCGTGAGCCGCGGCGCGCCGTCGTCGGGCGGACCGACGATGGACGGCGCGGCCTCGGTCGAGGTGGCGCGCGGTGTGCTCGCCGAGCAGGGTGGCGCACAGGCCGGCGGCGCGCAGCAGGGTGCGCGGGGGCAGGGCGGCCGGGGCGCACAGGCGGCGGGTGGCGGCGCAGGGCAGGGCGGTGCGACGGGGGCGGCGAGTGCCGCAGCGGCGCCGGGCGGCGGCCGCAACGGCGGACTCGGCGTGACCGGGCGGGCCCGGCTGCGTCAGGGCATGGTCTTCGTCCTCACCGGCGTGGACAGCACCGACAAGAAGAATCCCAAGATGAGCTTCGAGCCGCGCGTCGTGATGCTCGGCTTGCAGAACTATGACGTGACCGAAGTCGCGGCCGGGCTGCAGGAAGGCGAGCAGGTCGCCCTGCTCGGGGCGGCGGCCATGCAGGTCACGCGGAACCTGCAGCAGGACCGGATGCGCCAGAACATGCAGGGGCCGATCCCCGGCGCGGGTGCCGGGGCGGGTGCGGGCGGCGGCGCTGGTGGTCGTGGTGGTGCTGCTGCCGGCGGTGGTGGGGGCGGCGGCGGTCGTGGCGGACAGCCGTAACCGACGATGATGATCGGAGAAACGTTCGCCGTCGCCCTCGGGGCGCTACGCGCGAACAAGATGCGGTCCTTCCTCACCATGCTCGGCATCGTGATCGGCGTGAGCGCGGTCATTGCGATGATCGCGCTGGGGCGCGGTGCGCAGAAGGCGGTCAACGACCGCATCTCCGCGCTGGGGACCACGCTGCTCACCATCTCGCCGGGACAGCCGCAGGGCCTGGGAGGCGTACGGCTCGAGGGACAGGCGCGCATGGTGATGGACGACGTCGACTTCCTGCGTGAGCGCACCTCGCTGCTGACGGCCATCCAGCCCGAGATGGAGCGGCGCCTGCAGGTGCAGTTCCTGAACCACAACACCAACACCTCGACGATCGGGACCTCCGCCAACTATCTCGAGGTGCGCAAGTTCGAGATCGAGGCCGGGCGGATGTTCACGAACGGCGACAACGACGCGCGGCGGCGCGTGGCCGTGCTGGGGGCGCAGGTGGTCACCAACCTGGGCTACACGGACCCCCGGGCCCTGGTGGGCCAGCAGATCAAGATCCGCGGGATCTCGTTCGAGGTGGTCGGCGTGCTCAAGTCCAAGGGGCAGGCCAGCGCCTTCCAGAACCCGGACGACATCGTGCTGGTGCCGATCAACACCGGGCGGTTCCGCCTCATGGGCACGGACCGGCTGCGTTCGATCTCCGTCCTGGTGGTGGACGAGGAGTCGATCCCGCTGGCCATGGCCGAGATCAACGTGGCGATGCGCCGGGCGCACAAGCTGCGCCCGGGACGTCCCGACGATTTCAACGTCCGCTCGCAGGCCGACTTCCTGAACACGCTCGGCGAGACGACGCAGGTCTTCACCTTCCTGCTCGCCGGGATCGCCGGCGTGTCCCTGCTGGTGGGCGGCATCGGCATCATGAACATCATGCTGGTGTCGGTCACGGAACGCACGCGTGAGATCGGCGTGCGCAAGGCGCTGGGTGCCACCAAGATCAACATCCTGCTGCAGTTCCTGATCGAGGCCGTGACGCTCTGCCTCCTGGGTGGAGCCGTCGGTGTCGCGCTGGGGGCGGGCGGTGCGATGCTGCTGTCGAAGCTGCTGGGCTGGAGCACCTCCGTGGCCCCGGAGTCGGTCGCGCTGGCGTTCGGCTTCTCTGCGGTGGTCGGCGTGCTCTTCGGAGTGTGGCCGGCCCGCCGTGCGGCAGGCCTGGACCCGATCGTCGCGCTCCGGTACGAGTAGCCCGGCGGCACGTGCGATGCGCAGACGAGCGAGCGGGGTGCCACAGCGGCACCCCGCTTTCTTGTTGGGCGCCAGCGCGGGACATTAGCTTTCGCCCCCAGTATGACAGACGACCCCACCCCGGGGGCGCGTGGCGCTCAGCAGCAGCCCGCTCCCGGGGAGACCGGGACGCGGTCGGTACCGCCTCCCTTGCATCAGCACCACGATTCGAACCCGACCGGCAAGCGACTGGCGTTCCTGACCGTCGCCGCGCTTGGCGTCGTGTATGGGGACATCGGCACGTCGCCGCTCTATGCCTTGCGCGAGTGCTTCGGTCCGGCGGTGGGGATCGCGCCCAGCCGGGAGAACGTGCTGGGCATCCTCTCGCTGATCACCTGGTCGCTGATCGCCGTCATCGCCGTCAAGTACGTGACGTTCGTCCTGCGGGCCGACAACCGCGGGGAAGGTGGTATTCTGGCCCTGCTGGCGCTGACCCTGCAGCAGGACGCGCGGTCCCGGCGGCGGCGGGCCCTGATCATCGTGCTGGGGCTTTTCGGGGCCGCGCTGATGTACGGCGACGGGATGATCACGCCCGCCATCTCCGTGCTCGCCGCCGTCGAAGGACTCGCGCTGGCCTCGCCGGCCCTGGAGCCGGCCATCCTCCCGATCGCCGTGGCCATCCTGATCGGGCTGTTCGCGGCCCAACGTTTCGGCACGTCCAGGGTCGGCAGCGTCTTCGGCCCGATCACCTTTGTCTGGTTCGTCACGATCGGCGCGCTCGGATTGCGCTCGGTGGTGCAGACGCCCGCCGTCCTCGCGGCGCTCAATCCCTACTTCGGCGTCACGTTCCTGCTCACCCATCAGGGCGTGGCCTTCGTGGCGCTGGGCGCCGTGGTCCTGGCCGTGACGGGTGGCGAGGCCCTGTATGCCGACATGGGGCACTTCGGCCGCAGGCCGATCCGGCTGGCGTGGTTCCTGATGGTCTTTCCGGCACTGCTGCTGAGCTACTTCGGGCAGGGCGCGCTCATTCTCCGCGACGCATCGGCGGTCAGCAACCCGTTCTACCTGCAAGCACCGGAGACCCTGTTGTACGCCGTGATCGGGATCGCAACCGTGGCGGCGATCATCGCCTCGCAGGCGATGATCTCGGGGGCCTTCAGCATCACGCATCAGTGCGTGCAACTGGGGTACGCTCCGCGGATGACGATCGTGCACACCTCGCGCAGCACGGCAGGGCAGATCTACATCCCGGAGATCAACGCGGGCCTGATGGTCGGCTGCCTGCTCATCGCGGTGTCGTTCGGCTCCTCCTCGGCTCTCGGTGCGGCCTACGGCATCGCCGTGATGGGCACCATGTCGGTGGCCGGCCTCCTGTTCGCGATCGTCGCCGTGCGCCGCCTGGGCTGGGCGCCGTGGCAGTCCCTGCTGTTCATCGCCGTCTTCACGACCATCGACCTGACCTTCCTCGCGGCCACCGCGACCAAGATCCCCGGCGGGGGGTGGGTCCCGCTGCTCGCGGCGGCGGTCTTCTTCACCCTGATGACCTCCTGGAAGCGCGGTCGCATCCTGCTGCGCGAGCGTCTCAACGAGACCCTGCTCCCGGTGCCGCTCTTCCTCGACGACATCGGCCGCAATCCGCGCATCCGCGTGTCCGGCACGGCGGTGTTCATGACCTCGGAGGCCGAGGGGATCCCCACCGTCCTCCTGCACCATCTGAAGCACAACAAGGTGCTGCACGACCAGGTGATCCTGCTCTCGATCCTCGCGGCCGACATTCCGGAATGCGTCGATCACGAGCGCGTGACCATCGAGCCGCTGGAACACGGGTTCTTCCGCGTCACCGCGACCTACGGCTTCATGGAATCCCCGGACGTGAAGCACATTCTGCATCTGTGCAACGACCGCGGCCTGCGCACCCGGCCGCTGGAAACGAGCTACTACCTCGGTCGTGAACGTCTCATCCCGATCCCGACCAAGCGGGGGGACAAGGGGCTCCGGATGGCGTTGTGGCGCAAGAAGCTCTTCGCGATCATGAGCCGCAACGCGATCCCCGCCACGCAGTTCTTCAACATTCCGCCCAACCGAGTCGTCGAGCTCGGCACTCAAATCGAGATCTGATGTCACCGCGCATCCTCCTCCTGCTCGTGGCGCTCGGCGCCGGCTCCGTGCACGCCCAGTTGCCCACGCCGCATCCTGCCGCGCGTGATTCGCTGCGCGACGACCGCCGGTTCACGTTCTACGATCGCGGCCCGTATCGCGCGGCGGTCCCGCGGCCCGAGGCGCTGCTGGGGTACCCCGTCGGCACATGGCACACGCAGTACCACGCGCAGGAGCGCGTGCTGCTGGCGATCGCGCAGGCGGCGCCCGACCGGGTGCGGGTCGAGGAGATGGGCGTGACGGCCGAGCGGCGGACGATGCGGGCGTACCTCGTGACGTCGCCCGCGAACATCGCGCGGCTCGACGCGATCCGCGCGGACCTCGACGCCATCGCGGATCCGCGCGGGCGGTCCGCGGCCGAGATCGCCGCACTCGTGGACCGGACGCCGGCGGTGGTGATGTTCTCGGGCTCGGTGCACGGCGACGAGGTGCCGGGGTTCGAGGCGTCGATGCAACTGCTGTACCAGCTCGCCGCCTCCGACGACCCCGCGGCGCTCGCGGCGCTGGAGCGCACGATCGTCATCATCAATCCCAGCTCGAACCCCGACGGCCACGAGCGCTTCGCCGTGTGGTCCAACGCCATCGCCGTCGGCTCGCCGGAATCCGGGGGGATGGAGCAGCAGCGCGGCCAGCCGTGGACGATCAGCGGGCGCTTCAACCACTACCGCTTCGACATGAACCGCGACGTGTTCGCGTCGACGCAGCGGGAGGTCCAGGGCATCGTCCGCACCATCCACCGCTGGCACGCGATGGTCCACGCCGACCTGCACGGCTACACCGACCCGTTCTACTTCGCGCCCCCGGCACGCCCGGTGAATGCGAACATCGGGGCGAACATCGTGCAGTGGCTCGACCGCGTCGGGCAGGGCAACGCGACGGCGTTCGACCAGTACGGCTGGGCGTACTACGTGCGCGACGTCTTCGATCTGTACTACCCCGGCTACTGGGACACCTGGCCGTCGCTGACCGGCGCGGCAGGCACCACCTACGAGACCGACGGCGGCCCCGCGCTGCTGCGGCGGCGCAGCGACGGCACCCACCTCTCGCTGCGCGACGGGGTGAGCAAGCACTACACGGCGGCGATGGCGACCTGGATGACCATCGCGGACCGTGCGCGCGAGCGTGTCGCGGACTACGCGGCCTTCCGGCGTGATGCCGTCACGGCGGGTCAGCGGCAGTCGATGCGGCGCGTCGTGTTCACGGACGGGGAGGACCCGGGCCGCGCGGCGTCCCTGGCCGCGATGCTGCTGCGCAACGGGATCGAGGTGCACCGCAGCACCGCCCCCTTCTCGGCGTCGCGCGCGCATCGCTACGCGGACGACGTGGTGTCGCCGCAACGCTTCGAGCCGGGGACGTACCTCGTGGACCTGGCGCAGCCGCTGGGCCGGCTCGCCACGTCACTGCTCGAGCTGGACCCCGCCCTCGACTCGACGTTCGTGCAGACGCAGCTCGACAAGTTCGCCCGCAACCGCGAGCGCGGTCCCCGGGGCGTGCGGGAGGGCTACGAGTTCTACGACGTCACGGCGTGGTCGCTGCCCGTGGCCTTCGGCGTCGACGCGTACTGGCTGGAAGAGGCGACGGCGGTCGCGCGCACGCCGCTGTCGCTCCCCGCGACCCAGCCCGCGTTCGGCGAGGCCCTCCCGGTCGAGATCGGGGGTGGCGTCGTGCGCGGAGCGGGCGCGACGTCCGCCTACCTGTTCACCAATGCCCGCTGGGGTGCGTCGCGCCTGGCGGCGGCCCTGCTGCTCGAGGACTTCCGCGTGTCGGTGTCGTCGGAGCCGCTCGACGTCGGCGGCGACGCCTGGCCGCGCGGCACCTACGTGGTGCGCGTGGCGCGCAACGAGCCCACGCTGCACGCGCGCATCGACGCGCTGGCGAAGGAGGCCGGCGTGGACGTCGTCGGCGTCAACACCGCGTTCCCCGTGTCGGGGCAGTTCTCCACCGGATCGTCCGCCGTGACGACGCTCGCCACGCCGCGCATCGCCGTCGTCGGTGGCGACGGGGTCGATCACACGGCCTACGGTGCGCTGTGGTGGACGCTGGACCAGCGCTACCGCATTCCCTTCACGCCCATCACGACGGACGCCCTGGCCGGCGATCTCTCGCGCTACAACGTGATCATCGTGCCGTCCGCGTCGGCGAGTGCGCTCACGGCGCGGCTCAACAAGGGCGACGGGTTGCGCAGCTGGGTGCAGGGCGGCGGCACGCTGGTGATGATGGGCGGCGCCGCGGCGTGGGCCGCCCGCGAGACCGTCGCGCTCACCAGTGCCCGCGCGGTGCAGGCCGAGAGCACCAGCTCGGACAAGCCCGCGCCGGCGGCGACGGCCGCCACCGACAGCACGATCGGCGTGAAGAGCGCCTCGGCCACGCAGGACAATCCCGTGGATCTCCCCGGGTCACTGTTCGACGCGGTGCTCGATCGCACCCACTGGCTGACCCTGGGCCTGGACACGCCGCGCCTCACCCTGCTGATGTCCGGCAGCACCTTCCTGCGTCCGTCGAAGGACGCGTCGAACGTCGCGGTCTTCGCGCCCACGGGCCCGCTGCACCGGGCCGGGTTCATCTGGCCCGACAACACCGAGCGGCTCCTCCGCGGCACGGCGGCCGTCATCGAGGAGCCGCTCGGCCGCGGCAACGTGGTGCTGTTCGCCAACAACCCGGTGTTCCGCGGCTGGTGGCGCAGCATGGACAAGCTGCTGCTGAACGCGATCCTGCTGGGGTCCGGCTTCTAGATCGTCACGCGCGTGCGGGTGCCTTCGACCACCCGCACACGCGCCGGGACTTCGAGGCGCACCCCCTCCACCGCGTTGCGCGCCCGCTCGGTCGCTTCGCGTGTGCGCTGCAGGGACCCCTCGACACGCACCCGCACCGCGCGGTCCAGTGCCTCCCCCTGCACCGTCGTCGAGCGGATCGCCGTCGGGAGGACCCCCCGGATCGCCGGCAACTCCCGGAACGGCAGCTCCTGCATCTGGCCCTCGCGGAAGAACATCAGCGGTGCCGCGGACGTCGACGCCGAATCGGTCGTCACACGCACCTCGCGCGAGCGGCCGCCGGTGACCACCGTGAGCGTGACCACGTCGCCCGGGGCCAGCTTGGCGATCTCGCGCTGCAGGCGCTCCACACGCGCCTGCGCCATCGTGGCATCCCCGGCGTCCTCACGCGGCACGCGGACATCGACGCCGTTCACCCGCGCAATGCGGTCGCCCTCGACCACGCCGGCCTTCTCGGCGGGACCGTCGGCCGTCACGCCCGAGACGAAGACGCCGATGGAATCGCGCTTCGACGGGGAACCGCCCAGCGACACACCCAGGCGTGCACGGTTCCGGGCGGAGGTCAGCGAAAACGCCTGCCCGACGACCGGCGCGCGCGCGGCACGCAGCTCGCGTTCGGCCACCGCCGTCAGGGTCACGGTGCGCGGCGCGCCGCCCGACTGCACCCGGAGCGTGACCGCATCGCCGGGCTTCTTGTCGGCCATCGTGCGCTGCAACCGGCGCGACATCATGTCGCCGAGCGCGGGGTCGTCGAGATCGGCGGGGTCCATCCGCAGCGAGACGTCATTGATCGCGAGCAGGCGATCGCCGACCGCGAGGCCCGCTTTCTCGGCAGGCCCGCCGGCGGTGATCTCTTCGATGCGAATGCCCTCGGCGCTCGCGGCGCCGAGCGTGATGCCGAGTCGCGCCGCATTGGGGTTCGCCGTGGCAACCGACCACGTGAGACGCTGGGGAGCGGGGAGCGGGTTGCGCTGCTGCGCCACGAGCGGCGTCGCGAGCAGGATCAGGGCGAGGGCGGGGACGGATCGTGTCATGGTCAATCTCACTCGTTGCGGAGGTTACTGCCTTGGTCACGGGCACCGGCCGATTCGGTTTCCTCGCCCGCTTCCCGGGTCAGCGTCCCCGCCGCCATCTGCGTACTATTGAGAATGCGCGCACAAAAAGTCTTCCGGCGGCTGCACTACTGGGGTGCCGCCATCGCTGCTCTCCCGGTCGTCGTCATCCTGGGCACCGGGATTCTGCTCCAGCTCAAGAAGAATCTCGCCTGGGTCCAGCCAGTCGAGTTCCGCGGCGCCGTCGGCGCTCCGAACGTCACCTTCGACCAGTTGCTGGCGGCGGCCCAAAGCGTACCGGCCGCGGCCGTGCAGACCTGGGATGACATTCCCCGCGTGGAAATGCGGCCGCAGAAGGGGCTGGTCAAGCTCGTCTCCACCAACAACACCGAGATCCAGGTCGACCTCACCAGTGGCGCCGTGCTGCACAGCGCGTACCGCCGCAGTGATGTGATCGAGGCCCTGCACGACGGCTCGTGGTTCTTCCCGGCGGCCAAGCTGTGGATCTTCCTCCCGGCGGGGCTCATCCTCTTCGGCCTCTGGATCACCGGGCTCTACCTGTTCCTCCTCCCCTTCCTCGCGAGGCGTCGCCAGCGTGCGCGCCTCGCGGGGACCGCTCCTCACACCACTCCACCAGCCCGCTGATGCTCCACCCCCGCTCTCTGGTGCTCGTGGCCTGTGCGCCACTCGCGCTCGCGGCGCAGAACACGCGCAGTACGGCGCCCTATGCCACGCACCAACGGCTCGTGGCCACGCTCGATTCCGTCGCGCGGGCCAGGCCGCAGGTCGTGCAGTTGCGCGAGGTCGCCACGTCACCCGGCGGTCGCAGCGTACCGCTCGTGCGCCTGGGCGCGGGCCGCGACGTGGATGCCCGCCCGTCCATTCTGTTGCTGGCCAACGCGCACGGCCCGCACATCGTCGGCAGCGAGGTCGCGCTGCGCACGGTGCGCGACCTGGCCGCCGCGTACGGCAGCGATCAGGCCGTGACCGCACTGCTCGACCGCGCGACCATCTACGTGGTGCCGCGCCTCAACCCCGACGCGGCGGAGCAGTTCTTCCGCACGCCGCTCTTCGAGCGCACGCGCAACGACGCGACCATCGCGACGGGGGGCGACGTCTTCCAGGCGCAGGACGGACCGGCCGACGTCAACGGGGACGGGGTGATCACGATGATGCGCATCGCCGATCCCCGCGGCGAGTGGATCCCCGACGCCGTCGATCCCTTCCTGCTGCGGCGCGCGGACCCGCGGCGCGGCGAGTCCGGGCGCTACCGCGTGATGATCGAGGGGCGCGACCGCAATGCCGACGGGCAGATCGCGGTCGACATCGCCACGGGGGTCGACGTCAACAGGAACTTCTCCAACGACTTCACGCATTTCCGCAGCGGCGGCAACTACCCCTTCGAGGCCGACGAGGCCAAGGCGGTGGCCGACCTGTTCCAGACGCTGCACGGCATCGTCGCGGTGTACGTGCTGGGGCCGCAGGACAACCTGATGCGGCCCTGGGAAGCGCGGCGCGTGCCGGGCATCGGCGGCAGTCCGCAGGGCACCTCGGCCGGCGGTCCGCTCACCGCGATGCTCCCGGACGATGGTCCCTGGCTCAATGAAGTGGCACGGCGCCACCGCGAAACGCTGGGCCTCACGCGGCAGCCCGTGAGCGCCGCGCAGGACGGCGACCCGCTGTCGTGGGCCTATTACCACATGGGGCGGCAGGCTTTTGGCTCGCGGGTGTGGTGGATCCCCGACGCGCCGGTCGATTCGGCGCGCGGGCGCCGCGCTCCGAGCCCGGACCCGCTGGCGGAGGAGCGCAACACCTACCGCTGGCTGCGCGCCAACGCGCCGGACCAGATCGTCGAATGGACCGCCGTGCAGCACCCGGACTTTCCGGGCAAGACGGTGGAAGTGGGCGGCATCAAGCCCTTCGCCACCCTGCTGCCGCCTGCGGCGGAGCTGGACGGCATTGCCAGCAAGCACACCGCCTTCGTGAAGGAACTGGCCGGGATGCTCCCGCAGCTCGCCCTGCGCGAGATCCGCGTGGAGGAGGTCCAGCAGCGCGTGTATCGCGTCACGGCACAGGTGGCCAACACCGGCTTCCTGCCCACCAATGCGGCGATCGGCGCGGCGGTACGCTGGCCACGGCGTGTGCGGGTCGACCTGGTCACGGGCGCGGGGCAGTCCATCGCCTCCGGGCGCAACCAGCAGCTCATTGCGGCGATCCCCGGCAGCGGCGGCGCCGTCGAGCTCTCGTGGCTCGTCGTGGGTGCCCCCGGGTCCTCGGTGACCCTGAAGGCCGAGACGCCGATGGCGGGCTCGGTCAGCGAAACGATCACGCTCCGCGCGCGGTGACCCAGATGCGACATATGACTTCGTTCGCGGCTGCGGTCGCGCTGACGTTCGCTGCCGCCACGCCGGCGGTGGCGCAGTTCCGCGGGGCCCTCGAAGGCCTCGGCACGCCGCCCGCCCCCAAGGTCGAGGTGTCGTGGGATCGCTGGTACGACGTGGCGACGCTCGACGCCATCGGCAAGCGCCTGGCCGAGGCCCACCCGACGCACGTGCGCGTGGCCAGCATCGGCAAGAGCACCGAAGGCCGGGACATGCAGGTGATCACCATCTCGGACTTCTCGGCGGGCGACCCCGACAA
>CAYSFN010000086.1:0-10750 GCA_964430045.1 uncultured Gemmatimonadaceae bacterium
CGAGCGCGCCATCGAGATCACCGCTGCGCGCCAACGCGTCGCTCACCCGACGATCAATGGCGGCCACCCGGGAGGCATCATTCGCCGCGACAACGAATGCCCGGGCGGCACCCCACAACTGCACCGCCTGGTCATGGGCGCCACGCTGCAGGTGGGCGCGGGCGGCCGCGTCGCGGCAGGCGGCGAGCAGCGCCGGTGGCCCTGCGGACTCGGCACGCCTGACCGCGACGTCGAGAAACTCCACCGCCTCACGCACCGCCCCACGCCGCAGTGCGAACTCGCCCGTGCGCAGGAGCGTCTGCGCGGCCGCGAGGTGCTGGGATGGCGCGTCCGCAAGCACGTAGTGCACCGCAAGCAGGTCCGAGGGCGTGTCCGCCGCCTCGATGTCGGTCGCCAGCACCTCGGCGATCCGCGCGTGCAGCGCCCGACGCTGCGCGAGCGGCAGCGCGTCGAGCAGGACGTCCCGCAGCAGCGGATGCGTGAAGGTGTACGAGAGCTCGCGGGCATCACTCTGCTCGATCAGCACGCGCTCGCGCCGCAGCTCGCTGAGCGCGGAGAGCAATGCCTCGTCCGGGAGGTCCAGCAACCGCTCCATGAGACGATGCGGCACCTCGGTCCCGATCACGGCCGCCAAGGTGACCACGCGCTGCGCCGTCGGGTCCAGACGGGTGATGCGGACGCGGAGCGCATCGCGGATCGTGCGGGGAAGTTCGCGCGGGGCGTCGCCCCAGTCCGACCATCCGCTCCCATCGGCGGCAAGACGCCCGCCCGCGCGCAGCGCGGCGATCAGTTCCTCGAGAAAGTACGGGTTGCCTCCGGTGCGCGCATGGAGCCACTCGGCCGCCGCGGTGGTCAGTGCGAGATCGACGCCGCAGAGCCGCGACAGCACCTCGGCGCACTCCGGCACGGTGAGCGGGGAGACCTCGTGCGTCGTGAGGACACCGACGGAGCGCAACGAGTGCTCCCAGTCGATCAGCGTGTCCACCGACTCGGGCCACGCGGAGTTCCAGGTCCCGAGCAGGACCATCGGATGCTTCGCCGCTTGTCGCGCAACGAAGTGCAGCAACTCGAGCGAGGAGGGGTCGGCCCAGTGGAGATTGTCGGCGACCAGCAGGATCGGATTGCGGCCGGCCGACCGTTGGATGAACGACGCGAAGGTGTCGTGCATGCGCGCCTTGATCGCACCGGCGTCACCGGCGAGCGGGGTCACGCCCTCCGGTCGCCACGCCGGGAAGAGCGTGGCCAGATCGGCGATCCCCCCGCGACTCAGGACCTCGAGCACGGAGGTCGGCATCGCACGGATCGTCCCGAGCGCCGCGTCGGCCAGCAGCGCGTAGGGGACACCCTGCTCGACAGGATACGCGCGGCCGATCAGCCGCGTGAAGCTGCGCTCTGCGGCCGCCGAGGCGACCGCCTCAGCCAGCCGCGTCTTCCCGATCCCGCCGTCGCCGATCAGGACGTGCGCGCTCCCGCGCCCGCGTGCGGCCGCATCGAGCGCCGTCGTGAGCGATGCGAGCAGGGCCTGCCGACCTACGAACGGTGTGCGGCGCAGAAAGTCGAGTGCAGAGGGAGAACGGCGGCCGGCGACCGCGGGGACCCGGGTCGGCTCTCCCTATTCTGGCACGCCGAGGACCCGGCCGCCAGCCTCGACCCGCGAGCGGAGGCTCCCTGCCCCCGGTGCCTGGTGCGGCGGCAGGCGCCTACCGCGACGACTCGCCGCTCCGGGCCTGCACGGCGCGAACGGCGTCGATGAACTCCAACGCGTCGGCCTCCGAGAATCGCCCTCCGCTGCCCTGGTGCTTGTCGCCGTCGCTGTGCTTCGTGTTGAAGCGCACGTTGGTGCCGCCGTCCACTTCGAATCGCAATTCGCCGTGCTCGTACCGGAGATCGCGAACCGCCGTCGCAGGAACCTTCACCGCGATCCCGACGGCCTTGCTGACCGCAGCGCCGACGACACCGGCGACCGCCTTGCCGAATCCGCTGCGATCACCACCGCCCGTCTCGATCTTCTCGGTCAGGGATTGCCGGAAGTCCTCCGAGAACGCCATCACGACGGAGTCACCGACCACCGCGAGGCGCAGCACGGTGTCCGTGCTGACGATCGACACCGTGGCGTTGGCAAAGGCGGAGCCCGCGTCGTCGCCCGACGCGATGTTGATCGGCGGACCAGGGTCACCGCTGCACGCCGCGAAACCGACCGCGGTGGCTGTGACCCCCAGCACGACACGAGTCCAACGAACAATCGACGACATGGAACGACCTCACGTGGTGAGGAGAGCGAGTGACCCGCTGGCGATCAGTACGGCATCGGCCCAGGCCGGGTTTCGCCGCTCACCCGATCGTGAACCCCACCCGCAGCGTCCGCCCCATCTGCGGCAGGCCGCACTTGTCGTACAACGGCTGGTCGAAGAGGTTCTCGACGTGCACCGAGGCCCGCAGGTGCCGCCACAAACCGCCCACAGTCCAGCGGCGCTCCACACCAACGTCTGCCGTGCCGGCTCCGGCCTGCGTGCGGAGCTCCTCGCCCACGGTGCAGGTGGTCTCGCCCAGGGCCCGCACACGCCCCTGCAACTCCGCGCCCCGGCCCAACCGCGTCACCGCCAGCAACGAGCCGTACACGGCCGGCAGATCCTCGGGCTGCAACTGGGCGGCACTGGTCACCGTCGCATCCTCGATACGAGCTTCCTGGTACGTGATGTCGCCACGCAGCGTCAGACGCCCGAGGACCGTCCCGCCCGTCATCTCCAGCCCGTGGCTGGTGAAGCGGTTGCGGTTGACCCGGAAGAAGCGGCGATCGGGCGCCGGCAGGGTGGTCCGAACCACGGCGTCGTCGATCTGCTGCGCGAACACCACGACCTGCACGTCGACGACCCCGCGCACGGCCGACACACCCAGCTCCGACGTACGGGCCGTCTCGGGACGCAGCTCGGGGTTGGGCGCAAAGCGGTTCAGTGCCCCGGAGTACAGCTCGCGCAACGCCGGAAAGCGGCGGCGCTCGCTGACGGATCCGTGCAGGCGGATCCCCTGGTTCGGGAACAGCCACGTCGCCCCGGTCCGCCAGCCGGTGCCGTCCTTGCGGCCCAGCGGCTCGCGGCCACCCGCATCCCTGGTCTCCGCACCGTCCTGCGCCAGGCCCGCCGTGAGGGTCAGGAACCGCGCGGCGCGCACGTCCACCTCGGCCGCCACACTCGTCAACTGCTGCGTGTAACGCAGCGTCGGGTCGGTGTCGATGGTCTCGAGGTACCGGACGTCCGCCCGGGTGTACGAGCCGCGCAGCACCGTGCGGGACCCGAGCTCCTGATCGAACGTGAGCCGCAGCGTCTGGGTGCGGTCGTCACCGCGCTCCGTCGCCACGACCTCGGCGTAATCGCGGGCCGAGTACGCGTTGATGTCCTGCCGCCCCGCGTTGTGGCCCAGCGCGATCTCCATGTCCCCGACGCCGAGCCGGCTGTGCAGCGCCCCGGTGCCCGCCGTCATGCTGATGACCTGCCGGGACACGTCCGGGTTGCGCCACAGCCTGGGCTGGTCGATGTGCAGCTCCGGCGCCACCCCGCGCGACCCGTCGAACACGGAGGCGGAGATGCCCACGTAGCGGCCCTGCGCGTGCTCGTACTTGGCCCCCGCGAAGTAGTCGAGAGCCCGGGAGTCCGTATTCAGTCGCAGACGGTCGCTGCGGTCCGGCTCGCTCACGCCCCCGGGCCGGGCCACGCCAGGCACGTCGCGGAATCCGCCGCCCACCCGGTACGCGATCGAACTGGTGGCCGAGTGGCGCAGCGCGCCGCCAGCCACCGCCGCAGTCCGCACCCCGCCGAACTGGTCCCCCTGCACGTCCACGCGCGACACCCGGTCCGGAGCCCGCGCCGGATCGTGGTCATCCCACAGCCGCACCGACACCACGCCACCAATGGCGTTCGGCCCGGCCAGCAGCGACGACAGCCCCCGCACATACTCCACCCGCTGGGCCCCGCTGAGCGGGATGACGCTGGCATCCGTGCGCGCATCCCACGTCAGCGTGAGCGGCACCCCGTCGAGAAACACCGCCGCCTGCCGGGACTCGGAACCGCGGACGGAGATCTCGGTCTCGCCCCGCGAGTTCTGCCGCACGTAGAGGAACGGCAGCCGCCGCAGCAACTCGCCACCCGTCGGGGCGGTGAGTCCCAGCGCGAGCGAGTCGGGCGTCACGGTCACCGCCGATGCGCTGCCGATCACCCGGGGCACATAGCCCGCGCGCACCCGCACCGTCTCCAGGCGGTGCCCGCTGTCGGCACGGACGGAATCGGGACGGACCTGCGCCCCGGCCGCGGTGGCCAGAACGAGCAGTGGAACGGTGCAGCGAAACAGCGTGTGCATGGCGAGATGGCGTGTTGAGGTCGTACGGCAGTGGTCCCGTTCCTACGCGCCCCCGCGCAACATCGCTGGCACCGGCCACTCGCCCGTGTGCGGCGGCCCGTGGGCCTCGTTGCCGGTGATCAGGCGCACCCCCCGCTGGTACGTGAAATACATGTACGACCACTGCAGCAGCACCACGGCCCGGTTGCGGAACCCGACCAGGTACATGATGTGCACGAACACCCAGATGAACCACGCGAAGTACCCCGCGAGGCGCAGTCCTGCGATGCTCGCCACCGCCCGGTGCCGCCCGATGGTCGCCAGGTCGCCCTTGTTGACGTAGCGAAACTCGCGGGGCGGCTCGCCGGCGAGCGCACGCCTGATGTTGGCCGCGGCGTGCGCCCCCATCTGGTTGGCGGCGGGAGCGACCGCCGGGACGTCGACACCCCGCGCATCGCGGCACGCCGCCACGTCCCCGACCACGAAGACCTCCGGGTGCTCCGGGAGCTGCAGGGTCGGCCCCACGACGACACGCCCGGCGCGGTCGCGCGCGGCACCAAGGCCCGCGCCGAGCGATGACGCGCGGTTCCCCGCGGCCCACAACACCGTTCGCGCCGCAATGGCCTCGTCGCCGACACGGACCCCCTGCGCATCGATGCCCGTCACCACCGTCCCGGTGCGCACCTCGACACCGAAGGCCTCGAGGTCACGCTGCGCCCGGCGCGACAGGGACTCCGGGAACGCGCTCAGCACGCGCGGCCCGCCCTCGACCAGCACCACGCGCAGTGCAGAGGTGTCGATGCGCCGAAAGTCCCGCTTCATGCCACACGCCATCTCGTGCAGGATGCCCGCCAGCTCCACCCCCGTCGGTCCGGCACCGACGATCACCGTGGTCATCAGGGCCGCACGCTCCAGGGGGTCCTCGGTGATCTCCGCCAGCTCGAACGCCAGCAACAGGCGTCGGCGCATCTCGAGCGCGTCGTCCACGCTCTTGAGGCCCGGCGCGTGGCGCTCCCAGTCGTCGTGCCCGAAGTACGCGTGCCGGGCGCCCGTGGCCACGACGAGATGGTCATACCGCAGCACACCGGGTTCGACGTCGAGCGTGAGCGTCCGCGCGCCAGGATCCACCTGCGACACGTTCGCCAGAATCACGCGCGCATTGCGCTGCGACCGCAGGACCCAGCGAATGGGCACCGTGATGTCGCTCGGTGCCAGCATCGCCGTCGCCACCTGGTACAGCAACGGCTGGAACGCGTGATGGTTGGTGCGATCGATGACCGTGACGTCCACGTCGGCGCGCGCCAGCCCGCGCGCGGCGCTCAACCCGCCGAACCCGCCGCCGATGATCACGACGTGCGGGCGGCGCCCGGCGGCGGCTGGCGCGGCGGTCGCGGCCGGCGGCACGGTCAGCGGCCGCCCGCCGACAACAGGTTGATGAACAGGCGAAGCCCGCCCGGGACGCCCGCGGGCAACTGCCGGAACAGCGCGAGCGAGGTGTACACGTACTGCCCCGCCCCCACGCGCGCGATCAGCAGCGCGTTGGGGTTCTCCGGCTCATCGGGATCGCGGAGTGCGATGACCGGTCGCCACGCACTGTCCGCGAACGAGGGCATGTAGAGCGAGCGTTCATGCACCCACCCCGCCCAATCCTCCTCCGTGATCCGGTTCGGCACGGTGAGCACCCGCGCGCGCGGATCCAGCACCCGCACGGGCGCCGCTTCGTCCGTGACACGCGCGGGCGGCATCATCTCGATGGGATGCGGCAGCATCCCGATCCCCTGCAACTCGTTCTGGCCGTACTGCACCACCACCGTCCCCCCGCCCCGTGCGAACGCCTCCAGCTTGGGATTCGCCTCGGCGAGGCGCGGGAACCGCTGGTATGCGCGCGGCCCGAGCACGAGCACGTCGAACGCCGAAAGATCCACGCCCCCGAGCTGCTCCGGCGCGATCTCCGTCACGCGCACCCCCAGCTGTCGCAGAATGGGGATGCCGTCGTCGGAGACGCCGGGGACGTACCCGACCGGCGTGCTGATCGTGGGCAGCGCGGTGTGGACACCCTGGACCCACACGCCGGAGGAGCGGAAGACGACGACGGGGCGGATGTGCGGATAGTCGATCGTGAACCACCCGCTCTGATACCGCAGCGTCCCGTTGAAGCGCCGGCCGGGATCATCGACCACGCGCTCCTCGCCGCGCACGAGGAGCGGATGCCGCCCTTCAGGCAACGTCCCGGTCAACCGGATCGCGACCTCCTGCACCTCGAGCGGTCCCAGCGTGATCTCCGCTGGCAGGTCCTCGGCCGTGACGCCCGGGGGCAGCTCATAGGTCAGCCGGACGGTACGGCGGCGCGACGAGTACGAGCGCACCTGGAGGCGGATGATGCGCGTCACCGGCACGCCCGCGCGCGCCAGCTCCAACTGACGGTCGAACAGCAGCGAGATCGCGGGAACGGGCGTGACCGGCGTGCGGATCTCGCCGCGCACGGGATCGACCCGTCGGTGCACGGCCGGCGCCAGCCGCGTCGTGAATCGCACGCCGGCGATCTCCAGGGTCAGTCCGGCGGCCGTCGACGCACGCGCGTCCTCCGCGACCGCCACCGCACGCACCACCGGCGCGTGCAGCGGCGTGACCGGCGACCGCAGGCCATCGGCACTCGACGTGAACGCGTCGAACATCGGCCCTTCGCGCGGCGTCATCAGCCACCACGCGCCCTGCGGGGTCACGCCCGCCATGCGGCGTGTGATCGTCGCGCCGCTGTCCGCCGGGATCTCGACCGGGAGTCCCGCCGCCGCCGCCCCGATCGCACCGATGAGTGTGACGCCACGGACCGTCACCGGCCAGAGCCCGCGATTGTCCACCTGGAGCGTGACCTCCGCCGTGTCCCCGAACGCCAGGAACGGGCGATCACTCAGGAGCTCCAACTGCACGCCCGCCGCCGCGAGCAGCGCGGCCGTGGCCCGCTCGTGCGCGACCCGCACGGACGTCGCAAGGTCGCTCTCCGCCTGCGTGCACGGCGCCTCGGCGACCGCCCACACGCAGCGGAGCTCCGTCTGCGCGCGCTCCAGCAGCGCGACGACGCGTGCCAGGGTCGGCACACTCGTCGACGGGGCACGCAGGTCGAGCGTCGCCCGGGCGATCGCGCTGAACGCCGGCAGCGAGTCCACGACGGCGCGCAGGGCCGGCGACGGCGCGGCCGCCGCGTGGCGCGTCCACGTCGTGTCGAGCCCGTCGAAGAGCGAGCGTTCGTCGCGCGGCAGCGTCGCCGCGTTCACGCGGGTCGCTTCACGCCGGAGGGGATCGAGCAGCACCCCCCGGCGCTCCGCAGCCCCGAAGGCCTGTGACTTGTGCTGGCTCCGGCTCTCGCCGGCGATCTCGCCATAGGAGCGTCCACTCAGCACGTCGAACTCACCGACATTGACGCGCAACGTCGCGGCCTCCGCCTGGAATCGCGCCGAGCGGTACAGCTTCGCAGGGGTCCACGCTTCACCGAAGGACCGCGGAAAGCGGACCGTGTCGCCGGCCAGCTCGTACGCCTCGCGGGCGAGCAGCCCCGCGACCTGGTGGTGCCCGTGCCCGTCACGCGCCGTGCCGGCGAACACCGCGACGATCACGTGCGGCCGGAACGCGCGGATCACGCGCACCACGTCGCCCAGCAGTTCCTCGCGGTCCCACTGCGTCAGGGTTTCGGCGCTGTCCTTCGAATACCCGAAGTCGAAGGCCCGCGAGAAGTACTGGCGCCCGTAGTCCACGCGCCGCGCCGCCAGCAACTCCTCGGTGCGGATCGCGCCCAGCGACTCGCCCAGCTCGTTGCCGATGATGTTCTGGCCCCCGTCGCCGCGTGTCAGCGACAGGTACGCCGTCTCCACCTGACGCCCGCGCGCGAGGAACGCGATCAGCGCGGTATCCTCGTCATCCGGATGCGCGCCGATCATCAGCACGCGCGCACTGGTGCCGACCCCGTGCACCGCGTGCAACAGCGCACCCGCGCTCGTCGGGCGATCCTGCGCCGCACTCGTCACGGCCATCGCGCAGGTCGTCGCCAGTGCGACGACCGAGATCCTCAGGCAACACCCCATCGGGGCACCTCCACACTCCGGTGAACGGCACGGCGCGACCCGCCGCAGTCCGACTCAGCGCGCCGCGGTGCTCCGCCGCTTCGACGTCGGCTTGCGCGCGGCGCCCTGCAGGGCCTCGTCGAGGATCCGCTGCTGCATCGCGTTGTGATCCGAGGGGTACCCCTCCGCCGGGCTCGCCCGCTCCGGTCGCCCGATGTACGAGAGATCCGCCGCCGTGCCCGCCGCCACGCGCAGCAGCGGCGCGACGTACGACCACGCGCCCTGGTTCTTCGGCTCCTCCTGCACCCACGCGACCTGCTCGAGGTGCGGGTACGCGTCCACGATCGCCGTCAGGTCTGCGTGCGGCCACGGGTACAGCTCCTCGATCCGCACCAGCGCGACCTCGGCCGGGACCGCGCGGGCGGCGAGGTCCCAGTACACCTTGCCGCTGCAGCACACCAGGCGCGTGACCTGCTCGCGCTTGGAGGCCCCCGCCGGATCGTCGATGACGCGGCGGAAGCTCCCCGTGGCGAGATCGGCGAGCGTCGACATCGCGGCGGGCAGCCGCAGCATCGACTTGGGCTGCATGAGCACCAGCGGACGGCGCGGCTTCTGGCGTGCCTGCCGCCGCAGGACGTGATAGTACTGCGCCGGCGACGTCGGATACGCCACGCGGAGGTTGTTCTCCGCGCAGAGCTGGAGGAACCGCTCCAGTCGCGCACTGGAATGCTCGGGTCCCTGGCCTTCGTAGCCGTGCGGCAACAGCAGGACCAGCCCCGAGTCCTGCCCCCACTTGGCCCGGTCCGCGACCATGAACTGATCGATGATGGGCTGCGCCACGTTGGTGAAGTCACCGAACTGCGCTTCCCACAGCGTCAGGGAATCGGTGGCGGCCACGGAGTATCCGTACTCGAACCCCATCACGGCCGTCTCGGACAGCGCGGAGTTGTGGATGTCGAAGCGGACCGGCGCCGAGGGGATCGCGGCGAGCGGCGTGAACGTGCCGCCCGTCTTCACGTCGTGCAGCACGGCGTGCCGATGCGAGAACGTCCCGCGCTCGCAGTCCTGGCCGCTCATCCGCACCGACACGCCTTCGTGCAGCAGCGTGGCGAACGCCAGGGCCTCCGCGTGCCCCCAGTCGACACCACCCGCGTCGCCGAGCGCGTCGCGGCGGCGTTCGAGCTGCTTCGCCAGTCGTGGGTGGGGCGTGAAGTCCGCCGGATACGTCAGCAACTGCGCATTGAGCGACCGCAGGGTGTCGGCCACGACCGCCGTGGCGACGGCCGACGCCTCGGGCGCCGGGTTCGGCTCGGCGGACGATGCGTCGGGCCTGGACGCCTTGACCGAGTCCAGCACCTGCTGCGTCGCCGTGAAGAACGCCGCGTCCATCGCCTCGACGTCGCTGTCGGTGAGGACGCCCTCGCTGACCAGGCGCCGCCCCCACACCTGGCGTGGCGTCGGGTGCGCCTTGATCGTGTCGTACAGCGTCGGCTGCGTGTACGCCGGTTCGTCGCCCTCGTTGTGGCCGTGACGGCGGTAGCCCACGAGATCGATGACGAAGTCCTTGGCGAACGTGGTGCGGTACGCCGAGGCGATCCGCATCGCCATCACACAGGCCTCGATGTCGTCGCCATTGACGTGCAGCACCGGCACCTCGAACCCCTTCGCGACATCACTCGCGTAGTGCGTCGAGCGCGCGTCGATGGGGTCGGTGGTGAAGCCCACCTGGTTGTTGGTGATGATGTGCAGCGACCCGCCGACCTGGTACGCACGCAGCCGCGACAGATTGAAGGTCTCGGCCACGATCCCCTCGCCGGGGAACGCCGCGTCGCCGTGCACCACCACGGGCACCACCGCGCGGGGGTCGAGCGCGGCCCCGCGGCGCTGGCGCGCACGCGCCACGCCCTGCAGCACCGGGTTGACCAGCTCGAGATGCGACGGGTTGGGCACCAGGGTCACCCGCACCCGCGTGCCGTCGGGCATCGTCTGCTCGCCGTCGTAGCCCATGTGGTACTTCACGTCACCCGTGGTGGCGTCGCCCTGCGTCGCGTGCCACCCCTCGAACTCGGCGAAGAGCGCCGCGTACGGCTTGCCCATCACGTTCGTGAGCACGTTCACCCGCCCGCGATGCGCCATGCCGATCACGACCTCGTGCGCCCCCGCCGCCACCGACTCGGCGATCGCCGCGTCGAGCAACGGGACCAGCCCGTCCGTGCCCTCGATCGAGAAGCGCTTGTAGCCCACGTAGGCACGCGCGAGGAAGCGCTCCAGTCCGTCGACCTGCGTGAGCCGCTGGAGGAGCGCCACCTTCTCCTCGCGCGTCAACGGGCGCGTCAGCTCCTCGGTGGTCAGCAGCGCCCGGAACC
>CAYSFN010000087.1:0-4927 GCA_964430045.1 uncultured Gemmatimonadaceae bacterium
GTTGGCGTACCGGCTGCTCGACTGGCGGGTGATGCGGGTCCATCGCGGCACCGGCGATGCCGCGCTCCTCGCCTGGGAGCACGGCATGGGTGCGCTGATCCCGCCCCGTCCCGTCAGCGATCCCGCTGCGGCCCTGCGGGCCGACGTCGCAGGTGGGACGGCGCTGCTCGTCTCGCTCGATGTGCCGCGGGATCCGCGCACGGCGGGCGCGTGGCCCAACGCCCGCAGCGCGATCGTGGCCCCGTTGGTGTTCGGGGACCGGGTGCTCGGCGTGCTCGAGATCCTCCACGACAAACCGAGGCTCTACCGCGACAAGGATCGGGTCTTCGTGACGCGCGTCGCGCGGCAGATCGCGACGGTGCTGCACATCCACGACCTGCGTGTGCCGCTGCGCGAGGCCGTGCACGAGGTCACCACGGAGCTGGCGACGCTCGGGGAGTCCGCCCGGGTGCTGCGCTCGGGCGGCGAAGCGGTCGCGCGGACCGCGGCGGAGTTGTCGCGCGCCTTGACGGAGCAGTCGGACCTGACGACCCGGTCCGCGGACGCGGGGGACGGCCTGCGCGATGCGATGACCGGGATGGTCCACGACGGCGGCGAAGCGGCCGCGGCCAGCGGCGAAGCCTCGCGGCTGGCCCTGGCGCATCGGGAGACCATCGCGGCGGCGCTGGAGCGGTTGGTCTCCGCCCGTGGGTTCGTCAATGACAGTTCGGTGGCGGTCAGTGACCTGGCGGTCGCGACCCGGCAGGCAGGCGCCGTGCTGGAGCACTTGCGCGGCATGGCGGAGCAGATCGATCTGCTCGCCGTGTCGGCGACGGTGGAGTCCGCGCGGGCCGGGGCCCACGGACGCGGGTTCGGGGTGGTCGCCGTCGAGCTGCGGCGGCTGGCGGAGCAGAGCAGCGAGGCCGTGGAGGAGACGTCGACGATCCTCGCGGCCATCGCGGAACAGGGACGCGCGGCGTCAGAGCAGATGGAGCGGGGACGATCGCTCGTGCGCGACGTGGCGGGGTTGTCCGAGACGGCTCATGCGGCGCTGGAGCGCATCGTGACGGCCACGGCACGCAGCTCTGACGCGGCCCTGCGCACCGCCGCCGTCGCGTCCCGTCAGTTGGACGAGGTGGCACGGCTCCGCGAGCGGATCGCGCGCATCGCCGAACTGGCCAGGACCAATGCGGCCGCCACCGCCGCATTGGTCGAGACCGCGACGAGCCAGGCCTCGGCGCTCCGCGAGCAGGAAGGCGCCGTCAGGGCATTGCGTGCCGTGGCCACCGAGCTGGGTGAACTCGCGCATCGTCTGACGAGCGTCCGATGACGGCGCGCGCAGACGCCATCACCTTGGCGGAGCGCCCGTGCTGCGGCATCTGATCGTGGCCGCCGCGGCCGTCCTGCTGCTTGGCGCAGGAGCGTGGTGGGTGCTGCAGGGCACTGGCACCACTGCGTCGTCGCCGACCGCGGTCACGCCCGTTGCCGCGGACACGATGCGTCTGGTCCCCGACACCGTGCGCGTGAAGGTCGAGCTGCTCAACGGGACCGGCGAGCGTGGCCTGGCGCGGCGCGTGGCGCAATACCTCCGGGATCGGGGCTTCGACGTCGTGCACGTGGGAGACGCCCCGGCGCGGGATTCCTCGCTGGTGGTGGAACGGGCGGGACCGTCGAGCTGGTCCGCGGCAGCGGCGCGAGCCATGCAGGGTGCGCTGATCGAGTCCCGACCGGATTCAACCCGGTATCTCGACCTCACGATCGTGATCGGCAGGAGCTTTCGCGCGCCGTCGCAGATTCTCTACCCGTAGCTGCCCGCAGGCTGCGGCGATGTCGATGCCGCGACTCTTGCGGATGGCCGTTTCGACGCCCGCCGCGCGGAGCCGACGGGCGAAGCGCCCGATGGTGTCGGCGGAGGACGGTGTGAAGCCGAGGGCTCCCCCGGGATGCAACGGGATCAGGTTGACGAAGGCCCGGCAGGCACGCGCCAGTTCGGCGAGCGCCTCCGCGTGGGTCGTGGCGTCATTCACGCCGCCGAGCATCACATACTCGAACGTCACGCGACGCTCGAAGGCGGCGGCCGCTGCGATCACGTCCGCCAGCGGGTACTTGAGATTCACCGGCATCAGCTCGCGACGCAGCGCGTCGTCCGGTGCATGGATGGACAGGGCGAGGCGGAACTGCTCCGGCCGCGCGCGCAGCGCCTCGATGCCGGGGAGCACGCCAACGGTCGAGATGGTGATGTGCCGGGCCCCGATCCCCAGGCCATCGGGGGCGTTCAGGATGGAGAGTGCCACGCTGACCGCCTCCCAGTTGAGGAGCGGCTCGCCCATCCCCATGAAGACGATGTTCGTCGGGATGATCGGGACCGGGAGCAAGGCCAGCGCGCGGACCTGACCCGCGATCTCGAAGGGCGTCAGGTTGCGCACGAAGCCCATCACGCCGGTCGCGCAGAACGCGCAGCGCAGGGCGCACCCCGCCTGCGAGGAGATGCAGAAGGTCATCCGGTCCCGATCCGGGATCGCAACGGTCTCGATGGTCTGGCCGTCTCCCAGGCCGAAGAGGAACTTCCGCGTTCCGTCGGTCGAGACCTGTTCGCTCAGCGACGTGAGCTGCGGGAGCGGATGGACCAGTGCGAGTCGCTCGCGCAGCGCACGCGGCAGCTCCGTGGCACGGTCCCATGTGTCGACGGGCGTCGTCCAGAGCCGCCGATGGAGCTGGTCGACGCGGTACGTCGGCAGGTGCTCCGCTGCCACGAAGGACGCGATGCGGTCGCGTGCGTCGCCGGGCGCGAGGTCCAGCAGCGTCGGAGGGGCTTCCTGGCGGCGGCTCATCGGCGTTGCGTGCTCACGGCGATTTGGTAGGTGGGGGTCAGGCCGCTGCTGTTCGATTCCTGCACGACCCCGATCGTGAAGCGATCCTGCTCCAGGGTGATGGCGAGCCGCGACCGCCACGTCGTGGAGCCGAAGGCCGTGACGCGCACCGGTCCGCCGCGGAGCTGGACGCGGCCGACGCGGCCACTGACGTGGGGGTACAGCTCGGTCACGGCGCGTGGGGTGCGCACCAGGCCGAGGCCGGCACGCACCGTGACCGATGTGTCGCGGTGGAAGAGGCGCGCATCGCTTGCCGCGAGGAGCGTGGTGGGCTCCTCCCCATCCAGCGGCTGCAGGAAGGAGGAGGCCGCGACCCGCACGTCGAAGCGTCCAAGGTGATCGGCCACCAGGCCGAGATCGGCGCCCAGGCGGTCCCGCCGGTTGCGGTCGACGCGTCCCGAGAGCCAGCGCGCCGCACCGCCGACGACCAGGTTGGGCGCGACACGGCGGGCATAGCCGAGCGTGCTCACCCAGATGGCGTAGGGAATCTCGCCCCCGATGGACTGCGGGTCGGTCTCCGTCCGCACCAGGTCCGACACGCCTGCCCGTGTCAACGACACGGCGACGGTACCCCAGTCCCGGATCTGATGGGCCAGCGAGATCACCTGCCCGGTCAGCGCGACGTCCACCGGTGCATTGAGCGCCGACACACCGGCGCGCAGACGATCACCACCCTCGAGCAGCCCGGTGGCCGGATTCCAGACGCCGGCGGCGACGCCATCGGCCAGCGCTGCAGGGGCGCCGATCAACCCCACGGGAGCAGACAGCAGATCCCGTGCGGGAACGGCCTGCGCCGCCGCGACCTTCGACATGAGCACGATGGCCGCAAGCAGACCGATGAAGCGCATCGCGCAAGATAACGTCGGCACGTGAACCGGAACAAGCACCGGGCGACGGCGGTGCTACCGCTAACTCCCTGTCATCGCGTATCTTACGGACTGGCCTCCGCGCGGAATCGATCAGCGCGTTCTCCCCATGTCATCCCCATTCGTGAGCCCCGACATTCCCTTGCATCCCCGCGCGACGTCATTGCGGTCGATCCCCGCAGGTGCACTTCGCCTCGAGCACGTCGGCCACGCCGTTCACCTCTCGGGATGGGTCCATCGGAGTCGCGACCTCGGGGGGCTCCTCTTTGTGGACCTGCGCGATCGCGATGGGCTGGTGCAGCTCTCGTTCGGGCCGGGCTGGACGACGCCCGAGGTGCTCGCTGCCGCTGCAGCCGTGCAGACGGAGAGCGTGATCCTGGTCGAGGGCGTGGTCGTGGCACGTGAGGAGGGGCGGCAGAACCCCGAGGTGCCCAGTGGGGCCGTCGAGGTGCGTTGCTCGCGCCTGGAGGTCATCGGACCGGCGCTGGTGCCGCCGATCCCCGTGGCGCGAGGAAAAGGTGAGAAGCTGGCTGCCGAAGAGTTGCGCCTGCGTCACCGCATCCACGATCTGCGGCGCCCTGAGCTGCAGGCCAACCTGGTGCTGCGGCACACGTTGATGCAGACCACGCGGCGGTACCTCAGCGACCATGGGTTTCTCGAGATCGAGACGCCGATCCTGACCAAACCGACGCCCGAGGGGGCGCGGGACTACCTCGTGCCGAGTCGGGTGCATCCCGGTGAGTTCTACGCGCTTCCGCAGTCGCCGCAACTCTACAAGCAGTTGCTGATGGTCGCGGGCTTCGACCGCTATTTCCAGATCGCACGCTGCTTCCGCGACGAGGACCTGCGCGCGGATCGCCAGCCGGAGTTCACGCAGATCGACGTCGAGGCGTCGTTCGTGCAGCAGGAGGACGTGCTGGGCGTGATGGAGGGGCTGATCGAGGCGCAATGGGCCGCGACAGGGCGGCGGATGCAGCGACCCGTCCCGCGGATGGCCTATGCGGACGCGATGGAGCGCTTCGGCTGCGATCGTCCGGACCTGCGGTACGCCCTGGAACTCCGCGACGTCAGTCCGGTCTTCGCGGCCAGTGGGTTCGGCATCGCGCACGCCGTGCTGGCCGAGGGGGGGCGCGTGCGCGGGCTGGTGGCACCGGGTGCGGCGGACTGGTCGCGCAAGCAGGTGGACGAACTGGAAGCCATCGTGCGCGCGGC
>CAYSFN010000087.1:4937-10726 GCA_964430045.1 uncultured Gemmatimonadaceae bacterium
CGCCTCAAGCGGACCGCCGCCGGGCTGGAAGGTCCTGCGGCCAAGTTCCTGGCGGCCGACGCAGCCAACGCGCTCGGGATTGCCGAGGGGGACCTCGGACTCTTCGTCGCGGCGGCGGATCGCGTCACGAACCCGGCGTTGGATCGCCTGCGGCAGGCCGTGGCAGCCCGACTGGGGTTGATCGACGTGACGGCGGAGTCCTTCGTGTGGATCATCGATTTCCCGATGTTCGCCCGGTCCGACGAAACAGGTGCGCTCGAGCCGCTGCACCACCCGTTCACCGCGCCGGGAGCGGCGCATGCTGCGGACCTGATCGCCGGCGCGCAGGACGCCGACCCGACCACCTGGACGGCGCAGGCGTACGACCTGGTGTACAATGGCGTCGAACTCGGTGGCGGCAGCATCCGCATTGCGGATCCAGTGCTGCAGTCCGCCGTCTTCGGTCTGCTTGGCATCGATGCCGAGCAGGCCGAGCGCAAGTTCGGCTTCTTGCTGGAGGGCCTGCGAGCCGGCGCGCCGCCGCATGGAGGGATCGCCTTCGGGTTCGACCGGATTGCGATGATGCTGGCGGGCGCACCGTCATTGCGGGACGTGATCGCCTTCCCGAAGACCACGGCCGCGCGCGCGCTGTTCGAGGGCGCACCGACCCCGGTGCTCGACGCGGATCTTGCGGCGCTGCACCTGCGCACGGAGCTCGACCATGAGTGATCGCGAGCGGACGTCGCCGCCCGACGAGGCCACGACCCTGCGCCTCGACGTCGAAGGGGCGGACTTGCTGTTGCTGGCCGGTGTCAATGACGCGAACCTCGGCGAGCTGACGCGGCAGACGGGGGTGCGCGCCACCCTGCGCGGGGACGCGCTGACGATGGCGGGATCGCCCGAGCAGATCGAACGCGCGCGGCCCATCGCGGCGCGCATGGTCGAGGCGGCGCGGCAGCGGTTGTCGCTCGACGCGGACGACGTGCTGCGCCTGGCGCTCGACGGGGCGCGTGACGCCGTGACGCCGCCGGGAGATGGGCGCATCGTCCTGCCGGGCATCCGCAAGATCATCCAGCCCAAGACCCCGGGCCAGGCCGAGTATCTGCGCGACATCAGCGAGAACGACATCGTGGTCGGGATCGGCCCTGCGGGGACGGGCAAGACCTACCTCGCGGTCGCGGCAGCCGTCGACGCGCTCGCCCGGAAGCGGGTGAAGCGCATCGTGCTCGCACGGCCGGCGGTGGAGGCGGGCGAGAGCCTCGGCTTCCTGCCGGGCGACTTGCAGGCCAAGGTGGACCCGTATCTGCGGCCGCTCTACGATGCGCTCGAGGACATGATGCCGGTGGATCGCGTCCAGCGTGCGCTCGAGACGCGGACGATCGAGATCGCCCCCCTGGCGTACATGCGCGGGCGGACTCTGGCGGATGCCTTCGTGATCCTCGACGAGGCGCAGAATGCCACCAATGCCCAGATGAAGATGTTCCTCACGCGCCTCGGCGTGAACTCCAAGACCGTGATCACGGGCGACAAGACGCAGATCGATCTCCCGAAGCGCGAGGAATCCGGCCTCGTGCAGGTCGAGCGCATCCTGCCGGGGATCGAAGGGATCGCGTTCCACTATTTCACCGATGCGGACGTCGTCCGCCATCGGCTGGTCCGGGAGATCATCAAGGCCTACGCCGCGGATGCCAACGGGTGAGTGACGGTTCTGGAGCGGGAGCGCGCCCGCGGCGACGGCCCCGTGAGCGACTCGAGGTCGCCCTGCGGTCCGACGTCCCACGCCTGCCGATCGCCCGCGAGCGACTCGTGTCCGCCGCACGGGAGGTGCTGCGTGCCGAGGGGGTGCGCGACGCACTGATCTCCATCACGGTCGTCACGCGGGCCACCAGTGCGCGGCTCAATCGCGAGCATCTCGGGCATCGCGGGCCGACGGACATCATCACGTTCGCGCTGGACGCCGTGGGACCTGTGGCGACGGTGGGCGAGCTCTGCATCTGCCTGGACGTCGTCCGCACGCACGCCCGCCGCTACGCAACGCCGCTGCGGGTCGAATTGCTGCGCGTCGTCGTGCACGGCGTGCTGCATGCCCTCGGCCACACGCACCCCGAGGGGGACGGGCGCGAGTCCTCGCCGATGTGGCGGCGGCAGGAACGCCTCCTCGCACGCCTCCTCGCGCGGGCATCCCGATGAGCGCCGTGAGCGTCGTCGTGATGCTGGCCTGCAGCGCCGGCGCCGCGGCCTGCGCCTACGCCGACGGGGCGCTCCTGGCACTGGACGACGACGACCCAGCGTTGCCGGAGGACGTGCGTCCCTTCGTGGAGCGCCGGGAGCGCGTGCACCGGGCGCTCGCGTTTGGCCGCGTGGTGGCGCAGTTGTCCGCAGGAGCCGCCGCAGGCGTGGCGCTCGCGGACACCCGCGGACTCGTGCTGGTGCCGCTGTGGGTCAGTCTGCTCATCGGGGTCGCGCTGGTCGTGCTGAGCGAGTCGGCGGCCCGCGACCGGGGAGATCGCGACGGGGTCCGGGCGATGCAGCGGATGCGCACCCTGGTCATGCTCGTGGAGCGCGCGTTGACGCCCGTGGTGGCGTTGGGGGGATGGTTCGAGACCGCCCTGAACGCGTGGCTGCCACCCCGCGTGGGGGGGCAGGAGGAACGGCACGGGGAGTCGATCGAGCGGTTCCGGCAGGTCGTCGCGGCGGAGGCGGAGCTGGGACAGCAGGGCACGCCGCTGCTCAGCGGCGTGTTCGCGCTGAGCGACACGACGCTCGAGGAGGTGATGACGCCGCGCGTCGACATCGTGGGGATCGACCAGCGCACGCCGTGGTCGGAGGTCATCGACCGGGTCCGGAGTGCCGGGCACTCGCGGCTCGTCGTCTTCGAGGCCGATCTCGACGGCGTGACGGGCATCCTCTACGCCAAGGATCTGCTGCCGTTCGTGGTCGAGGATCGGGAGCCGGCGGGCGGCTGGGTGACGCTCGTGCGCCCGGCGGCGTTCGTGCCGGCCGTGAAGGCGGTCGATGTCCAGCTGCGCGACTTCCGCGATCACGGCCTGCATATCGCGATCGTCGCCGACGAGTTCGGTGGGACCGCCGGCATGGTGACCATCGAGGACGTTCTCGAGCTGATCGTTGGCGAGATCAACGATGAGCACGACGTCGACGCCCCGGAGGTCCAGGTGGATGGCGACCGGCTGTGGGTGTCGGGGCGTCTGACGCTCGAGCAGCTCTCGGACCTGACCGGCGACGCCCTGCAGCACGACGACGTCAATACGGTCGGTGGGCTGGCCTACGAACTGTTCGGGCGCGTCCCGCGCGCCGGTGAGAGCGTGGACTGGCGGGGTTGGCACTTCGTGATGGAGCGTGTGCGACGCCGGCGCGTGGAACGGGTGTTCCTCGAGCGCCTCGACGAGCGCGACGCGGGACGGCCGTCGTGACGACGTCCACCTTCGCCGCCTTGGGCGCACTCGCGGCGGTTGGTGTGCTGACCGCCGCGGCTGCCGCCATCCGGTCCGTGAGCCGCATCTGGCTGCGGCACTGGGTCGAGCAGCGCCTGCAAGGGGGCGCCGTCGGCCCTTCGTCCGTCGAGGACATCCGGCGCCTGCTGCTGGCGGCCGGCACCACGGTCGCGTTGCTGGCCTTCGGGGCTGGCGTGGGACTGGGGCTGCACAGCCACGACGCGCTGCGGGAACTCATCGAGCGCACGGTGATCGCCGCGGTGCTGGTGCTCTTCGTCGGCCAGTTGATCCCGCGCGCCATCGGGCGACGGTGGGCGACGCAAATCGTGCCCCGGCTGGTGCCCCTGCTGCGCGGCCTCGCGACGATCCTGTCGCCGCTCGTGCTCGTTGCCGAGGAGATCGGGCGCCTGGGGCGCCGGACGGTCATCCCGCCGGCCGAGGACGAGGAGCGCGAGTCGCTCGAGGACCTGCTGCGCGAAGGGGAGCTCGAAGGGGTGGGCGATGCGGAGGAGAACGCGATCATCACCGGAGTCGTGGACTTCTCGTCCAAGCGTGCGCGCGACGTGATGCGGCCCCGGGAACAGATCTTCGCCGTGGACGCCACGGCCGCGTTCGGCGAGACGGCGCTGGCGATCGCGCTCACGAAGTTCGCGCGGGTCCCGGTGATGGCGGGAGACCTCGACACCATCGTCGGCATGTGGCACGCCTTCGACATCCTGCGCAGCGACCTCACGACCGCCCCACCCCTGCGCCCGATCATCCGCGTGGTCGCGAGCGTGCTGGCCAGTGATCTGCTCTACCGCATGCTCCGCGAACGCACCCACCTGGCGATCGTGCATGACCGCGACGGGCGGACGCTCGGCCTCGTCTCCCTCGAAGATCTCCTCGAGGAACTGGTCGGCGAGATCCGCGATGAACACGACGACCCCACCGACTGATGTCCGCTGAACTCCCCGTGCCCCTGCAACGCCTGCTCGCCGACTTCGACCAGCGGCGACCGGCGGCCCTCGCGCGTGCGGTGTCGATCGTCGAGAATCGGCGTCTGCATGCGGACGGTCTGCTGGCCGCCCTGCATCCGCGGATCGGTCGTGCGCGCCGCCTGGGGATCACGGGACCGCCGGGGGCGGGCAAGAGCACCCTGACGATGCAACTCGTGCGCACCTGCCGGGCGCGCGGACTGACCGTCGCCGTCGTGGCCGTCGATCCGTCCTCGCCCTTCACGGGTGGGGCGCTGCTCGGTGACCGGGTGCGGATGGAAGCGGTCGCGCTCGACCCCGACGTCTTCATCCGGTCCATGGCGACCCGCGGGTCGCTCGGCGGGCTCGCCGCAGCGACCCGCGACGTCTGCGACGTGCTCGACGCCTTCGGGGTGGATCGCATCTTCATCGAAACGGTCGGTGTGGGCCAGAGCGAACTCGACATTGCGCGGACCGCGGACACGAGCACCGTCGTGCTCGTGCCGGAGAGCGGTGACTCGATCCAGACCTTGAAGGCGGGGCTGATGGAGATCGCCGACGTGTTCGTCGTGAACAAGGCGGATCGCCCGGGGGCGGACCGGCTCGCGGTGGAGATCGAGTTGATGCTCGGACTGCGCATCGGGGGGGCTGCCCCGGCGCCCGGTCATCATGGCGTCGAGATGCGCGCCGCACACCCGGTGCGTCACGCGCGTGATGCGGCCGGAGACCCTGCGGCGGCACGGTGGACGCCCCCGGTGCTCAAGACCGTCGGCCACGAGGGGCGGGGCGTGGAGCCGTTGCTCGACACACTGGACCGTCACTTCGAGTATCTTGACCGCGCGGGGGAGCTCCGCAGCCGGCGGCGCGCTCGACTGACCGAACGGGTCCGGGACGCGGTCATGCAACGAGTCCGGACCCGGTTCTGGGGGGACCCGAGCACCCATGACTTCGTGACGGAGCGACTCGACGGACTCGAAGTCGGCACCCTGACGCCGTTCGGGGTCGCCGATGAACTGCTGCGCCACTGCGGCGCACTGCTGACCGGACCTGACCTATGACGACACTCCCTTCTGATCTGTCGACGACCTCTGCGGATCTCACGGCGGACCTCACGGCCGAGGTCCAGCGCCTGCGCGCCGAGGTCGCCGCGTGGCGCCAGCGCTACGAGGCGGCGGCGCTCCGTGACGCGGCGTTCATCAACTCGGCGCAGGAGGTCGCGCCGCTCTACACGGCACTCGACCTCGACCCCGCCAGCGAGGTCGTGCACGAGGTGCCCGGGTCGTACCCGTTCACGCGGGGCATCCACCCCAGCGGATACCGCGGGAAGCTGTGGACGATGCGGCAGTTCGCCGGCTTCGGCACCGCGCGCGAGACCAACGCGCGGTTCAAGTACCTGTTGAGC
>CAYSFN010000088.1:0-10703 GCA_964430045.1 uncultured Gemmatimonadaceae bacterium
TCACCTGCTCTACCACCTGAGCTACTCGGGAATATTCCTGAAAAATATAGCGCCGAAGCGGCGGATGGAAGGGGGGCGGGAGCGTGTCCTCGCACGCCGGTGGTCACGCCGAGCGTACGCGGGTCGCACCCTACCACCCGCTCTCGCGCAGTGCACGCACCGTGTGGCTGGTGGGGTGATCGCGCAGCTCCGTCGGCGGCCCCATCGCGACGACCTGGCCCCCGTCCGGGCCGCCATCCGGCCCCATGTCGATGATCCAGTCGGCGTGCCGGATCACGTCCAGATGGTGCTCGATGACCACGGCGGTGTGTCCGTGGTCGACGAGGCGGTCGAGGACGCCAAGGAGCTGCTCGACGTCGCGGAGGTGCAGCCCGGTGGTGGGCTCGTCGAGAATGTAGAGCTTCGTGCCCTTGCCCTTCGCGGCCAGCGCCAGTTCGCGGGCGATCTTCAGCCGTTGCGCCTCGCCGCCGGAGAGGGTCGTCGCCGGCTGTCCGAGCCGCAGATAGCCCAGGCCCACCTGCTGCACCTCCCAGAGCGCCTGGCCGAGCTTCTCCTCGTGGGGGAAGAAGCGGATCGCGGCGTCGACCGTCAGGTCGAGCACGTCGACGATCGACTTGCCGAAGTACTTGACGTCGAGGACCTCGGGCTTGAAGCGACGCCCGGCGCAGTGATCGCAGGGCACGTACACGTCGGCCATGAACTGCATCTCGATCTGCACGTGGCCCGCGCCGTCGCAGGCCTCGCAGCGGCCGCCGGCCACGTTGAAGCTGAAGGTCCCCGCGGTGTAGCGGCGCTGCCGGGCGAGCGGGAGGTCGGCGAAGAGCGCGCGGATGGTGTCGAAGGCCTTGACGTAGGTGACGGGGTTGGACCGCGGCGAGCGTCCGATCGGCTCCTGGTCAATCAGGACGACCTCGGACAGGCCCTCCCATCCCGTGAGCGACGTCCAATGGCCGACCACCTCGCCCAAGTGTTCGCGCGCGCTGTGGCTGCCCGTGAGGAGCCGCTCGAGCGCGTGGTACAGCACGTCGTGGACCAGTGTGCTCTTGCCGCTGCCGGACACCCCGGTGATCACGCTGAGGGTGCCCAGCGGGATGTCGACGTCCACGCCGTGCACGGTGTGCGCGGTCGCCCCGCGCAGCCGCAGCCGCCGGGTGCCGATCCGGCGGGGCTGCGCGGGCACGGGGATGCGCCGCTCCCCGGAGATGTACTGCCCGGTCAGCGGGCTGTCCGCCACGCGGTCGACCGGGCCCGCGAAGACGACGTCGCCGCCGTGCTCGCCGCTGCGCGGCCCCAGCTCGACCACGTAGTCCGCGATGCGCATCGCGTCGAGGTCGTGCTCGACCATCACCACGGTGTTGCCCGCGTCGCGCAGGCGCTGGAGCTGGGCGAGGAGTCGGCCGACGTCGCGCTGGTGCAGCCCGATCGTCGGTTCGTCCAGGACGTAGAGGGTGTCGACCAGCGCGGAGCCGAGGGCGTTGGCCAGCGCGATGCGCTGCGCCTCGCCGCCCGAGAGCGTGCGGGACGCGCGGTCCAGCGTGAGGTAGCCGAGGCCGACGTCGTCGAGGAACCGCACGCGGGCACGGGCCTCGCGGAGGATGTGGTCGGCGACGGCCTGGCGCTGGGGGGGAAGCTGCAACTGCTCCAGCCACGGACGTAGCGCGCGGATCGACAGCGCGGCGACGTCGCTGATCGCGCGGCCCTCGACCAGCACCTGCCGGGCTTCGGCGGTGAGGCGGGTCCCGCGGCAGTCGGCACACGGCTGCGCGGTCTGGTACTGCCGGAGAAAGACGCGGATGTACTGCTTGTACCGCTTTTCCTCCAATGCCACCAGGAACGGGAACACGCCGGTGAAGCCCTTGGCCTTGCCGTGCAGGAGCATCTGCTGCTGCGCCGCCGTCAGGGTCTGCCACGGCGCGTCCAGCGGGATCCCCCTGGCCCGGGCGAACTCGGCCAGTGCGAGGCGCTTGCCCTCGTAGCGCGGCATCGTCCACGGGTGGATCGCGCCGTGGCGCAGCGCGCAGGCCGGGTCCGGGACGATCAGCCGTTCATCGTACTCGAGATTGGCGCCGAACCCGTTGCAGGTGGCGCAGGCCCCCCGTGGGTTGTTGAACGAGAACAACTGCGGCGTGGGCTCGGGCAGCGTCGTGCCGTCGTTGCGGCAGGCGAAGCGCTCGGTGAGCGGGAGGTGGAGCCGCGGTGTGCTGTCGCCCGCCAGGGACACCGCCTCGGCGAAGAGCACGACGGCGTCCCCATCGCCGTGGCGAAAGGCGCTGGCGATCGCTTCGGTGAGCCGGGTGCGATCGTCGTGGCGCACGGTGAGCCGGTCGGCCACGACCAGGAGCACCTGCGCGGCGGCGAGGTCGTGCGGCGTGGCCGCAAGGTCGTCCAGGTGGAGCGGGACGCCGTCGGCCACGACGCGCACGAACCCCTGCGCCCGCAGGTTCTCGACGATCACCTCATGCGTGATGGCGGCACTGCGCTTGAGCGGAAAAGCGATGGTGCAGCGGGCGCCGTCGGGCGCGGTGAGCACGCGATCCGCCGCAGGGCCCGGGGCGTCGGGGCGGAGGACCTCGCCGCAGCGGGGGCAGGTCGGTTCGCCGACGCGTGCCCAGAGCAGGCGCAGGTAGTCGTACACCTCGGTGGCGGTGCCGACCGTGGAGCGCGACGAGCGCGAGGGGGCGCGCTGCTCGATCGCGACCGCGGGCGCGAGCCCCTCGATGCTGTCCACCTCCGGCTTGGGCATCCGCTCCAGGAACTGGCGGACGTACGCCGAGAGGGACTCGACATAGCGCCGCTGGCCCTCGGCGTAGATGGTGTCGAAGGCCAGCGACGACTTGCCCGAGCCCGAGGGGCCGGTGATGACGGTGATGGCCCGATGCGGCAGCGACACCGAGATGTTCTTCAGGTTGTGCTGCCGGGCCCCGCGTACGATGAGACGTCCAGACACAGGGTGGAATGTAGCGGGGCATGCACCTCGATCTGTTGTGTGCCGACGGGTGTTCTGCGCGCCCGGCGGCCCTGCCGGTGGCCGGTGACGAGGGGCCGATGCAGGCTCCTGCCTTGCCCATGGTGCACCGCGACGGGTAGTTTTCCCCTGTTCCATAGACGCGCCCGGCGGGGGCCCTCGTCGGGCGCCCGTGTCTTCCTCCTTTGGTCCATGGCCCATCTCCAACACGGTTCCCATGAGTTCCCGCTGCGCCTCGGTGCGCAGCGCGTGAGCGGGGACCCCAGCGCCGAGATCGTCCTCCCCGGCGCCGGTGCAGAGGCAGTGGTGACCGTCGCAGCGGACGGCGCGGTGGTGATCGCCCGCAGCGGGGGCGGCGGAGAGGTGCGCCTCAACGGGCTGGCCTTGAGTGTGGAGCCGTCGCCGCTCATGCACGGCGACCGCATCGAGATGGGAGCGATCGAGCTCCGCTATTCCGACCAGGCGCAGGACGGGAGCACGCAGTTCGTCTCGGCCTCGGCGGTGGCCGACGCGGTCTCGCAGCGCAAGGCCGCTCCGAGCGCGCCGACGACCGCCACCGGGGGCCGGCTGGTGTCGCTGGTCGATGGACGCGAATACCCCATCGCCGCCGACGGGGTCGTGCTGGGTCGCGACGCCAGCGCGGACATCGTCGTGCCGGCGACGGAGGTCTCGCGGCGACACGCCCGGATCGCGCCCGGCGCCGAGGGCTACACCCTGACCGACCTGTCCACGAATGGCGTGTGGGTCAACGGCGAGCGGGTCATCGCGGAGCGAGGCCTCGCGCGCGCCGACGTGATCCGCGTCGGCCCCGAGGAGTTCCGCTTCTATGCTGACGTGATGCGGGCCGCCCCTGCGCCGGTCGCTGCGCCGCCCGCGCCATCGGCGCCGTCCCCGGTCCCGGTCCCGGCGTCCGCGCCGGCATCGGCCCCGCCGCCCTCCCGGCCATTGCTGGCGAGGCTCGTGGTGCAGAACATGGGTCCGACGCAGGGTCGCACGTTCGACATCTGCTCGCCCCTGACGCACATTGGTCGCGGGGCGCACAACGACCTGGTCATCGACGACGGCTCCGTGAGCGATTCCCATGCCAAGTTGCAGCAGCGCGACACCGGGTGGTTCCTGGTCGACATGGGGTCCACGAACGGAACCTTCGTGGGCGGGCGGCGCGTGGAGTCGGAGCAGCGCCTCGAGGGGGCGCCGGATCTGCGGTTCGGCGACTTGAAGGTGATGTTTCAGGCGGTCGTCGCGTCATCCGATACCGGCAAGGGGACGCGTGCGATGGGTGCGGCGGCGGTCGCCGAGGCACGGCGCGCGGCGGCGGCGCGAAAGTCGGTTCCATCCTCGACCTCGTCGGCGCCCGCTGACGATCCGGGGCGCGGGTCCTCTCTGCGGGTCATCGCCGTGGCGGTCGCGCTGGTTGCGCTGGCCGCCGCCGGCTTCTTCTTGATGCAAGGCTGGTAACGTGCAGCTATCGGTTGCGGCCCGGACGGACGTGGGCATGATCCGCAGTGGCAACGAGGACAACTTCTACGCCGACGCCACGGTGCAGCGCGGCATCTTCGTCGTCGCGGATGGGATGGGCGGCCACGCGGCGGGCGAGGTGGCCAGCGAGATGGCGGTGCAGATCCTCGCCCGCGAACTGGCTCCCGTGGTCGACGTGCGGGACCCGGCGGCGGCGGCGGCGATGGGCAGCGCGCTGCGTGCCGCCAATCATGCCATCTACGAGCGGATGCTCGCCGAGTCGGACAAGCAGGGGATGGGGACCACGGCCTCGGTGCTGATGATGACGCACGGCCGCTACCTCATTGGCCAGGTCGGGGACTCGCGCATCTACCTGCTGCGCGACGGCATGCTGGCGCAACTGACGAAGGATCATTCGTACGTCCAGGAGCAGGTCGACGCCGGCTTCCTCACGCCGGAGCAGGCGCGTTACCATCCCTACAGCAACGTGATCACGCGCTGCGTGGGGGCGGGCGACTCCGTCGAACCGGACGTGTTCGCCGGTGAGATGGCCGTGGGGGACGTGTTCCTCGTGGCGAGCGACGGCTTGACGGGGATGGTCGATGATCGCCGCCTGCAGACGATGCTGCTGGCCCGGTCCGGCCCCGGGCGCATCGTGGATGCGCTGATCGCGGAGGCCAATGGACGTGGCGGGCTCGACAACATCACGGCGATCGTGATCCGCGTCGAGGGGCTCGTGGCCGACGATGCCTGAGTCCACGCCCGCGAACCCCGACTCGGTCGAGGCGTTGGCGGCGATGTACCTGGGCAACATCCTCTACGCGCTGGAGCGCTGCGCCCTGGCACTCGACGCGGACGCACAGCCGGAGGACGCCGCCTTCTATCGCGGGCTCGGGCGACTGCTCGCCGAGGCACGGGGGCGGGAGCGCGGTCAGGGATAGGTACCGCGCCGGGAGACCGCCCGGTGCACAGGCGGCCGTGACCAGGTGCGTCAGACCGCCGTGAGGATCTCGAGGGCGTGCGGCAGGTCGATCTGCGCAGGGCGTGCCGCGAACACGCGCAGCCAGCGCGCGGACCGGTAGAGCGACTCGGCAATGGAGGGGAGGTCGATCGCCCCCGCGCGTCCCGCGTGGGTCAGATGTGCGACCGACCCATCGCGTTGCAGCACGGGCAGGTCCAGGCCCAGCATCTGGGTCTTGACCGGGAAGTCCAGCAGGACTTCGTGCGCCTGGAGGCCGCTGGCCTCGGCGAGCCTGGCCTCCGCCCGGCGGACGCGGCTGCGATCCGTGGCGATCCACTCCAGCGCATCCGTGTCGAGGTCCGCCGCGGGTGCCTCCACCATGCGCTTGAACAGGCGGCGTTCGCGCAGCGCGGCGACCAGGGGCGAGGCGCCGGGTGCGTCGAGCGTGTGCATCAGGCGTTCGTCGGTGAAGCTGGTGAGCGCCTGCGCGCTGAGGTGTCCGTCGGCGAGCGCGTCCTCGACCACGCGCTTGTACATCGCGGTCGCACTGCGCACCGCGTGATGCCAGTAGACGTTGCGGTACATCTGGTACTTGGCGAAGAGCAGCGATTCGAGCGCGGAGAGCCCCTTGTGCCGCAGCCCGATGGCCTGGCGGCCGCGCACGGGGTCCTGCACCACGACCAGCGCATGCATCAGGCGGTCGACGTCGATTTCGCCGTAGGGGACGCCGCACATGAGCGCGTCACGGCGCAGGTACTCGAGCTTGTCGAGGTCGGTCGAGCCGGAGATCAAGCCCGCGAGCGGGGACGCGCTGGTCCCGCCGATCAGCGCGAGGACGCGGTCGGGGGCGTCCGGGCCGAGGTCGGCGCGGAGGATCTTCGCGACGGGGCCCTCGGTGATGCGCGGCGCGGCGACGTCCTCGTGGTTCGGCACGCCGATCTCCTCGACGGCGTGGGAGTACGGGTAGTGCCCGACGTCGTGCAGCAACGCCGCGGCACGGATGAGCGCGGGCTCTTCGGCGTCGACCCCGGCGAGCGCCCCCCCGTCGGCGAGGAGGGCGAGCGTGCGGCGCGCGAGTTCATGGGCCCCGAGCGCGTGCTCGAAGCGCGAGTGATTCGCCCCCGGGTACACGAGGTGGGCGTGCCCGAGCTGACGCACGTAGCGGAGGCGCTGCATGACGGGCGTGTCCACCAGGCGCCGTGCGGTCTCGTCGAGCCGGATGGTCTGCCAGAGCGGGTCGCGGATCGTGTCCATCGCGCCGCCCCGGATCAGAACCGCACGTCGGGGCGCACCGCGAACAGGGCGCGCAACGTGCGCGCATCGGCACTGCTCGGCGTGCTGCGCCGCGGGAAGGCGAACATCACGTCATCGGCGCTGCCGGTGTGGGCGCCGAGCCCGAACACGTGCCCCAGCTCGTGCGTGACGATGGCGCGGAAGTGGGCGGCGTCGTCGGCGAAGGACCGGTCGACGGTGACCTCCATCTTGACGCGACCCGGCGGACCCGTGCGTGCGGTGAGGGTCAGGGCCGTTGCATCGACCACGCAGAAGAAGGTGTGGCCCGCCGCACCGATGGTCAGGGGAGGGCAGGTCGCGTTCTCGACGAGACGCGGGGCGCCGGCGTGACGCACGACGACGTCCGCGTCGCGCACGGCCGCCACGACGCGGGCGCGCAGTTCGCCCAACCGCGTCGTGGCCGACCACGCGGCAATGCCGTGGCGCACCTCTGCGTCGAGATCCGTGCCCTCGGGCACTGCGGCGGGGTCGACGAAGATCGCGATCTCGCGGCCGGTGCCCCAGTGGTAGAGGAACCCGGTCAGCCCGGCGGGATCGTACGCGGCCGCGTCCGCGGGAACCGTCGGGGTGTCGCAGGCGGCGATGCCGAGGGCGAGCGCGAGCGCGAGGCGTGCAGCGCGAGCATCAGAATGCACGGGAGACTCCGAGCAGCGGACGCCAGTAATAGCCGGCGGATTGGGCGTGTGCATCGTCCGCCGGTATGCGCGTCCCCGACGCCGCCAGCGTCACGCGCAGGTGCGGTGTCAGCGCCACGTGCAGGCCGACGTCGACCAAGGGGCGCAGCGCACCCATGGCGGCGAAGGGCGCGCCGGATTCGGGCAGGGACCACAGGCCCAGTCCGGCGCCGGCGTGCGCGAGCAGGCGCTGGCCCACCGCGTGGCTCACACCGCCGACGAGGTCCAGCGAGGTGATCGCGCCGGGGTCCCAGGATTGCGTGCCGCGCGTCGCCTCGGTGGCGACCCGCGCGAGCCGGAGGAGCAGGAAGGTCGGCAGCTCGGTGGTCCGGCGCCAGTGCCTGCTCACCTCGAGTGCGAGGCCCGGGGCGGATCGCACCTCGCCATCCGTGGCATCGAGGAGCTGTGCCGGGGCGACAAAGGTCGCGCCCACACGCCAAGCGTGGTCGACGCCCTGCGCGCCGACCGGGGATGCGATCAGCGCTGATCCGACGAGGTGAGCGAAGAGGGAACGTAGTCGCATGCGCTGAGTTTAACCCGTGGGGCCGGTGGTGGGGGAGCTTCCATTTGCGGGGCCGTTGCGGTAATCTTATGGTAATGCGCTATCAATTTCGTTCATTCGTTCGCTGGGCTGCGAGCACGCTGCTGGTGGCGGCCGTGGCCCCCGGGCAGGCGGCGGCCCAGGGCCGCACGGGCACGGTGCAGGGGACGGTCGTCGATGCCGACGGCGGGGCGTCGCTCCCGCTTGTGATCGTGCGCGTCCTGGAGCTGCATCGGGTCGAGCAGACCCACAGCGACGGGCGGTTCCGCTTCGCGGATCTGCCCGCGGGGCAGTACACGCTGCTGGCCCAGCGCATCGGCTACGCGCCTGCGGAGCTGGTGCTGCGGGTCAACGCCGGCGCGGACACCGTGGTGGTCCTGCCGCTGCGCGCGATGCCCGTGACGCTGGCGGCGACGGTCGTCACGGGGACCGTCCGCGAACGCCGCGCGGCCGATGCGGTGAGTCCGACCACCGTCCTCGAGGGCGCCGGCCTCGATCGCCGACTCGACGGGACGCTCGCCGGGAGCATCGCAGGCGAGCCCGGGGTGAGTGCGACGCGCATGGGCCCCGCGACCGCCCGCCCGGTGCTGCGCGGGCTCAGCGGCGATCGCGTGCTCGTGCTCGAGGACGGCACGCGGACCGGCGATCTCTCGACCACGTCGGCCGACCACGCGGTCGCGCTCGACGCGCTCACGGTGCGGCGCGTCGAAGTGGTGCGCGGTCCCAATTCCCTGTTGTATGGCAGCAGCGCCCTGGGGGGCGTCATCAATGCGGTCCGTGAAGAGATTCCGCGGGCGCTCCCGGACGCCGTCCACGGCACGATCTCGAGCCAGGCGAGCTCGGTGAACGACGGGTGGACGGTGGGTGCGGACGCGCGGGCGGCGATCGCCGGCCTCGCGTGGCGCGCCGAAGGCAGCGTGCGCTCGGCGGGCGATCTGCGCACGCCCGACGGCCGGTTGGCGAATACGCCGGTGCAGGCGCTGGGGAGTGCGCTCGGGGTGTCGCGCGTCGGTGCACAGGGGCACCTCGGTGTCGCGTACCGCACCTACACATCGGACTACGGACTCCCGGGCGGGTTCGCCGGGGCGCATCCAGGTGGGGTGGATATCGTGATGCGGCGGCAGGCTCTGCGCGTTGAAGGGGATGTGCATCGCGAGGACGCCCTCGTCGAATCGCTGCGGGGGTCGGTGGTGCTCACCGACTACCGGCACGAGGAGCGCAGCAAGTCCGGGTTGGTGTCGACGCGCTTCGACCAGCGGATGCTCGCCGCCGAGCTGCTGGCCTCGCACGGTGCGGTCGGACGCCTGACGTCGGGGGCAGCCGGGGTGCGCGCGCAACTGCGTGGCATCACGACGGCCGGCGCCTTGCGCACGCCCAGCACGGACGACTGGACCCTGGGGGTCTTCGTGGTCGAGGAGCTGGCCCACGGGCCGTGGCGCTGGCAGGCCGGGCTCCGCGGTGACGTTGCGCGTTTCACGCCCCGCGAAGCGGGCGTGGTGACGGTGCTGGGCGAGCAGATCCCCACCGACGCGCGGACGTTCGCGAACATCTCCGCCTCCATGGGCGTCGTGCGGCGCGTCGGCGAGGCGGTGCGCGTCGGCGCCAACCTCAGTCGCTCGTTCCGCGTGCCGGACTTCAACGAGCTGTACTCGGACGGTCCCCACCTTGCGGCGTACTCGTACGACGTCGGGAACCCGCGGCTCGACGCCGAAACGGGGCTGGGAGCGGACCTCTTCGTGCGGGTGGAGCGCGAGCGCGTCACGGGCGAGTTCGCGGCCTTCAGCAATCGCCTCTCGTCGTACATCTTCCCGCGCAACACCGGTGAACTGGGGCGGCAGGGCGAGCGCTGGAAGTTCCAGTACATGGGGCGCGACGCGGAACTGACCGGCGGCGAGGCGTCGGTGGCCTGGGTGGTCGCATCGGCTGTCGTCCTCGAGGGTTCGGCGTCGGTGGTGCGTGGGACCGTGCTCGGCACGCGCGACACGATCGCCGGCATCGACGGGGCGCCGGACGTGCTGTCGTCCCGGCATCTCCCGCTGCTCCCGCCGCTGAACGGTCGGCTTGCCCTGCGGTGGGATCGTCCTCGCTGGTTCGCGTCGGCCGGGGCGCGCGTCATGGGGGCGCAGGAGCGACTCGGCGACTTCGAGACCCGGACCGCCGGGGCGGCGGTCGCCGAGGTGCATGCCGGCGTTCGGTTGCTCGTGGGCGATCGTCTGCACGCCGTGACGTTCCGGGTGGACAACCTCTTCGATCGTGCCTACCGCGATCACCTGTCCCGGACGAAGGAGATCATCCCCGAAGCCGGACGCAATGTGTCACTGCTGTATCGCGTGCTGTTCTGATGTCCCCCTCACCCCTTGCGGAGATTCCCATGCTGTCTGCTCTGTCCGTTCGCCGTGTGTTCGCGGTGCTGCCCGCGCTGCTGGTCTTGTCGATGTCAGCGTGCAAGGACGACGCAACCGGTCTCGACGATCACGATGAACCCGAGGTTGCGTCGGTCCGCCTGACCGTCGGGGGGCAGGTGATCACCATCAGCGACAACGGGACGGTGACGCCGCCCGACGTCGTCGTGCTGCCCCTGGGTGCGAGCCCCGTCTCGGCGGAGTTCCTCGACGAGGCGGGCGCGCCGATCGACGATCTCTCCATCACGGAGTTCCAGCTCAACGTGACGGTCACGCCGGTCGGCGCCGCGATCTTCGAGCGCAGCACGACGAACCCGTTCGCGGGGACGCTCACGGCGGACGACGCCGCCGAGGAGGTCACGATCCGGTTCTCCCTCTTCCACCTCGAGGAGCAGCATGCGGACTTCGG
>CAYSFN010000089.1:0-10552 GCA_964430045.1 uncultured Gemmatimonadaceae bacterium
GGTGTAGAGGTGCCCCATCCACTGCGAGTCGCGACGGGCGAGGTAGGTGTTGACCGTCACCAAGTGGGCGCCACGGCCCGGGAGCGCGTTCAGGTACAGCGGCAGCGTGGCAACGAGCGTCTTGCCTTCGCCGGTCGCCATCTCGGCGATCTTCCCCAGATGCAACTGGATGCCACCGATCAGCTGCACCTCGTAGTGGACCATGTCCCAGCGCAGGGGATGGCCGGTCACCATCACCTCGGTCCCCACGAGGCGGCGGGCGGCCTCCTGGACGGTCGCGAAGGCCTCGGGCAGGAGCGCGTCGAGCGTCTCCGCGATCATCGTGCGCAGGGCGCCCTCGAGCCCCCCGCTGCCGTCCCCCCCGCTCAGCTCGAGGTCGAGGCGCTCGCGCTCCGCCGCGTCCGTCGCGTCGTGCTTGGCCTGCTTCAGCGCGGCAATCCGCTGCTCCAGCTCCGCCGTGCGCTCGCGCAGCACCGCCCGGAACTTGGCGGTCTGCCCCCGCAGGGTGGCGTCATCGACCGTTTGCAGCGCGGTCCTGTGTTCGGCGATCTCCGCCAGGATCGGCTTGATCCGCGTGAGTTCCCGTGTATGGCGCGTCCCGAAGACGCCCTGCAGCAGCTTCTTGATCATCTCAATCCTCAACCATACACGGCGTGTCGGCGGAGATATTCCGCGACGGCGTCCGGTACGAAACCAGTGAGCGGAAGCCCCGCGCGCACCCGCGCCCGGATCTCCGTTGACGACACATCCACGCGCCGCGTCGGCACGCGACGCAGGCTCGGCGGCGCGGACCGCTCGCCGCCACCCCGCGTCAGCACGACGATCTCGGCGAGCGCCGCGATCTGCTCCGGCTCCCGCCACTGTGGCAGCAGGGCCGCCGCATCCGCACCAAGCAGCAAGAACAGGGCCGCGCCGGGACGGCGCGCCGCCAGCGCGCGCACCGTCTCCACCATGTAAGATAATCCCCCCCGGTCCACTTCAATGGCGTCCACCTCGAACCGAGGGTCGGTGCCACAGAGGAGCCGGGTCATCGCCAGCCGATGCGCCGGCGACGCGCCCGCGACCCCCTTCAAGGGCTGCGCGGCGTTGGGGATCCACACCACGCGGTCCAGTCGCAGCGCCTCCACTGCGTCCGAGACGGCGAGGAGATGCCCGACGTGAGGCGGGTCGAAGCTGCCGCCGAACAGGCCGATCCGCTCCACGCGATCACCCTGCCGGGCAGACCGCGCCGACCGTCGGATCGCTGGGATACTCCTTGTGCGCCCGGGCACAGGTCTCGGCGGCGTCGTCCTCGTAGCGCAGCGCACGATAGCTCCGCACGATCATCAGGAGCGCGTCGCGCGCGGCGTCGGTCCCGGCGTACCCGGTCGCCGCATCGTCGAAGTAGATGATCGCCGAATCGTAGGCCTTGCGCCGAAAATAGTGCATGCCGATGAGCAGGTCCTTCTGGCCCAGCATCTGCCGAAGCCGGGCGGCCCCCTGACCGGCGGCGATCAGGTTCGGCGACGCCGGGTACTGCCGGATGAGCAGATTGTAGGTCGCCAGGGCCTCCAGCCCGTACTTGGGGTCGAGTTCCGGCTTGCTCCACAGGCGCGCGAAGGCATCCCCTGCAGCCAGCAACGCATCGTCGGCCAACGGATGATCCGGGAAATTCTCGGTCAGGCGCAGGTAGGTCTGCCCGGCAAGCAACCACTGCTTCTTCTTCGCGTGCAGGTCGCCCAGGGCGCGATGCACGAGCGGCAGCAGGGTGTCGTTCGGCGGGAGCTGGACCTGCAGGCGCTCGAAGGCCTGGATCGCGTTGTCCGTGCGACCGGCCTGCTGCTCGCGGACCCCCGCCGCATGCAACGACGCCGTGGAGTCGAAGGCCTGCACCCGGAAGGACGGCTTGCACGCGGTCACCGCGAGCAGGGCCGCCACCGCCACGCCGGCGCGACGCACCATGACGCGGCTCATGCGACCCCTCCAGACGCGGCGAGACGCTGCCGGAAATCGGCAACGGTCGCGGCCACGCCCTCTTCGAGGGTGACGGTCGGCACCCAGTCGAGCATCGTCCGGGCCCGCGTGATGTCCGGGCGGCGGAGCTTCGGGTCATCCTCCGGCAGCGGATGGTATTCCAGCGCGGAGCGGCTCCCCGTCACCCGCAGCACCAGGGCCGCCAGGGCGTGCACGGTGAACTCCGTCGGGTTCCCGATGTTCATCGGTTGCGCATCCCCATGGTGGAAGAGCCGGTAGATCCCCTCGACCTCATCGGACACGAAACAGAAGGACCGCGTCTGCGATCCATCGCCATACAACGTCAGCGGGCGCCCGGCGATCGCCTGTGCTATGAAATTCGACACGACCCGACCATCATCCGGCCGCATCCGCGGCCCGTAGGTGTTGAAAATCCGCACGATGCGCGTCTCCAGCCCGTGCGTCCGGTGGTACGCCATCGTGATCGCTTCGGCGAAGCGCTTCGCCTCATCATAGACCCCCCGCGGTCCGATAGGGTTCACGTTCCCCCAGTAGGACTCCGGCTGCGGATGCACCAGCGGGTCGCCGTACACCTCCGACGTCGAGGCAAGCAGGAATCGCGCGCCCTTGGCCTTGGCGAGGCCGAGGGCATTGTGGGTCCCCAGGGCACCGACCTTCAGCGTCTGGATCGGATACCGCAGGTAATCGACCGGACTCGCGGGGGACGCGAAGTGCAGGACCCCGTCGAGGTCTCCCGCGAGGTACGTGAACTCCGACACATTGTGCCGCAGGAACTCGAACCGCTCGTGCGACATCAGGTGGGCGATGTTGTCGGGGTGACCGGTCAAAAAGTTGTCCACGCCGACGACGGCGTGCCCGTCGGCGAGAAACCGGTCGGCAAGATGCGACCCGAGGAACCCGGCGCATCCCGTGATCAGGACCCTCATCTGCCCTCCGGCGTCGGACGCCCGACGCTGGTGTAATGGAAGCCCAGCGCGGCGAGGCGGGCGGGGTCGTACAGGTTCCGCAGATCGACCAGCACGGGCGCCCGCAGGGATCGCTTGATGCGGGCGAAGTCGGGATTGCGATACACGTTCCAGTCGGTCAGCACGACGAGGGCGTCGGCGTCGGCGAGCGCGTCGTACATCCCCTCCGCGTAGGCGATGCGTGCGCCCAGTCGGCGGCGCGCTTCGGGCATCGCCTCGGGATCGTGCGTGATCACCGACGCGCCGTCCTGCAGCAGGTCGTCGATCAGCGTCAGCGCCGGCGACTCCCGCATGTCGTCAGTGTTCGCCTTGAACGCGAGGCCCCAGACGGCGATCCGCGTCCCGCGCAGTGCGCCGCCGAGCGCGGCCCGCACACGCACCGCGCTGGTGCGCTGCTGCCGGGTGTTCGCCAGTTCGGCCGCCGTGACGACGGCGAGCGCGGACCCCGCCTCGGCGGCGGTGCGCAGCAGGGCGCGCACGTCCTTGGGGAAGCAGGAGCCGCCATACCCAGGCCCGGGAAAGAGGAACGACGGCCCGATGCGCGAATCACTGCCGACGCCGCGACGCACGGCGTCGACGTCGGCGCCGACCGCCTCGCAGAGATTCGCCATCTCGTTCATGAAGGAGATGCGCGTCGCCAGCATCGCGTTCGCGGCGTACTTGGTCATCTCCGCCGAGGCGATGTCCATGTGGATGATCGGCTTGCCGGTGCGCACGAAGGGGGCGTACAGCTCGTTCATCACCCGCCGCGCCTCCGGGTCGTCGGTGCCCACCACGACGCGATCCGGCTTGAGGAAGTCGTCGATCGCCGCGCCTTCCTTGAGGAACTCCGGGTTCGCACAGACGTGGAACCGGACCCGCGCCGTGCGCGACACAGCCTCGCGCACCTTCGCCGCGGTGCCCACCGGGACCGTGCTCTTCGTCACGACCACGAGGTCGCGCTGCGCGTGACGACCGATCGCCTCGGCGACGGTCAGCACGTGCCGCAGGTCCGCCGACCCATCCTCGTCGGCCGGCGTACCGACCGCGATGAACACCACCTCGGCCTGCGCCACCGCGTCGGCGATGTCCGTGGTGAACCGCAGACGGCCCTCCGCCTGGTTCCGCGCGACCAGCTCCTCGAGCCCCGGTTCGTAGATCGGCATCTCGTTGCGCTGCAGGCCCGCGATCTTCGCGGCGTCGACGTCGGCGCAGACCACGTCGTTCCCCGTCTCGGCGAAACACGCGCCGGCGACGAGCCCCACGTACCCGGTCCCGACGACGCCGACGATCACGGGGCCGGCGTCCGTGGCGACGCCGCCAGCGACAGGATGGTCGCCCGCCCGCGCCGCAGGCCCCGCGTCACGTTGCGCGTATCCACGACCAGCGCCGCGTGGTCCACCACCAGCTGGTAGTCCACCGCCTTGTGGTCCGTGACGATCACGACCACGTCGGCGGCGTCGAGCGCGGCGGCGTCGAGGGGCTGACTCTCGTAGGTCCTGCCGTCCTCGGTGAAGCGTGCGACGTGCGGATCGTGGTAGCGCACGTCGGCACCACGGGCCTGCAGCAGGTGCAGGACGTCCAGGGCGGGACTCTCGCGGACGTCATCGATGTCGCGCTTGTAGGCGACCCCGAGCACGAGGATCACCCGCCCGCGCACCGGCTTGCCCGCGTCGTTGAGCGCCCGGGCGACCTGCTCCACCACGACCTCGGGCATCGCCGAGTTGATCTCGCTGGCCAGGTCGATGAAACGGGTCTTGTAGTTCAGCTCGCGCATCTTCCACGCGAGGTAGTGCGGATCGAGCGGGATGCAGTGGCCGCCGATGCCCGGTCCGGGCGAGAACTTCATGAAGCCGAACGGCTTCGTCGCCGCCGCGTCGATCACCTCCCACACGTCCACCCCCAGGCGATCGCAGACCAGCGCCATCTCGTTCACCATCGCGATGTTCACGGACCGGAAGGTGTTCTCGAGCAGCTTCACCAGCTCCGCGGTCTCGGTCGACGACACCGGCACGATGGTCTCGATGCAGGTCGCGTAGAGCGCCGACGCGACGCGCGTGCAGGCCGCCGTGATGCCCCCGACGACCTTCGGCGTGTTCTTCGTGTTCCACACCGCATTGCCGGGATCCACGCGCTCCGGGCTGAACGCCAGGAACACGTCCTGCCCGACCGTCAACCCACGGGCCTCCAGCCGCGGCTGCAGCAGCTCGCGCGTGGTCCCGGGGTACGTGGTCGACTCGAGCACGATGAGCATCCCGGGCCGCGCCTGCGCGGCGACGGCTTCGGCGGCGGCGATGACGTACGACATGTCCGGGTCGCGCGTCTTGACCAGGGGCGTCGGCACCGCGATCGACACGGCCGTGGCCTCGGCGAGCACCGCCGTCCCGGTCGACGCCCGGAAGCGCCCCGACGCGACATGGCGCGCAACCTGCTCCGACGCGACGTCCTGCACGTGCGACCGGCCCTGCATCAGCCCGTCCACGACCCGCGTGCTGACGTCGTAGCCCACGACGGTCAGCCCCGCCTCGGCGAACGCCATGGCCAGCGGCAGGCCGACGTACCCGAGCCCGATCACCCCGACGACCGCAGACCGGTCGGCGATCTGCGCGATGAGTCGCTGTTCGAGGGCGTCGGTCATCGGCCGTAGAACCCGCGCACTGCGGCGACGACCTCGTCGCGCTGATCCGCCGTCAGCTCCGGGAACACGGGCAACGAGATCACCTCGCGGGACGCGGCCTCGGCCACCGGACACGCCCCCTCGCGGTAGCCGAGGTACGCGAAGCACGGCTGCAGGTGCAGCGGCAGCGGGTAATAGACGCTGTTCCCGATCCCCGCCGACCGGAGATGCTCCTGCAGCGCATCCCGGCGCTCGACGCGCAACGTGTACTGGTTGAAGATGTGCTCGCTCTCCGGGGCGACATGCGGCGTCACCACCTCGGCGACGTCTGCGAGCGCGGCATCGTAGTACGCCGCATTCGCCCGCCGCGCCGCGCTCCACCCCTGCAACCGGGCGAGCTTGACGGACAGGACGGCCGCCTGGAGCGCGTCCAGGCGGGAGTTGTACCCGACCTCGTCGTGGACATAGGTCCGGGTGCTCCCGTGCGTGCGCAGGCGCGCCAACCGCCCGTGCAGGTGCTCGTCCTGCGTCACGACCATGCCGCCGTCGCCGAACCCTCCCAGGTTCTTGGAGGGGAAGAACGAGAAGGTCCCGATGGTGGCCACCTCGCCGGCCATCCGCCACGTGCCGTCGATCAGGCGCCTGGCACCGATCGACTGGGCCGCGTCCTCGACGATGGGAAGGTCCGGGAGCGCCGCGCGGATGTGCTCGATCGGCGCGACCTGCCCGAAGAGGTCCACCGGCACGACCGCCTTGGACCGTGACGTCCTGGCCGCGGCAGCCGCCGCCGGATCGATGTTGAAGCTGCGGGGATCGATGTCGACGAAGACCGGCCGCGCCCCGACGTTGTGGATCGCCCCGGCGGTGGCGAAGAACGTGAACGGCGGTGCGATCACCTCGTCGCCGGGCCCGACGTCGAGGGCCCGGAACGCGAGGAGCAGCGCGTCGGTCCCGTTCGCGCAGCCGACCGCGAACCGCGTCTGCGACAGCTCCGCGACCTCGCGTTCAAGCTGCCCCACCGGCGCGCCGAGGATGAAGGCCTGGTCGTCGACGACCTGCATCATCGCCGCAACCACCTCGTCCTTGATCGTGGCGTACTGTGCCTTGAGATCCAGCAGTGGAACCGCCATCCGCTACTCCGCCCCCGATTGGTTGATGATGCCGCGCACACGCCCCGCGCGCCGCGCCCCTGTGGTCACCGGCGCACCAGCGGCAGCGGGACTTCGCGACCCGTCCGTGCGCTCTCGTAGATCCCGAGGATCAGCTCCAGCGACTTCCGCCCACTCCGTCCATCCGTGTCCGGACGGGCCTCGCCCCGCAGGACCGCCGCCACGTTCTCATAATAGCCGAGGTGCCCGAATCCATAGACCGTGGGCGGGTTCGTCGCCGCGGCATCGATCGCCTTGTCGTCGTCGTCGTACTCGGCGAACTGCCACACCTCGACCTTGTTCACCGCCGTCCCCCCGATCTTCACCGAGCCGCGTTCGCCGAGGATCGTGATCGACCCTTCGAGGTTCCTGGGGAACGTCAGCATCGACACATCGATCACGCCGATCGCCCCGCTCCGGAACTTGAGCACCGCCGCGCCGATGTCCTCGGCCTCGATCCGCCGGGCCAGCGTCGCCGTCTTCGCGATCACGCTCTCGACCGGGCCCACGAGCCACTGGATCAGGTCCACGTAGTGCGAGGCCTGGTTCATGAACGCGCCGCCGTCGAACTCCCACGTCCCGCGCCAGTCCGCGGAATCGTAGTACTCCTGCGGACGGGACCAGCGCACCGTGGCATTGGCCGAGAAGATGCGGCCGAACCGCCCCTTGTCCACCGCGCGACGCAGCAACTGGATCGCGGGGTTCAGCCGATTCTGCTTGACCACGAACAACTGGACCCCCGCGGCATCACAGGCCGCGACGAGATCGTCCGCGGCGCGCAGCGTGATGGCCATCGGCTTCTCGCTGATCACGTGCTTCCCGGCCCGTGCCGCCGCGATGCCGTGCTGCGGGTGCAGCCCCGAGGGCGTGCAGATCACGACGGCATCGCAGGGTGCCGTGGCGAGCATCTGCTCGTAGGCGGTGAACCACGGCACGCCCTCGGCCGTCCCCATGGCCTCGGCCCGGTCGGCGAGCACGTCGCAGACCGCGCTGAGCGTCATCCCCTCGACCTGCCGCAGCGCCTCCACGTGGTTCTTCGCGATGCGCCCGCAGCCGACGAGCGCGACTCGGATCTCCGTCATCATCCCTCCACCGGTTCGACGAGGTCGCCGCGTCGCCGATACGACGCGCCCGTGCCCGCACACCGCAACCGCTCGGCGGCCCCGTCCCAGCCATCGGACTCCAGCCGGTAACCCGCGGTCGACATCCAGCCCGTGCGGCGACCGGGCACGCCGGTGATCAGCGCATGCGCGGGCACGTCGCGGGTCACCACGGCGCCGGCGCCGATGAACGCGTAGGCGCCGATGGTCACCCCGCACACGACCGTCGCGTTGGCGCCGATCGACGCGCCCCGGCGCACCACGGTCGGGAGATACTCGTCCCGCCGCACGATGTGGCTGCGCGGGTTCACCACGTTCGTGAACACCATCGACGGACCGCAGAACACGTCGTCCTCGAGCGTCACGCCCTCGTAGATGGACACGTTGTTCTGGATCTTGACGTTGTTGCCGATGGTCACGCCATTCATCACCACGACGTTCTGCCCCAGCGAGCATCCGTCCCCGATGACGGCCCCCGGCAAGACGTGACAGAAGTGCCAGATGCGCGTGCCCGCCCCGACGCGCGCGCCCTCGTCGACGTAGCTGGACTCGTGCACGAACGTCCCGGGCGTGGTCACGCGGTCCACTCCTGGATGCTCCGCACCTCGAACGGTCCGGCGACCTGCGCCACGATCGCATCGACGGCGGCGCGGGCCGCCGACAGCGTCGTCGTGTACGGCAGACGCGCCGCGATGGCCGCCTGACGCAGCGACTGCGCGTCCTGCTGCGCCCGCTTGCCCTTCGACGTGTTGATCAGGAGATGCACGGCCCCGTTCTTGATGAGGTCCAGCCCGTCCGGACGCCCCGACCCCACCTTGTGGACCACGTCCACCGAAAGACCGGCGGCGGTCAGCATGGCCGCCGTGCCGTCCGTGGCGTACAGCGTGAAGCCCACCGCGACCAGGCGCTCGGCCAGGGGCAGGATGCGGTCCTTGTCGCGCTCGGTGACGGTGAGGAAGACCGCCCCGCGCTGCGGCAGCGTGTTGCTGGCGGCCGCCTGGGCCTTCGCGAAGGCCTCGCCGAACGTGGTCGCGATGCCCATCACCTCCCCCGTCGAGCGCATCTCGGGCCCGAGGATGGGGTCGAACTCGCGGAACTTGTTGAAGGGGAACACCGCCTCCTTGACGGAGATGTGCACCGGAATGATCTCCTCCGTGAAGCCGAGGTCCGCCAGACGCTCGCCCAGCATGACCCGCGCCGCCAGGCTCGCCAGCGGGACGCCGATCGCCTTCGACACGAACGGGATGGTCCGCGACGCACGCGGATTCACCTCGATCACGTACACGGTGTCGTCCTTGATCGCGTACTGCACGTTCATCAAGCCGACGACGCCGAGCGCGCGGGCGAAGGCCACCGAATGGGCGCGCATCACCTCCTGGTGGGCCGGCGTGATGCGTTGCGGCGGCAGCACGCAGGCCGAGTCGCCGGAGTGCACCCCGGCCTCCTCGATGTGCTCCATGATGCCGCCGATCACCACCGTCGTCCCGTCGCTGAGGCAATCCACGTCGGCCTCGGTGGCGTCCTCGAGGAAGGCATCGATCAGGACGGGCCGCTCCTCGGAGACGCGCACCGCACTCGCGAAATACCCGCGCAGGGCGTGCTCGTCGTGCACGATCTGCATCGCGCGGCCACCGAGCACGTAGCTCGGACGCACCAGCACCGGGTACCCGATCGCCGCCGCGATGCCCACGGCCTCGTCCACGCTGGTGGCGGTCCCGTTGGGAGGCTGTGCGACGCCGAGTTCGCGCGCCAGCACGTCGAAGCGCCGGCGATCCTCCGCGATGTCGATCGCGTCCGGCGAGGTGCCCAGGATGCGCACGCCGGCGGCCTCGAGCCCCTTGGTCAGCTTCAGTGGCGTCTGGCCGCCGAGCTGCACGATGACGCCGATCGGCTGCTCCCGGTGGATGACCTCGAGCACGTCCTCGAGCGTGAGGGGTTCGAAGTAGAGCTTGTCGGACGTATCGAAGTCCGTCGACACGGTCTCGGGGTTCGAGTTGATCATGATCGTCTCGTACCCCGCCTCGCGCAGCGCCAGGACGGCGCGCACGCAGCAGTAGTCGAACTCGACCCCCTGGCCGATGCGGTTCGGGCCGCTGCCGAGGATCACGACGGAGCGGCGGCCGCTGGCCGGGGCTTCGGATTCCTCGTCGTAGGCGCTGTAGAGATACGGCGTCTCCGACGGGAACTCGCCCGCGCAGGTATCGACCATCTTGTACGACGGCCGGATGTCGAGCGCCCAGCGGCGGGTGCGCACCTCCGCTTCCCGTTCGCCGCGCAGCAGGGCCAGTTGCGCGTCCGAGAACCCCATCGCCTTCATGCCGCGCAACTGGTCGGCCGTGACCTCGGGCAGCGCCGCGTACTCGGCTTCGGCCTCGAGCAGTTCGCGCAATTGCGCGAGGAACCACCAGTCGATGCCCGTGAGGGCGTAGAGTTCGGCGTCCGTGAAGCCGGCGTGCATCGCCCGCTTAACCTGGAAGATCCGCTCGGGCGTCGGTTGCCGCAGCGCCGCCGCGAGCGAGTCGCGCGACTCGTCCGCCAGCCGGTCATCCTCGAGCCGCGCGGCGGTCGCCCAGCCGATGCGGCCGGCCTCGAGCGCGCGCAGCGCCTTCTGGAACGCCTCCTTGAACGTCCGCCCCATCGCCATCGACTCACCGACCGACTTCATCTGCGTCGTGAGCCGGGGGTCGGCCCCCGGGAACTTCTCGAACGCGAAGCGCGGGCACTTGACGACCACGTAATCGAGCACCGGCTCGAAGGACGCCGGCGTGG
>CAYSFN010000090.1:0-10539 GCA_964430045.1 uncultured Gemmatimonadaceae bacterium
TCACGCGCAACAACATCAAGCCGCAGTTCGACGAGTGGATCTTCCCGGACGGGCATTCGGTGCTGATCCTCGCCGAGGGGCGACTGCTGAACCTCGGGTGCGCGACGGGGCATCCGTCCTTCGTGATGAGCTGCTCGTTCAGCAACCAGGTGGTGGCGCAGATCGACCTGCACCTGGCCACGCAGGGCAAGCCGACGCTCTCGGGCACGGTGTACGCCGAGAAGGCCGTGTACGTCCTGCCCAAGAAGCTGGACGAGAAGGTCGCGCGGCTGCACCTGGACAAGCTGGGCGTGAAGCTGACGCAGCTCACGGACAAGCAGGCGCAGTACCTGGGGCTGCCGGTGGACGGACCGTACAAGCCGGACCACTACCGCTACTAGGATGACCGGGACGGTGCTGCCCGGGGGCTCGACCCCGTTCGAGCAGGTCGGTGGCGCGGAGGGCGTGCGCCGCCTCGTGGACCGTTTCTATGATCTCATGGACACGGCGCCCGAGGCGGTGCACGTCCGACACCTGCACGCGGCCAGCCTGAAGGTGTCGCGGGAAAAACTGTACCAATACTTGACGGGATGGCTCGGCGGTCCGCCGCTGTACGAGGAGCGCTACGGGCATCCCCGGCTGCGGATGCGGCACATGCCCTTCGCGATCGGTGTCCGCGAGCGGGACGAGTGGCTGTGGTGCATGGAGCACTCGCTGGCGGAGCACCCGATGCCGGACCCGTTGCGGGAGGCGCTGCGCGCCAAGCTGAGGCACCTGGCTGATTTCATGCGGAATACGGACGACACGGCGGTGGGCACGCACATCCCGGTGGTCTAGCGTGGACCGCCGGGGGAAGGGCGCGCCGGTGCTCGACTCCGAAGAGCGGACGCTCGGGGCGAGGCTGCTGGCCCGCGTCGCGCTGACGACCGCCGCGCTGACGACCCTCTTCCTCGGTGCGCTGGCTGTCGTCGAGCCGACGGCGCTCGAGTTCACGCCGCTGACGGCGTGGCTCCACCTCGGATTCTGGATCACGCTCGCGGTCGCGATCCAGGGTCAAGTCGGCTGGACACTCCGCCACGCGCTCCGTCGCACCTCGGCGGCCCTCGCGGAGCGCGAGGCGGCGCACCGTGACCTGGCGGATGCGTTCGCTCGCCTGCAGGAGTCCGAGCGCCCCTTCGAGCGGCTCTTCAACGCCGTGCCGTCCGGACTGATCCTCACGCGCGTGGCGGATGGCGTGATCGTGAAGGCGAACGAGGCCTTCGAACGCGTGATGGGCTGGTCGCGGGAGGAAGCGCTGGGCCGCTCGACCCTCGCGCTCGGCATCTGGCCTGACGAGGCCGCGCGAGACCGGTTCGATGCCGCCGTGCACGCCGGAGGCGGGCAGGCCGTGATGTTCGACATTCCCCTGCGCGTGCGGGACGGCCGCGAACGCGTGATGCGCCTCTCGACGATGGTCATCGAGGTGCAGGGAGAGCCGATGTTCTTCTCCGAATTCTCCGACGTGACCTCCCGGCGCGAGACCGAGGCGGCGCTTCGCCTGTCGGAGCGCCGATTCGCGGCGATCTTCCAGGAGGTCCCCGTCGCGCTCGCCGTGTCGGAGGTCGCGACCGGCCATCTGCTCGAGGTGAACCCGGCGTTCCTCCGGCTCATGGCGGCACCATCCCCGTCGATGCTGCTCGGCAGGAACCTCGTCGAGCTCGGCGTGCTGTCCCCGGATTTCCGGCAACGCGTCGTTGCCTTCGTGATGAGCGGGCAGGGCGGATCGCTGATCGGTCCCGGGCGGCGCTTGAACGGCGAGGAGTACATCGGCGAGGCGAGCTATGCGCCGTACGAGCTCGACGGGAAGCAGCTGATGCTCTCGTGCACGCTGGACATCACCACCCGTGTCCGCGCGGAGGAGGAGCTCCTGCGCGCCGAGCGACAGTACCGCGAACTCGTCGACGGCGTCGAGGACGTGGTCTTCTCCCTGGCGCCCGACGGCACGATCGCGACGCTGAGCGCCGCGTTCGAACGGATCACCGGCCTGGCCCCCGAACCGTGGATCGGCAGGGCGTTCCACGAGCTGCTGCACCCGGACGACGCGGCGCGCGCGCTGGAGGAGGTCGCGCAGACGCTGCGTGCGGGCCCCGCGGAGAATCCGCCACTGCGCATCCGGGCGGCCGACGGTCGCCATCGGCTCGCCGAGATCCGGCTCGCCCCGCGCTTCGAGGACGGGCTCCTCACGAGCATCTTCGGCATCGGACGCGATGTCACGAACCGCATCGTGCTGGAGGGGGCCCGCCACGACGCCGAACGGGAGCGGGAGATGACGCTGACAGAGCTGGCCGAGCGCGTGAAGGAGCTGCGCGTCCTCCATCAGACGGCGCGACTGCTGCAGACTGCGCCGCAGAGGCTCGAGGACCTGATCGCCGAGTGGATCCGGCTGGTGCCGGTTGCGTTCCGCCATCCGGAGTGCTGCGAGGCGCGCATCTCGTTCGGGTCGATCGTCGCCGCGACGCCCGGCTGGCGCGACACGCCGTGGCGCCTGGCCGCGCCCATCACCGTCGCCGAGGAACGCGGCATGCTGGAGGTGGTCTACCTCGAGGAGCGGCCGGATGCGGCCGAAGGCCCATTTCTCGCCGAGGAGCGCGCGCTCATCGATTCCCTCGTCGAGATGCTCGTGCAGTACCTCGAGGTGCGGCGGTATCGCGAGGGTCTGGAGGAACTGGTCGAGCGGCGGACCCGGGAACTGCGCGCGGCGCGCGACGAGGCCGATCAGGCCAACCGCGCCAAGAGCACCTTCCTGGCGACGATGTCGCACGAGATCCGGACGCCGATGAACGCCGTGCTCGGCAACACCCAGCTGCTGCGACGCGACCACTCCCTGACCCCGAAGCAGCGGACGAAGGTGGACGTGATCCTCTCAAGCGGCAACCACCTCCTGGCACTGCTCAACAACGTCCTCGACATGTCGAAGGTCGAGGCCGGCCATGCGACGATCACCGTGCAGGCCATCGATCTCCGCGCGCTCCTCCGCGACGTGGAGAACATGTTCGCTGCGACGGCGGGCGCGAAGGGGCTCTCGCTGGCCTTCGAGTCCCGGGGCGAGCTGCCGCGCGCGGTCAGCACCGATGCCGGCAAGGTCCGCCAGGTGCTCGTCAACCTGATCGGCAACGCGCTGAAGTTCACGGTCAGGGGCGGCGTCGTGATTCGGACCGCCAGCGAGCGCACCGGCGGCGCGGGCCTGCGCATCACGATCGAGGTGCAGGACAGCGGCCCGGGCATCGCCGCCGCGGAGCTGCCGCGGGTGTTCGGCGTCTTCGAGCAGACGAGCCTCGGGGCGCAAGTCGGCGGGTCGGGGCTCGGACTCGCGATCAGCCGCGAGTTCGCAAAGCTGCTGGGTGGAGAGCTCACGGCGGCCAGCACCGTCGGCGTCGGCAGCACCTTCCGCTTCACGTTCAGCGCGCAGGAGGAGTCGGTGGATGCGGCGCGCGCTGCCGCCGAGCCATTGTCACCCGCGCGGCTCGCGCCGGACGCACCTCCCCGTCGCCTCCTCGTGGTCGACGACGTCGCCGAAGGACGGGAAGTGGTTGCCGAGCTGCTGGCGAGCGTCGGCTTCGACGTGCGTGCGGTCGCGAGTGGGGAGGAAGCGCTGATGGTGCACGACGCCTGGCGTCCCGATCTCGTGCTCATGGACCTGCGCATGCCGGGCATCGGCGGCATCGAAGCGATCCGTCGCCTGCGGGAGGCGGGGTCGGCCGCCGTCCTCGTCGCCTTCACCGCGAGCAGCATCGACATGGCCGACGAGGAGGTCTACCGCGTCGGCGCCGACGATCTGATCCTGAAGCCCTCCAGCGACGCGGATCTGCTCCACGCGATCGGACGACACCTGCATGTCCGGTACCTCTACGAGGAACCACGCCCCCACGCGTCCTCGCCGGCGGCCGGCGTGTCCGCGACGGAACTGCTGGCGGCGCTGCTCTCGGTCGTCCCGCCTGCGCTGCGAGAGGCACTCGAGGTCGCGGCGCTGTCGGCCCGCACGGGGCGCATCGAGGAGCTTGCACGGGAGATCGCCCCCGTGGCGCCCGACGCCGCGGACGCGGTCCGCGACCTCGCCCGGACGTTCCAGTATGACCGCATCCTGGCCGCTCTCTCCGCAGCACGGAGCCCCGATGACTGAGCACAGCACCCCCCCGGCGCCGATGAGCATCCTGCTGGTGGACGACCAGGCCGAGAACCTTCGCCTGCTGTCGAACATCCTCGGCGAGCATGCGTACGAGATCCGGCCGGTCACGAGCGCGCGCGACGCCCTGCGCGCGGTCGAGCACGCCCCACCGGACCTGATCCTGCTGGACGTCACGATGCCCGGGATGGACGGCTTCGAAGCCTGCGCGCAATTGCGCGCGCGCGGTCATGCCGACATCCCCGTCATCTTCCTCACCGCCCTCACCGACGCGGAGAACAAGGTCAGGGCGTTCGAGGTGGGCGGCAACGACTACGTGACGAAACCGTTCCAGATCGAGGAGGTCCTGGCGCGCGTGCGGCTGCAGCTCGCGTTGCGCGCCGCGCGCCAGGAGCTGTTCAGGAATTATCAGCGGCTGCAGGAGCTCGAACGCTTGCGCGATGACCTCGTCCAGATGATCGTGCATGACTTGCGCACCCCGCTCACGGCACTGCTGATGCAACTGCAACTGCTGCGGATGGACCTCTCCGGCGAAGGGGCGCAGACGGCGGACGATGCGATCGCCAGCGCAACGCGGCTCAGCGCCCTGGCCAGCACGCTGCTGGACGTGGATCGGCTCGAGGAGGGCAAGATGCCGCTTGAGCGCACCGTGGTCGATCTCACGGCGCTCGCGTCCGGGGTCCGCAAGGCGCTCGCGGGCATCGAGGCGGATCGGCGCATCGACGTCGTCGCGGCGGGCCCGCTCCTCGCGCCCTGCGACGCCGGGTTGATCCGGCGTGTGCTGGAGAACCTGGTCAGCAACGGCATCAAGCACACGCCGCGCGGCGGATGCCTGCGCATCCGTCTCGAGGCGCTCGCCACGGCGGTCAGGGTGGCGGTCGAGGACGAGGGGCCGGGTGTGCCGGTTGCGGCGCGTGAACGCATTTTCCAGAAGTTCGGCACGGTGGAGGCGCGTCGCGAAAGCGCGTATCACTCCGTCGGGCTCGGGCTCGCGTTCTGCCGGCTCGCCGTCGAGGCCCACGGCGGCCACATCAGCGTCACGGATGCCGCACCGCGGGGGAGCGTGTTCGCGTTCGAGCTTCCGGTGTGATCGGGCGCGGAGGCCCGGGCCGGTGAACAGCCGTTCCGGAACCGGCATCTAGCGTGGACTGATGGGGGGTGCCACATTCCTCCGTATGCGCCAGACCCATCGTCGTGGATTCACGATCATCGAGTTGCTCGCCGTGATGCTGATCATCTCGATCCTCGCGACGATCGGCATTCCGCGATACCGACACGCCAAGGAGCGCGCGCTCGCGGCGGCGATCGTCGCCGACATGCAGCAGATCCGTTCGATCTCGTATCAGGTCTTTGCGACGATCAATGCGTGGCCCGAGGATATGCCACCCGGCGTGGTCCCCCCGAGCTTCATCCAGTCGATGGGGGCGGGGGCGAGTTTTTCGCGGGTGGGGTACACCTTGGACTGGGACGTCGTGAACGTCCCGGTCGGTGGGGAGATGGTGCAGCACGCGGCGCTCACCGTCCGCCCGGAATCGCCCTCCCTGGTGCCCCTCATCCGCAGTCAACTCGGCGCGCCGGGGAACCAGATCATATCCGGCGATGCGGTCGTGCTGCTGATCGACCCGATCGTCGCCGGCGCGGGCGGCTAGCGCGGGCGCCACCACCGCGGCCGGAGCGGCACCGTCGCCGCTCCGATCCGCGTGACCACCCTACCTACTGCGCGACCGGCTTGCCGAGGACGTGGGTGGCGAACCAGCGCTCCTGTTCCCGGTCCAGGTGGATGCGGTGCACCGGCTCGGTGATGCCGTGCCCTTCGCGCGGATAGCGCAGGAACTCCACCGTCCTGCCCAGCTTCTTGAGCGTGCGGTAGTACTGATCCGCCTGCGGGATCGGCACGCGCAGGTCGTTCTCCCCGTGGGTGATGAGCAGCGGGGTGGTGACCCTGGTGGCGAACTCGATGGGGGACCACTTCTCGTAGGTGCGCTTGGACTCGGTCGGGAGTCCCCCGAAGCCGAACTCCAGCAGGTTGGGAATGTCCGTCTGGCCGAAGAACGAGTACCAGTCCGAGATGCCCGCGTGGCCGATCGCCGCCTTGAATCGCGGCGTCTGGGTGATGGCCCAGAAGGTCATGAAGCCACCGTACGAGCCACCCATGATGGCCAACCGCTCCGGGTCGGCGATGCCGCGGGCGATGGCCTGATCCACGCCGCGCATCAGGTCCACGTAGTCCTTGCCGCCCCAGTCGTTGCGGTTGGCGTTGCTGAAGGCGAAGGTGCGGCCCGAGCTGCCGCGCGGATTGCCCTGCAGCACCACGTAGCCGCGTGAGGCCCAGATCTGCGCTCCCTGGTTGAACGTGGCGGCAAAGCGGCCGTGCGGCCCGCCGTGCACTTGCAGGATCGTCGGGTACCGCGTGCCGGCCTGGTAGCCGTGCGGGTAGGTGATGACGCCCTCGATGTCCCAGCCGTCGGCGCCCTTCCAGCTCAGGGTGTCGGCCCTGGCGAGCGCGTACCCGTCGAGCCGCGCGTGCTCGGCGAACAGTGGCTCGGGGCGCGCGCCGTCGCGCCCGGTGCGGTACACGAGGCCGGGTTCCAGCAGTGATCCGCCGGTGACCAGCCATGTCCCGCCGTCGGCGGTCCACGACATGCCGCTGAACACGAATCCGGGGCCGAGGTCGATGCGCTGGGGCGTGCCACCGGTCGCCGGCACGACGTACAAATGCGAGAACAGCCCCTCGGCGGCCGTGAAGTAGAGGCGGCTCCCGTCGGGGGACCAGGTGATGTCGCTGACCGAGTAGTCGAAGGTGGCCGTGAGATTGCGCGGGGTCCCGCCGTCCACGCTGATCACCTTGACGTCGAGCTGGTCGGCGCTGCTGTTGACGTGATCGCTGGAGGTGTAGGCGATCCAGCGGCCGTCGGGCGAGAACGCGGGGTTGTTGTCGGGCCCGGGGTTCGTGGTGAGCTGCCGGGGCGTGCCACCGGCGGCGTCGAGCACGTAGATGTCGCTGTTGTTGGACCAGTTCGCGTCGCGCGCACTGCGGCCGGTGCGGTTGGAGCTGAAGGCCACGAGGCGGTTGTCGGGCGAGATGGCGGGGCCGGTGTTGTCGTGCTCGCCGGTCGTCAGTTGCGTCTTCTTCTTCGCCGTCAGGTCGTAGAGCCACACGTGGGTCCACGTCAGCTTCCGCTCCGCGTAGTAGCCGTCATCGCGCTTGCGGACACGCTCGTCCCATTCCTTCTTGTCCGGCCGCTCGGTCTGCTGTGTGAACACCAGCATGCTGCCGTCGCGCGAGAAGGTGCCGCCACTGGGGAGCGAGTCGCCCCCCTCGACCAGCACCGTGGCCTCGCCCCCCGAGGGGTTGATGGCATACCAGGCGTTGCGTCCGTCGCGGTTGGACGTGAAGGTCACGCGCCCGTCCGGCAGGAACTGCGGGTTGGACTCGCCGCGTGGCGAGTTGGTGAGCTGGAAGGTTCGGCCGCCGCGCACCTCGTGGAGCCAGATGTGCGACGTGGCGGCCCAGTCCTTGGGGTCGCGGTCCGTCCGCGTGAACAGGATGCGGTCGCCGTCGGGCGCAATGCGGTAGCTCCCGTACGTGGGCCGTTCCAGCATCCCCTGCACGGTGATGCTGCGGGGCGTGGCGGGGGCCTGGGCGGTGAGGGGGCTCGCAAGCAGTGCAAGCGCGGAGAGCAGCAGAAGCGGGCGGGGGGTGCCGAGCATGGGAGCGGTCCGGGGTGGCGGTGGGTCGTTCGTCAACGTAGGGTTGTCGGGCGGGCTGCGCCAGAGGCGGAGCGCGCGACCCCACCCAGTCCTGCCCATGGACCGTCGACAGTTCACCGCCGCCCTCGCGGCTTCCGCCGTCACCGCGACGTGGCCGCGACCGCTCCGCGCGTCGTCGAGGCCGGCCGTCGATGCGGCGCGTGTCCTGGCCCGCCTCGACGCGCTCAGGCCGTTCGGTCGCCAGCCCGGCGGCGGTCTGTCGCGCCTGGGCTACAGCGCGGCCGACCGCGACGCGCGCGAGCTGGTGCGCGCCTGGATGCGCGAGGCCGGGCTCACGCCCCGCGTCGACGTGGCCGGCAATCTCATCGGCCACCGCACGGGCACGCGCGACCTGCCCCCGCTGCTGGTGGGCTCGCACGTCGACTCCGTGCCCGACGGCGGGCACTACGATGGGCAGTTGGGCGTCGTCGGCGCGCTCGAAGTGGCGCAGGCGGTGCACGAGCGCGGCGAGCGGTGGCGGCATCCGCTGGAGGTGGTGGTCTGGGCCAACGAGGAGGGCGGCCTCTGCGGCAGTCGCGCGGTGAGCGGCCAGTTCAAGGCCTTCGAGCTCGGCAATCCCACGCTCAGCGGCCGCAGCATCGAGGAGGGCATCGTGTTCGTCGGCGGCGACCCGCAGCGGCTCGACACGGCGGTGCGGCGCCGCGGCGAGGTGGGAGGCTACCTCGAACTGCACATCGAGCAGGGCGGCGTGCTCGAACGCACCGGCACCACCATCGGCGTGGTCGAGGGCATCGTGGGCATCCGCTGGTGGACGGTGCGCATCACCGGCCGGGCCAACCACGCGGGCACCACGCCCATGGACCAGCGCCAGGACGCACTGCTCGCTGCGGCGCGCTTCGTCGACACGGTGCACCGGCACGTGCGCAGCCTCCCCGGCACGCAGGTCGGGACCGTCGGCCAGCTCAGCGTCGAGCCCGGGGCGCCGAACGTCGTGCCGGGGGCCGTCACGTGCTCGCTCGAGCTGCGCGACCTCGACGACGCCAGGATCGAGGCCGTGTTCCTCGAGCTGCGTGCGCTGGCCGAGGCCATCGGCCGTGACACGGGCACGTCGTTCGCGTTCGCCGGCCGGCATGAGAACGCGGCGGCGCCCAGTGACCCGCACCTGCGCGCGCTGATCAGCGCGGCCGCCACGGCGCAGGGGCTGTCGCACCGCACGATGCCGAGCGGGGCGGGCCACGACGCGCAGGCGATCGCCACGCTCGCGCCGATGGGCATGATCTTCGTGCCCTCGGTGGGCGGGATCAGCCACGCGCCGGCCGAGCTGACCCGCGACGAGGACTGCGTGCACGGCGTGCGCGTGCTCCTCGACGCGGCCCGCGCCGCGGACGACACGCTCGGGCGCTGACGCGCAACGGCGGCCGTGCGGTGCCACCGGGCGACGGGCGATAGTTTACACGGATGTCACCGTGATGTCCCGGTTCGGTCACTTTCCTGTCATCGTGTCGACTTCCTCCGCTCCCGCCCATGGCGCGCTGCTGCTGCGACGGCTCGCGCTGGTCGTCCTGATCTACACGGCGGTGCGTGTCGTGTTCTTCGCGACGCACCCGGCGCTGTTCACCGAGGCGACGTGGCGCGACGTCGCGGCGTCCTTCGCGCACGGCGTGCGCTTCGACCTCTCGGCGATCGCGTACACCAACGTGCCGTTCATCCTGCTCTCGCTCGCCCCGGCGTCCTGGCAGGTGCGACCGCTGTTCGGTGCGCTGGTGCGGACGGTGTTCCTGGTCCCCAACGCGATCGCGATCCTGCTGATGGTCGGCGACACCGTGTACTTCGACTTCACGGGGACGCGACTCACCTTCGACCTCTTCGACCTCCAGGCCGAGGCGACGAACCAGCTCGACCAGCTGCTGCTGAACTACGCCCCGTTCACGCTGCTGGCCGCCGGCCTCATTGCGGCGTTGTGGCTGCTGTACCCCCGCCTGCGCGCGGCCGGGCCGGGGCCCCGCTGGTTCGTCGCCCTGCCGATGGCCGTGCTGGTGCTCGGCGGCACGGTGCTCGCGGCGCGCGGCGGAACGCAGCGGAAGCCGCTGAACCCGATCCACGCGTTCACGCGGAGCGATCACGCGCTGGGTGTGCTGGCGCTGAACTCGGTGTTCACCCTGATCCAGAGCCCGCTGACGCAGCAGATCACGCCGGTCACCTTCTACGGCAGCGACGACGACGCCGAGCGCGTGCTGCTCGCGCCCTTCGGCGTGACGCATCGCGTCTCGCCGCCGCAGAACGTGGTGGTGATCATCCTCGAATCGTTCGCCACCGAGTTCTGGGGTGCCGCGGGCAGCACCGCGGGCCTGACCCCGTTCCTCGACTCGCTCGTCCCGCAGGGGCGGTTCTTCGCGCACAACTTCGCCAACGGGCGGCGCTCGATCGACGCCCTGCCGAGCGTCCTGCTGGGGGTGCCGCTGCTGATGTCCCGGTCCCTGGCGCTCTCGCCGTACCAGAGCAACGAATGGATCGGCCTGGGGCATCTGCTGGGTGATGCGGGGTACCACACCAGCATGTTCCACGGGGCGCCCAGGGGGACGATGTACTTCGACGCCATTGCCCGGATGGCGGGGATCCGCGAGTTCTACTCCATGGAGCGATACCCCGTCGAAATCCCGCGCGCGGAACTCCGCGGGGTATCGCTC
>CAYSFN010000091.1:0-10450 GCA_964430045.1 uncultured Gemmatimonadaceae bacterium
GGTCGGGCAAGTCGACCTCGGCCAAGATCATCTGCGGCCTCGAGCGGAGCGACGGGCACCGAGACCGTGGCGGCCGTGCGCGCGATCAAGGAGGTGCGTGCAGCGAGCACGGGAGCGACGGCCACCGCGACGGCCTGCGCCGTGCGCTGCGCAGACGCGCTCCGGGCAGCGGCGCGCGTGGTGACACCGACGCTCACAGCGCCTGCGACGCGGCGCGTGACGGCAAGAGCCGTGGCCGGTGGCACCGTGACCCCGAGCGCGACGGTGGTCGCGGTGCGTTCGATCGGTTCGGGTGGGTCCGGGTCGTCTCCTTCCTCGCCCGTGACATCCAGCGCAACGCGCGCGACATCAATGCCGGCGAGGCTGCCCGCTTTCACGAGCACCACGCGCAGGGCGGTCGGATCGGTGACCTCGGCGACCTCCGGCGCGGTGAGCGCGAGCGCGCTATCGGCCCACGACGCGCCGGGCGTCACCGTGCGCGTGGCGATCAGCGTGGAGCCCTCGCGCACTTCGGCCACGAGATCGTCGGGCGCGGTGACCTCCGTCCACGTCTGCACAATCCACGCAAACGCATCGCCGCCGTTCGCCGTCTGCCGGTGCTGCACGGTCTGCGAACCGCTCGCGACACTCATGTGTTCGGCCCACGCGATCGACTGATCCGAGCCCGCCTGATTCCGCCAGCGGCCACCGTCCCACCCGCTCGTCTGCACGGTCCAATCGTTGTCGTCCGCGCTACCGAACCACGCCACGCCGACAGCGCCGGCCGTGGGGTTGAACGAGCCGCTGGGGGTGTTGAACGGCGACGACGGCGCCGCGACGGTATTGCCGGCATCGGCCACGTCGATCGCGAACCACGGACGCGCGAGGGAGGAGCGGTAGACCCGCATCGTCGCCTGCATCGGCGACGTGCCGCTCGTAACCGTCACGCTCGGATTCGCAGACCACGTCCCGTTGTAGACGCACCAGAACGTGCGCATCCGCGCGTTGCTCTGGTTCCGCTGCGTGCTCTCCGCCCATGTTTGCCCGCCCGCCTCGCCGATCGTCAGCGTGCCACTCGTGGCACGGTAGAGCGCGCAGAGCACCACGAGATCGCCGCGCTGCATCGAGCCCGGCGGCGTGAGCGCGAGCGTCGGCCCGATCGAATCGCCCGCCGTACTCGCGGTCTGATTCTCGGTCGTGGGCCGACTGACGGTGCCGTGCAGCGTGATCATCGCCTACGGCGTGATCCGGTGGCGCACGTGCAGCGTGATCCCGCTGATCGCGTCGAACGGCGGCGACGGATTCGCGAGCGAGAGCACGGCCGTCGCCTCGCCCGCCGTCGCGCGGATCAGCGTCGAGTCGCTGTCGTCCGCCGTGGCCGCGTGGAGCGTGCTCTCGCTCACCGGCGCCCAGTCGGTGTTCGACACCGTGCCGTCGGGGCGGAGCGTCTGTGTCGTGCCGGTCGGTGCCGATCGCAGCGCGACGCCGGCCATCCACAGATAGTCCGGGCTCTCAAGCGTCGCGGCCAGCGTGGTCGTGCTGCCAGTGGCCCGAGCGGCGAGCAGAAAAATGCGGCCGCCATCGACGGATGCGTGGTGTACCAGCGCGGCGGACGACGGCACCGCGCCGCTGTAGACCTGTCCGATCGCGACCGCGAGATCTCCCGGCTCCGTGGTGACCGTGACGCTGATACTGTCTCCCCATTCGACGAAATCGCCATCGGTGTCGCGCACGGGCGTCGCCTGATCCACGCCCTCGATGGCCGCGAACAGCGCGGGCCAATCAGTCGGGGAGCCTGCCACCAACCGCCGCGTGTTCTGCGTGCCGGACGGCGGCGCGGTGGCGCCACACAGCACGAACCGCCAGTCGATGTCGTTGTCCGGGTGCCGCACGATCGACGGCAGCGGGGTGCTCCCCAGCAGGCCCGTCAGGTGCCCCTCCTCCGCCACGAAGGCGCCGAGCAGCGCATAATCCCCACCGCTCGTCACGTTCCACGTCGTCGCGTCGTAGACCGTCGCCGCGATGGTGCCGGGCACGAGCACGGGACCGGCCGCTGCGTGTACCTCGACGACAACGAACGCCATGATCTCGTCCGTCCCGCCCGCAAAACTGCCCGTGACCGGCGTGGTGCCACCCGGCGCGTGCCACGCATCCGCGCCGATCGAATCGGCGTTGCTGTACGGAGCGCCGGACAACGCCGTCTGTTCGGAGCCGCGCGTCGGCGCGCCGAAGCTCGTGTGCATATGCAGCAGCCCGAGCAGCTCGGACGTGACGTCCGACGTCACCGCCTCGCTGTACGATGACGGAATGTCCTCGCGGCTCTGCGCCACGCGCACCGTCACGGCCGTGCCGGCGACGTCCGCGCCGGCGTAGGTCACGCACCACGCGACGCGCCCTGCCGACGCGTCCGACAGCGCCACCGTCTGCGCGCCCACCGGTGGATTGGCCAGCGCGAACACGCGCGCATGCCGCGCGTACGCCGCCTCGTTCGCAAGCGGGGTCATGGCCACCCCGCCGTACGTGACGGTCACCGCTCCCTCCCGATTCGCGAGCAGCACGATCGCCAGATTCGGCGCGCCCGTGGGCGTGTGTGTCGTCGAGGTCGTGCCGACCAGCGGGGTGACGGTGCGGTGAGAGAGACTCACGTCACCCCCCCTCAGGCGGCGGCCCGCCATCCGAACGGAACGCCGTCGCCGCGACCGACCCGAAGCGTCCCGCGGGGGTCGTCTCCCACGTGATCGTCGCCTCATCGCCTCCACTCACCGGCCCCGTCGCCGCCGCGGTGCGATAGCTGTACGGCGTGACGGCGAGATCCACGCGCCGCGTGGCCGGTGCGGTGACGTCGAGCGCGGTCGTGTCGCTGCCGAACCGCGCGTGCTGCACGCACAGGCCGCTCGTTCCCGCTTCGGTCCAGATCGTCGCGGGGCCGAAATTGTCCGAGTCGTACCAGTGCCACTCCGGGCTAACGGGGTCCGCCTGGTCGACGTTGCTGGCGACGGTCACGGTCGTGGCGACGTCTCCCGTGCCGGAGCCGGTCGGCGTGAACGTGACGCTGCCCGGCGTGAGCCCGGTGACGTGATACGTTTTCACGAACGAATCGACCACCGGCGTGACCGTCGCGCCGCCCTGCGAGCACGTCAGGCCGGTGACGGTCGCGTCGGCCACGAACACCGACACGAACGCGGCGTGATTGGTGCCCGCCGGAATCGTGAGCGTGACCGACGCGGCTGCTGGTGTGGCGGCCGCGTTGCTGCCCGCGACGGCGAAATAGGCCACGGCTACCCGCGCGCCTTCGCGCGCCGACGCAGCTGGCGCGCGACCGCTTTGCACGCCGTGTGCAGTGCCGGCTGCACGTGCTCCCGGTTCTGCTTGCCCGGGAGCAGCGCATAGATGCTACTGCGCACGCTCGAGGCGATCGCATCGGCTTCGCGCGCCGTGCAGCCGATGACGAGGGCCGCGCGGCGCACGAGGGCGAGGGAGCGCTGTTCGGGGGTGGGGTTCTTCGTCGTCGTCATGCGGCCATCCTCTCGTGTGGGGGAATCACGGCGCATCGCATCGCCTGCACCGCATCGTGCACCCGGCGCGCGCACGTGCCGATCGGCACCCCGCAGTGCGCGGCCGCGTGCGTGATCCCGTGCCGCGCCCAGTACCGGAGCGCGGTGCGTTGTCGGGGCGGCAGCGTGCGATACGCACGGCGCACGGTGCGCGGAAGCGGGCGCGACGCCACGCCGTCCCCGGTTGCCGGCACCGCGGCCAGCGCATCCTCCGCGACGTGCGGCGCCACGAACTGGCCGAGCGGCCGCCCCGTGCCGCCGCGTCCCGTATCCGCCGGGATGCCGCCCCACGTGCGGATCAGATCGCGGACGGCGTACCGCGCGCGCACGAGCGCCGCCGGGTGCGGTCGCCCCCGCGCGGCCGTCTCCGCATAGCCGAGCCACGCCGCGTGCTCGCAGTCGGTGACCGTGAGCCCAAGCCACGCCGCCGGCAGGCGCGCCCGTTCCACGCGCGCGATCTCCGCGAGCGTGGCGAGCGTGGCCGTGGCGTGGGGATCGGCGGGCATCGGAGGTGTCGTCAGGCGTCGCGCTCGGCGGCGTACGACGCAGCGGCCGCAGCGCACTCACTGCGGCGCCGCGCATCGTCCTCCGGCGTCCCGCCGGCGGGGAGCAGGATCCGGACCTCCCCGGTGTAGCGATTCCGCGCGAGGCCACACGTCACGCCTTGGTAGCCGGCGTCGTGGAGTGCGGTGTGCGTGTCGTCCGCGTGAAACGGTGCGGCCGCGAGCACGCCGGCCATCGTCGTGCCGTACTGCCAGCGGAGTGCCGGGCGGAGCGCGAAATCCGGGAACGAGTCGACGAGCGCGAGCGAATCGGCGCGCCGCATCAGCACACTATCCGGCACCGGCGGCGCCGCATCGCTCCGCGTGAGCACGAGGCCCGCATCCGGGGACCAGCCGCTCGGAATCCCGCGGCGCACGGACTCGACCGCGAGCCGGACGAGCGTGGAATCCCCGAACGTCGGCCACGCGAGCCGGAGCGAATCGTGCGGGACCGTACGCGTGCGCACCACGTCCGGCGCGGTCCCCGCGCGCCAGCGGGAGCGCCACGTGTCGGGACAGCCGAGCCCGTCGCAGCCGCGCCCCCACGACGCGATCACGAGCACCGAATCGCCCGCGAGGAGCGCGATGCGGAGCGTCGGCGACGTGGTCGCTGGCGGCGTGGAGGGCGGCGTCGGACGCGCCGCGATCAGGGAGCAGCTGAACAGGAGTGCGGCCGCCGCGCAGAGGAGCGCGATGGGCCAGCGGGAGCGGGGGAGCGGTGCAGTCGTCATGACGCGATGGGGTGAGCGGTGAGCAGGGAAACACAGGACGCGCCGAGCGCGAACCAGAAGATGAGGAGCACGAACACCATGCCGATCGTCGGCCAGTTGAGCCGCCTCACGGCTGCGGCCCGGTGATGGCGCGGGTGTACAGCCACAGCGCGCCGAGCGCCACGAGCAGGAGGAGCGGGAGCGCGCGGCGCATCATTCCGCCTGCAGCGCGATCCGATTCGGTGCGGCCACGGCCACACCGGCGCGCACGGCCGGCGGCTCGAGACGGCCCGCGAGCCCCCAGAGCCCCGGGCCGATGCGGCGCACGTCCCGCGCCGCGCACGTGAGATGTTCCACGCGCGTCTCGGCGGTGTCCGCGTCGAGCTCCACGACCACCGTGCGTTCTGCGCGCACGCGCGGACCGGCACATGCGGTGATCGTCCACGCGGCGCCCTCGATGATGAGCGTGTCCTGCGGGGCAGGGGATGGAGCGGCGAGCTGGTCAGGCATCATTCCTCCGGCGTGTGAGCGGTGCGGAAAATCCCGTCGGTGTGCCACGCGATTTCGACGTTCCCGCCGTTGGTATTGAGGGGCGCGAACTCGTTGATGGACACCACGAGCGAGGCGGCGTCGTTCGTGATTTCCTTGATCGTCGCGATGTAGCCGACCTCGTTGTCGGTATCGCCGCCGAGCCCTTCCCAGGCGGACGGGTCGGCGGCGTCGACCACCGCCTCGTTCGCAGTGGCATCCTCAGAGACGGTGACGGAACCCAGCGTTTTCCGGCTCGTGCCGTTGAACCCGCCGGTGTAGCCGGTCGCGTCACACTCGCTGCCGGCGATCGAGGACACGAACTTGTGATCCGGATTCGGCGTGTAGCTCGCCTTGAGCAGCATCACCTTGAGCGTATCGGTGTCGAGATCCAGCGCGCCGGTCAGGCCCGACACGAGCGCGAACTGGGGGACAACCCCTGGGCCGGCCATGGTTACCTCGTGAGTCGATGAATGGTGAATACGCTGGCGGCACAGACGGCCGCCCCTTCCGCGCGATACCGCCAGGTGCGCGACTCCGCGCGCGCGAGTGACGCCTGCGTGATCCCGAGTTGGCCGCGGGTGGCGTTGTGTGCCTCGCGTTCGGCGGCGCGGAGCGAGTCGGCGAGCGTGCCCGCGCGTTGGCACCGACCGAGCGCGTCGGTGCACGCGGTGATCGTCCGGTCCGCCTGCTCGGCGAGTCGCCAGAGCGTGTCCACGAGTCGCAGCGTGTCGGTGAGCGTATCAATCCGCGCCCTCGCGTCACGCCAGCGGGTCACGATGGAATCCACCCGCACCGAATCGACGCGGACACTGTCACGCGCGTGCGCGAGCCGCACCGCGAGCGTATCCGCGCGGGCCTGTGCCGCGATCACGCCCCGGAGCGCGTCGCGCTCGGCCCACTGGTAGCCGACGGAGACGGCCAGCGTGAGCGCGGCCGCGACGGCGGCGATGGTGAGCAGGGCGGTTTTCATACGGAGATGACCTCGCCGTTCGTGATGAAGCCGTGCCACCGACATCCGTCCGGATCCGAGCGCAGAATGGACGGCGTGAGCGTGAGCGTCTCGAACGTGTCGCCGACGCGTCGCCACCCCGTCGGCCCGTACTGCGGCCCGCCGTCGAGCGGATTCGCGAACGGAATGCAGACGCGCTCGCCATCCGCGCCGCACGGGCAGTCGAAGAGGATGCCCATGCCATCGCGGCGCGGCACGGGTGACCCGTCAGCGTCGCGCACGCCTTCTCCGCCGGTGCCGTAGAGTTTCGGATTCAGATCAGTCAGCTTCATGCCGCCCTCGGCGTGATGTAGCCGAGCACGAGCGTGCTCGCGATCGGCTTCATCACCACAGCGACGCCTTCGCGTGAGTGCCCCGCCCAGGAGGTGTTGCCTTCAATGGTGCGCGGGCCGCGCGCATGCACCCGGGCCACGACGCCGAAATGATCGGCCACGCCGTCCGGGCTCATGTCGTAGCACACGAAGTCGCCAGGGAGCGCGATCGCCGTTGAAGGCTTCCACAGCCCCTGTTCTTTCGCCCACCGCACCCACTCGCGCACCGCTCCCACCTCACGTCGCGGGCGCGCCACGCCGGCATCATCGGCCCACTCCCCGCCGATCAGCGCACACCACGCCGACCCGAGCGGCGATCCAAACTTTTTCGCGATCTGGTCGAGATACGGCGACCGGTTCGCGGCCCCCGTGTTCTCTTCGATGCCGATGTCGGCGTGCGCACGCCGCACCAGCGCCACGCGGAGCGCGTGGTCCGGCAGCGACAGCGCATCGAGCCAGCGCGCGGCGCGGATCATCCGTCACCCGGCGCGTGCTTCTGCAGCCGCTGCCGGTCCTTCGCCTTCATCGAGAGCAGCCAGCCGATCACCGCCGTCACGACCCCGACGTCCCACTGCGTGATATCCAGCGGCAGCTCGAGCCCGGAATACGTAGTCACGAGCGCGATGAGCGCCGTCCAGATCGCCGAGAGCGTGCCGGCCACGCCGCTCTTGAGATCCGCGGGCAGACGGTCGAGCGCCGACCACAGCCGCTTGAGGAGGTCCGTGCCGTAGTACGTCAGCACGGACACGAGGAGCGGGGCCAGAATGAGCGGCAACACAGTCACCAGAACCGACGACATGAGAACCTCGAAGCAGAAGGAAGGAGAGAGAGAGAGCAGGGAGTAGGGTCAGTGCATGGTCAGGGCAGGATCACGGCAGGGTTTCCACGAGCGGCTCGAACCGGGCGGCATGCACCCGCGCGAACACCTCCGCCTCCGCCTCGAACGGCGCGGCGAGGTACGCGGCGCGCGTGTGCGTGGTCAGTCGTGCGCACTGATTGAGCAGCTCGAACGGGCGGTACCACCACGGATGCTGCGGCGCCGTCGCGCGGAGCTGGCGCCACGTGCCGCGCGCGATCTGCCAGGCCCATTTCGGCAGGAACCCCCACCCGTGCGTGTCGTATTGCCGGACGTGCGCGAACTCGTGCGCGAGCACGAGGGCCATGTTGGTGACGCGCTGCGCCCGGTTGTTCGGCCCCGTCGCGGCCGCGAGGAACGGCTGCACCGACTCCTGCATCCGGATCGTCCGGCCGAGCACGAACGCCCCGGTGCGCGGACTCAGCCGGTCGAGCAGGCGCGCGGCGCGGCTCTCCGTGATCACCCGGGCCGTGCGGCCCGCATAGGTCAGCGGCGTGACGCGGCGCATCTCACGAGGGGTGGGATTCGCGGCGCATGGCCTGCACTTCTTCCTTGACGTCTTCCACGCTCTTCGCGATCTGCGAGAGCATCGTCTTGATGTTCAGCTCGCGGAGCTCCAGCTCGGTGCGCGTGACGTACGTCGAGATCGCGGCGCTGTGCGTGCGCTCCCGCTCCGCCTGCGTCCGCCGATGCTCCTTGTATTCGCCGTACCACGCGCCGCCCTTCCACAGGGCGCCGAGGGCCGCGAGCAGCGCCGCGCTCGAGAGGCCGACAGAGAGATCCAGACTCATCAGAGGCTCCGGCGCGGGATGGGGCGAATATAACAATCTGACGTTTTATGCACTGATAGTACCACGGATGAGCTCGCTTGGACAGAGGTTCGCGCCGGGCCGGGGGTGCCCGAACGGGCGTGTCGTGACCGACGTCATTCGAGCACGCTCCCGTCGGCCAGGCGGATCACTGGGAGGTCGGGATCGGGCGCGCTGGCTTGGGCCACCGCGGGGTGTCCCGGCCGGGGGCCTGACCGGCTCCGCCGGACCCACCACAGGCCACCGAGCAGCCCGGCGAGGCCGCCGATCCCGAGGCCCACGGCGAATGCCAGGGCGGGGCTCGCCAGCACGGCGGCGCCCATCAGCGCACCCGCCGGAGGTAGGCCGGGGTCGGTTCGCCCCGGACCATCTTGATGCTGTGGTACCACGCCTCGGCGAAGTTCGCGGAGGCCCCGCGGCGGTTGACGCGCATGACCGCGCCCGTCCCCCACGCGCCCGGAATCGTCAGGGCCGTGTTGTTCAGGGTGGTCGTTTCCGCGCCCCCATTGATCGACTGCCAGATCTGGATGGTGCCGTTGGGGTACCACTGCCACCGGAGCACGACGTAGTCGCCCGGCTGCGGCTGGCCGGCCGACAGCACGGCGCTTCGGCCGTTCGTCCCATCGTGCCACGAGGCGACGTAGTACGAGCCGTTCGCGTGAATGAAGAGCCGGCACCCGGTGACCGCGTCATTGCAGATCGCGAAGAGCGTGGCCGTCGAGTCCGTGCGGGCGCCCGTTTCGATGAACCGGATCTCGCCGGCGAGCGCGCCCGGCCGAAACCCGATCCCGCCGCCGACGCTCTGCCAGACGAGATGGTCCGACGTGCCCATGAGGAGCCCCATGGACTCCCGGAGGCTGTCACCGTCCAGATCCCGGGGCTCCCACCGCGGCTCCGCATGCACCGCCGTCATCGACCCGCCCGCCTGGTCCACGAACGCCGCCGTGCTTCCCCGCGTCAGGCGGCCCACATGCCCCGTGCGGAACGGGTGGATCGACAGGTCCGCCGCGAACCAGCTCACGACGCAGCGGGACGCGGGCTCGAGCGGCATCGGCGCCAAGGCCGTTCCCATGTCCGGGCGGAGGCGCATCGTCAGTTCTTCCAGGCGCGGCGGTAGTAGAACACGCCCGTCCCGTCGTCCACCTCGAGCGTGCCCCACTGCCCGGTGAACCGATCCCCGTCCTCGGGATGCACCCAGAACCACCACGTGTCCGGGAGCTTCGTGTCGTAGATGTCGATCGTGAGCCCGTTGACATCCGTCTTCGTGATCGTCCGGCTGTACAGGTCGAGATCGACGAACTCGTTCGCCCCGATCGACAGGCCGACGGCGAGCCGGCCGAGCGGGTTGCCATGGAGGCCGCGGTACGTCACGATCCGCTGATCGCTGGACGGCCCGCGGAGCCGGATGACGCCGCCGGAGGCCATCGTGCCGAGCGGGACCGGCGCCGGCGTCGTGGACAGCGCGACCGACCGGGGCTCCCGGTCGTACTTCGTGCCGTCGGCGCAGTAGAGATCCACGGTGACCGCGGCGTCCGTATTCACGAACCGCGGCGCGGCGATCCCGACCGGCTGTTCCTGGTACGTGCCGTACAGCACGCGGCCCAGCGAATCCACCGTCTCGATTTCGTGCTCGCCGCGCCCGAAGAAGTCCGCGAGATCGTCCAGCAGCGCGCGGCGCGCGGCCATCGTCGCCGGCCGGACCAGCGACTCGAACCGGAAGATCCGCGGCGCGGCCGTGGCCGTCCGGGAGACGACGTGCCCCGAGCGGTTCGGGAACGGCGTGGCCGCCCGGGTCAGCGCCGGCCCGTCCAGCCACGGGTCGATGCGCGTCAGACGCATCCCCAGCGTGGCGATCTCCGTCCGGTCAATCCAGATGGTGTCCATGGGGCAGGATCCGGGGCGCGGTCAGAGGGTCTGGGTGAGCCGGTGACTGAGCACGTCGCACACGACCTCGCTGTTCTCTGGCTCCACGGCATCGATCCGGCAGGCCACCACCCGGAGCGTCAGCCCGAGCGATTCCACGGCGATGCGCTCGGTCTGGCTGCCATCGCGGAAGAAAACCTGCACGGCGTTGCCGATGGAGCGTTTCGAGGGGTCGAGGTAGTCGCGGGTGAAACCGGTGTTTTCGACGACTTCCATTTTTGCCCGC
>CAYSFN010000092.1:0-10168 GCA_964430045.1 uncultured Gemmatimonadaceae bacterium
TGCAGCTCGGCGACGCCGTGCTGGCCCGCGAACTGCTGCTGCGCATGTGCGAGGTGCACGGGTACGCCCCGGGGCGCGGCGTGCATTACATCGACGGGACGCTGTTCGAACCCGGCTTCACCCTGGAGGGTGCGTCGGCCTTCGCCGTGGCGATCGATCGCTACATCCGCGACACGGAGGATGATCGCCTGGTCGAGGAAGCGGCCGTCGCCGAGTCGCTGTACGCCGCGTCCGACGACATCGCGCTCCGGCGCGACAAGCGGCACCCGCTCTTCACGACGGAGGTCACGCCGGGTGGGCGCGCCGCAACGCTCCCCTTCACCCTGCACGGCAACGCGATGGTCGCCGCGGCACTCGAAGTGTTCCGGCGCACGCTGGACGAGGAGTCGGCAAAGCAGGTCGAGGACCCGGCGGCGGTCCGCGCGGCGATCCGGCGCCACTTCGTCATGGACGTGGACGGCAAGTCGAGTCTTGCCGCCGCCGTCGATTTACAGGGGGCGCTGGATGCCACCGACGACCCGGCGGCGTCGGCGCTCTGGCTGCCCTATTGGGAGGCGATCGACCGCGGGGACTCGCTGTACCGGCGCACCGTCAAGCGCATCGGTTCACCCAAGCGCCATCTCGCGCAGGAGCTGGGGCGGCTGCTCGGGCCGGAGGCGGCGGAGGTGCTGGCGTGGCTGCAGCACGCGCCGCTCGACCATGGGCTCGCGGCGGCCGTCGTGGACGACCAGGGCGCCGCCGTGGCGGGTGGCGGAGACGCGGCGTTGAGCGGGCTGCTGGCGTATACCGTGTGGTACGCCGTGCACGTGAACGGGTTACGCTGACGTGCGGTGTGCGGTGCGCCGGGGTGGCGAAATTGGCTAGACGCGAGGGTCTTAAAAACCCTTGAGGGCAACCTCATCCGGGTTCGATTCCCGGCCCCGGCACTGTGGTGATCCTGGCGGTCGCGGTGGGTGGCGCGCCTGGGGCGCGACGGCCCGCGACCTCACGCGCAGCTAGCGGGAGCCCCCACCCATCATGGACCTGGGGCGGAAGGGGACATCGGCCGGGGCGCCGCCGTGCGGCCAATCTTCGCTCTTCGGCGCAAAGTCACCCCGCGGTCTCGCGTTGATATAGGCCGCGACGTCGACCGCCTGCTGGTCCGTGAGCAACCCCGGCGCATCGAAGGGCATGTTGCGCTTGATGAAGGCCGCCGCCATCTGCACCCGCGCCATGCCCGCGGCGATCGTGTAGGACTGCTCGCCCCACGCGGGCGGCACACCCGGGATCCCTTCGCCGTCGGCGCCGTGGCAGCGCACGCAGTGGGTCGCATAGACCGCCGCGCCGCGACCGGTGTCGGGCGCGGCGGCACGCGCCGAATCGACGCCCTGCCCGGGGGTGCGCGCACCCACCGCGATCCCGCGGCTGATGTGCGCGAAGTAGGCAACCATCGCCCGCAGGCGGGGGTCCTCCGCCTCCAGACGCCGCCCCGCGAGACTCCGCTCGATGCATTCCTGGATGCGATCCTCGACCGTGAGCACCTGGCCCGCGCGACTCCGGTACTGCGGGTAGCGTGCGGTCACCCCCACCCAGGGCATCGCGAACGCCCGCCGCCCGCCGTCCAGGTGGCAGGAGGTGCAGCGCAGCGCGTTCCCCACGTGCCCGGGGAGCGAGTCGCGCGTCGCGTCGAGGATCGCCAGGCCATGCCGAGCCGCCACGCCCAGCGGGGTGTCCGGGAACGGTTCGAGCGCCGTGACCGACGGTGTCGTCGAGGACACCCCGCCGGCGGGCGCGCCGCTGTCGGGGAGTGGACGCGGTGCGCGCTCGCCGCACCCAATGGCGAGCACCAGCAGCACGAGGACGGCGTGAAAGCGCGGCATACCCATGAACACTAGTGCCAGCGCAGACAGTGCGCGACTAACTTTCAGGGATGACCGACGTTGTCGCACTCGCCGCCGAACTCCTGGCGCTCCCTTCCGTCACGAACGACGAGGGGCCCGTGGTGGAGTACCTGCACCGACGCCTCATCGGCGCGGGCTGGAACGTGTCCCTCCAGGAGGTCACGCCGGGGCGTGCCAACGTGTGGGCCTCGCGGGTCGGTGGGGGCGTGACGCTGAGCACGCACGTCGACACCGTCCCCCCGTTCATCGCCCCGCGACTCGAGGGCGACTGGCTGCACGGCAGGGGAGCCTGTGACGCGAAGGGGATCGCGGCCGCGATGCTCGTGGCCGCGGAGCAACTGGTCGCCGCTGGCGAGGAACGCGTCGACCTGCTCTTCGTCGTTGGCGAGGAGAAGGGCTCCGACGGCGCCCGAATGGCGAATCGCCTCCCCGCGACCAGCCGTTATCTCATCAACGGCGAGCCGACGGAGAGCACGCTGGCCACGGGCTGCAAGGGGTCGCTGCGCGTGAAGGTCCGGACGCACGGACGCGCGGCGCATTCGGCGTACCCGGAGCTGGGGCGCTCCGCCCTGACGCCGATGCTCGAACTGCTCCCGCAACTCGACGCCCTGCCGTGGCCCCACGACCCGGTGCTCGGCCCCACGACCGTGAACGTGGGCGTGATGCGCGCCGGCAGCGAGGCGAACATCATTCCGGCCGACGCGGAAGCGGAGATGATGATCCGCCTGGTCGGTGACCGCGAGCCGATCCAGCAGATGGTCGACGCGTGGGCGCATGGCCGCGCCGACCTCGAATACGGATCGCACATCCCACCGCAGCGCTTCCACGTCCTCCCGGGCTTTCCCACCGGTCCGGTGTCGTACACGTCCGACATCCCGCTGCTCGGCCAGTGGGGCATCCCGCTGCTGTTCGGGCCGGGGTCGATCCACGTGGCGCACACGACGGACGAACGGATCTCGGTCACGGAGCTGCGAGCGTCCGTCGACACCTACGCGCGACTGGTGCGCACCCTGCTCGAGGCGTGCTGATGGCGCCGCGTGTCGACGTCGCCGTGCTCGGTGCCACGGGCGCGGTCGGGCAGACGTTCATCCGGCTGCTCGACGGGCATCCGTGGTTCCGTGTCACCGAGGTCGCTGCCTCGGAGCGCTCGGCGGGCAAGTCGTATGCCGGGGCCACGACGTGGCTCGAGGGCGACTTGCCGCCTGCGGTCGCAGCGCTCACCGTCCTGCCCTGCGACCCCGCCGCCGTCCGTGCCCCGGTCGTCTTCTCGGCGCTCGACAGCAGCGTCGCCGGCGCCGTCGAGCCCGCGTTCGCGCGGGCCGGCCGCTTCGTGCTGTCCAACGCGAAGAACTTCCGGATGGCGGCCGACGTCCCCCTGTGCATCCCGGAAGTGAATGCGGCGCACCTCGACGTGCTCACCCACCAACGGGCGGAACGCGGGTGGTCCGGCGCGATCATCACGAATGCCAATTGCGCGGCCGCGGTGGCCGCGGTGGCCCTGGCACCGCTGCACCAGGCGTTCGGGCTGCGCGCGGTCTTCGCGGCGACCATGCAGGCGGTGTCGGGCGCCGGCTATCCGGGCGTCGCCTCGCTCGACATCCTGGGCAATGTCATCCCGTTCATCGCGGACGAGGAACCCAAGATCGAAGCCGAGCTGCCCAAGCTCCTCGGCCGCGTCGTCGACGGGCGTCTCGTGGACGCCACGTTCCGCGTTTCCGCCCACGCGAATCGTGTCGCGGTGGAGCACGGGCACACCGTCGTGATGTCGTGCGCCTTCGACACACCGCCGACGGTGGCGGAGGCCGAAGCCACTCTGCTGGCGTGGCGCGGGCACGCGGCGGTGCGCGGCCTGCCGAGCGCACCCGACCTTCCGCTGCGGTACGACGCGCACCCCGCCCATCCGCAGCCGCGCCGCCATGTCATGCGCGGGGCGGGCATGACGGTGACCGTCGGCCGCGTGCGGACCGACCCCCTGTTCGATCTCCGCCTGGTGGCGATGGGGCACAACGTGATTCGTGGTGCCGCGGGTGGATCGATCCTCAATGCGGAGCTGCTGGTGTCGCAGGGAGCCCTCGACCCACGATGATCGTCTGCAAGTTCGGAGGGACCTCGGTCGCCGACGCGGACGCGATCCAGCGCGCGGCGGCCATCGTCGCCGGGCGTCGCGCGCGCGGTCCGGTGGTGGTCGTCTCCGCGCTGGCCGGAGTCACCAACGCGCTGCTGGCCATTGCGGAACAGGCTACGGCCGGTGAGCTGATCGTGGCGGCCCGTGGCGTCGACGCGCTGCGCGAGCGGCATCTCCAGGAGAGTCGGCGGTTGCTCGGGGACGAGCTGGGGGACCTCGGCACGCGGCTGTCGCAGCTCTTCGACGAACTCGCGGCCCTGGCCGAAGCCCTGCACACGCTCGGACATCTCACGCCACGATCGCTCGACGCGATCGCCTCGCTCGGCGAGCGCTGCTCCTCGCTGATGGTCGTTGCCGCGTTCCGCGCGGCCGGGTTGGACGCGGTGCACGTCGACGCCCGCGACGTCATCCGCACCAGTGCCGACTTCACCAGGGCCACGCCGTTCGAGGACGCCATTGCCGACGCGGCCCGCGAGCACGTCGTGCCGCAGGTGCGTGCCGGTCGCGTTCCCGTGATGGGCGGGTACGTCGGGGCGACCGCGGCCGGCGTCACCACCACGCTCGGGCGCGGGGGGTCCGACTATTCGGGGGCGCTGCTCGGGGCGGCCGTCGGTGCCGAGGCGATCGAGATCTGGACCGACGTCGACGGGATGCTCACCGCGGACCCGCGCGTGGTCCCCAATGCCCGGCTGATCAATGAGATCCGCTTCGAGGAGGCGTCCGAACTCGCGTCCTTCGGCGCCAAGGTCCTGCATCCCAGCACCATCGCGCCGGCCGTGAAGCGCGGCATCCCGGTGTTCATCTTCAACTCCCGGCGTCCGGAGGGCCGCGGCACCCGCATCACCTTCGAGGCACCGGCGCGCCCGGTGACGGCGCTCGCGGGCAAGCGCGGCATCTCCATCGTGCGCGTCCGCTCGACGCGCATGCTTCTCGCGCACGGGTTCCTGCGGCAGGTCTTCGAGGTCTTCGCCGCGCACCGGACGCCCGTCGACGTCGTCGCCACGTCCGAGGTGTCGGTTTCGTTGACCGTGGATGACGATGCACCGCTCCAGGACCTGGTGGCCGACCTCGCCACCCTCGGCGACGTCGCAGTCGAACAGCACCGCGGGATCATCGCCGTCGTCGGCACGACGCTGGGCTCGTCCAGCCCGACCATGGCCACGGCGCTGACCGCCCTCGGCGACAGTCGCGTGCACATGCTCTCGCTCTCGGCGACCGGGATCAACCTGACCATCATCGTGGACGGCGACGCGGTGCCCGACGCCATGCGACGCCTGCACGCGGCATTCTTTCCCGGGGAGGCCTGACCATGCGCGTGCTCCTGATCGGCGACGGCAAGATGGCGCGTGCGCTCGCGCAGGTCGCCGCCGAGCGCGGTGACGTGGTCGTGGGCATGCTCGGGCCGCAGGACATGCAGGCACCGATCCCGACCGGGATCGCCGACGTCGCGATCGAGTTCACCCATCCCGCGGCGGCGGCGTCGACCGTGCGCGCCGCGCTGGCGGCGGGACTCCCGGTCGTCAGCGGGACCACCGGGTGGGAGGTCGAGCTCGGGGTGCTGCGTCGCGAGGTGCAGGCCTCCGGCGGCACGCTGCTGCACGCGGCGAACTTCTCGCTCGGCGTGCAGTTGTTCCACCGGCTCGTCGCGCTGGCGGCGCAGTTGGCGCACGGCACCGCGTTTCACGCGCACCTCGTGGAAACGCACCACGCGGAAAAGCGCGACGCACCCTCGGGCACGGCGAGGAGCCTGGCCGCCGCCGCGGAGGCCGCCACGGGACGGCCGCTCGCGGTCACGTCGGTGCGCGTCGGGCATGTGCCGGGGACGCACGCGCTCGTCCTCGATGCACCATTCGAGCAGATCACGGTGACGCACGAGGCCCGCGATCGCCGCGTGTTCGCCGCGGGGGCTCTTGCGGTCGCCGACTGGCTGCGTGACCAGCAGGGCGTGCGAACGCTCGATGACTACGTCTCTGTGCAACTCGCCTCGCCATGACCCCCACTCGTGTGTCGGGCTGCTGGACAGCCCTCGTGACGCCGTTCACCAGTGCCGGCGCGGTCGATGAATCCGCGCTGCGGTCCCTGGTGGAGTGGCAACTGTCCGCCGGCATCCACGGGCTCGTGCCCGTGGGGTCCACGGGCGAAGCGGCCACCTTGTCGCTGGCGGAGCGCGACCGCGTGGTGCGCATCGTGGTGGAGCAGGTCGCCGGGCGCGTGCCCGTGATGGCCGGTGCGGGGTCCAACGACACGCAGGCCGCAGTCGCGGCGTCGCGCGCGATGGCCGCCGCGGGTGCCACGCATCTGCTGCACGTGTCGCCGATGTACAACAAGCCGCCGCAGCGCGGGATCCTCGCGCATTTTCGCGCCGTCGCGGACGCCTGCGACCTGCCCGTCGTGGTGTACAACGTGCCCGGGCGGACCGCCAGCAACGTCGAAGCGGGCACGACGCTGGCCCTTGCCGAGGACCCCCGCATCGTCGCCGTCAAGGAGGCCTCGGGCCATCTGGCGCAGATCGACGAGATCATCCGGCACCGGCCAGCCGGCTTCGCCGTGCTGAGTGGCGACGACGCGTTGACGCTGCCGGTGATGCTCCTCGGTGGCGACGGCGTCATCTCGGTGGTGTCGAACGCCACCCCGGCGCCGATGGTCGCGCTGGTCGAGGCGGCGGCCCGCGGGGACGTCGCAGCGGCGCGGCGTCTGCACGCGGCGCTCGCCCCGTGGATGTCGGCGGCATTCTGCGAGTCCAACCCCATGCCCGTGAAGGCCGCGCTGCACCTGCTCGGCCGCTGCGAGAACGTCCTCCGCCTCCCGTTGCTCCCCGTGCGCGACGAGTTCCTCCCCTCCATCCGCGCTGCGCTGCACGCGGCCAACGGCTCCTGACAATGTCCCTTGGTGATTACGACTGGCTTCCCGCGTGGGTCGAAGAGAACGTCGCACTGCCGAGCGACGCAAAGCCCCCGCAGTACTTCGACGCGCGGTTCGAGCACTTCCTGACGGCGCTCGAGCTCGGCGTGATCCGGGCCGCGGTGCAGGCGGCGGATGGGATCTGGCGGGCCGTGCCCTGGGTCAAGGAGGGCATCCTGCTCGGCTTCCGCTTCGGGCGCCTCGTCGACATGACCCCCCCGGTGCCGCGCGCCGAGCGTGCCACGTTGCTGGGAGGGAATCCCGCGTCGTCCGAGCCGGTCTTCCGCTTCTTCGACAAGCACACGTATCCCACGCGCCCCCTGCATCTGTCCGACAAGGTGCGGATCGTGCCCGGGGGGTCGACGGTGCGCCGCGGTGCACATCTCGGCACGGGCGTGGTCTGCATGCCGCCCATGTACGTGAACGTGGGCGCCTTCGTCGGCAACGGGACGATGATCGATTCACACGCGCTGGTCGGCTCCTGTGCGCAGGTGGGGGCCCGCGTGCATCTCAGCGCCGCGGCGCAGATCGGCGGGGTCCTGGAGCCGATCAGCGCAGTGCCGGTCGTCGTGGAGGACGACGTCGTCGTGGGCGGAAACTGCGGCGTGTACGAAGGGACCGTGGTGCGCGCCGGCGCCGTCCTCGGTGCCGGCGTGATCCTGACGCGCGGCACGCCGGTGTTCGACCTCGTGCGCGAGACCGTGCACCGCGGATCCGCTGATGCGCCGCTCGAGATCCCGGCGGGCGCCGTCGTGGTCCCGGGCTCCCGGGCGGTGCGGGGCGAGTGGGCGGCGAGCCAGGGGTTGGCCCTGCAGACGCCGGTCATCGTGAAGTACCGGGACGAGAAGACCGATCTCGCCACGACACTCGAGGGGTTGTTGCGGTGAGGGGGACCACCCCGCGCACGGTGCACGTGCCGGGGGACAAGTCCCTCTCGCATCGCGCCCTGATGTTCGCGGCGCTGGCGGGCGGCCGCTCGGTGGTGCGGGGGATCCTGCCCAGTGCGGACGTCCGCTCCACGGCGGAATGCCTGCGCCGGCTCGGCGCGCCCATCCCCGCGTTGCACGACGAGCTGATCATCGACGGCCGGGGACGGCGGGGGTTGCAGGTGCCGTCGCTCGACCTGGACTGCGGGAACTCGGGGACGACGGCGCGTCTGCTCACGGGCATTCTCGCCGGGGCGGGCGTGGCGTCCCGGCTCGTCGGCGACGCCTCGCTCTCGCGTCGGCCGATGCGGCGCGTCACTCTGCCGCTGTCGCAGATGGGTGCGGTGTTCGACGGCGAAGCCGGCGACGGCCTGCCGATGCGCATCTGCTCGGGGGTGTCGGCGGGCCTCGACTGGGCGTCGCCCACCGCGAGCGCGCAGGTCAAGAGCGCGCTGCTGCTGGCCGGGCTGGTGGCCGGCGTGCCCGTGACCGTGCGCGAACCGGAGCGCTCGCGCGACCACACGGAACGCATGCTGCTCGCCGCCGGTGTGCCGCTGCACGTGGACGGCACGCGCGTCGCCCTCGAGGCCTTCGACGGGGAGCTCCCCGCGTTCGAACTCCGCGTGCCGGGCGACCCGTCCTCCGCCGCGTTCTTCGCCGCCCTGGCGTTGCTCACGGGCGTGCCGGTGCGCACTTCGGCGATCTCGGTCAACCCCACGCGGGCGGGGTTCTTCGAGGTGCTGGTGCGCATGGGGGCAGGCATCACCACGCATGACGCCACGGTCGAGTGCGGTGAACCCGTGGCGCAGCTCGGGATCAGCGGGTCGGTCAGCGCGCCTGCCGTCATCGCGGCGGCGGAGGTCCCCTCGCTGATCGACGAACTGCCGCTGCTGGCGTGCGTCGCGGCGTGCGCCCCCGGAGAGACTCGTGTCACGGGGGCGGCCGAACTGCGCGTGAAGGAGAGCGACCGGATCAGCGCCGTGGTGCAGGCCCTGCGTGCCGTCGGGGCCGACGCCGATGAACTGCCGGATGGATTCGTCGTCCGTGGTCGTCCCGGGGTGCCGTACCGCGGAGCGGTGGTCACGCACGGCGATCATCGGCTGGCAATGGCCTTCGGTGTCCTCGGGGCGGTGCCCGGCAATGCGATCGTGGTCGACGACCCGGACTGTGCCGGCGTGTCGTTTCCCGGGTTCTGGGACACCCTGCGCGCGGTGCTCGCGTGAGCCGACCGTTCGCGATCGCGATCGACGGGCCGGCCGCGTCCGGGAAGAGCACCACGGCCAAGGCCGTCGCGCGCGTGCTGGTGGCGCGGCACGTGGACTCGGGCGCGCTCTACCGCGCAGCCACGGCGGCCCGGCTGCGCCAGGGCGGTCCCGTGCCCGTGTGGGCCGAGTCGGAGGTGCTGGCTGCCGCCGGGATCGTCTCGCTGGTGCCGACGGAGTTCGGGTTCGCACCCCATCTCGCCGGCGAGGCAGCGGACGAGGAGCTGCGGGGCGACCAGGTGACCGAGGCCGTGTCGCACGTGGCGCACCTGCCGGGCGTGCGGGCCTGGGTCAATGCCCAGGTCCGTGCAGCGGCCGCCGCCTTCGACGTGGTCGTGGACGGGCGCGACATCGGCACCGTGGTGCTGCCGGACGCCGACCTGAAAGTCTTCCTCGTGGCCGACCCGGACGAACGCGCACGTCGCCGCCTGGCGGAGCGTGGGTCGGCGGACGGGGGTGCGCAGATGCTGCACGACGAACGGCTCCGTCTGCTCAGCCGGGACGCCCGGGACGCCGACAACCTGTTCCGCGCTCCGGATGCCGTCGAGGTCGACACCACGGCCCTGCGGGTCGCCGACCAGGTCGACCGCATCGTGGCGCTGGCACGGGCGCGCCGGGGCCGGTAGCTGACCGGGGATTGCCCTGCGGCTCCCGGTTCGCCATCTTTGAAGATTGTAGTCTCGGTTCGCCCGCTTCGGGGCGACCGGCCGTTCCACCTCCCACCTCGCGCGCGGCGAGCACGACTCCGCGCCTAGTCGGGGTGACCCGACTTTTTTATGTCCATGACTGAACTCGACACCGACACCGAACTGGACGACATGCCCGTCGTCCTGACCGCCAAGCAGAAGCGCGACGCCCAGCGTTCCGTGCTCCGCCCGCTGGCCAACCGCCGCCCCGAGCTGTACGAAGAGGACGAGTACGACGCGTCCGAGTTCGAGGCGATGATGGAGATGTACAACGGGACCCTCGCCTCCATCGACGAAGGCGAGATCGTCACCTCGCGCGTGCTGGAGATCCGGGAGAACCTCGTGGTCCTCGACATCGGGTTCAAGTCCGAAGGGACGATCCCGCTCG
>CAYSFN010000093.1:0-10167 GCA_964430045.1 uncultured Gemmatimonadaceae bacterium
ATGGTGCCGACCTGCGCGATCTCCTTCTTGCCCGAGGTCGGGACGGAGATCTTCTTGAGTTCCTCGACGATGGCCGCGACGGCCTTGTCGATGCCGCGCTTGAGGGCCATCGGGTTCGCGCCGGCCGTGACGTTCTTGAGGCCTTCGCGGACGATCGCCTGGGCGAGCACGGTCGCGGTGGTCGTGCCGTCGCCGGCGTTGTCCGAGGTCTTGGTCGCGACTTCCTTCACCATCTGCGCGCCCATGTTCTCGAGGGGATCGACGAGCTCGATCTCCTTCGCCACGGTGACGCCGTCCTTGGTCACCGTCGGCGCACCGAACTTCTTCTCGATGACGACGTTGCGGCCCTTGGGGCCGAGCGTGACCTTCACGGCGTCGGCCAGCTGATCAACGCCGCGCTTGAGCGCCGAGCGGGCGTCCTGATTGAAATGGAGTTCCTTCGCTGCCATGGATGTGATCCGGTTGGAGAGTAAGTGTGGAAGCGTGCGGTGCGACTCAGCCGAGCACGGCGAGTACGTCGCTCTCGCGGAGGATCAGGCGCTGCTCGCCGTCGATCGTGACCTCCGTCCCGCTGTACTTCCCGTAGAGGACCTTGTCCCCGACCTTGACCTCGAGGGGGACGCGCGTGCCGTCCTCGAACCGCCCGGGGCCCACGGCGACGATCTCGCCCTGCTGCGGCTTCTCCTTGGCGGTGTCGGGGATGTACAGCCCCCCACGCATGGACTCCGCTTCCTCGAGCGGCTTGATCACCACTCGGTCGGCGAGCGGGGCCACCTTCGCTGCGGTCGCGTTGTTCGTAGCCATCGAGTTCCCTCCCTCCATCAACGTGTGAACACGTAGGAGAAATGTTGTAGGTGACTGATCGCTAGCACTCACCGACGGCGAGTGCTAGCGATGGAATAATACGTCGGATCCGGCGCCCTGTCAAGGAAGCCAAGTTGTTGAAATACAACAATTTACGAAATGGGCAGCACGCCAACCGACGGCGGGCCTCACTCCCGAGCGAGGTGCTCCCAAGCCAGCCGGAGTCCGACCAGCGTCAACTCCGGCACCACCCGGTCGATCGTCCGACAGAGCGGGGCCAATACCTCGGCGAGGCCACCCGTGGCGATCACGCAGGGGAGTTCGCTGGTCGGCCACACCGAGCGGATGCGACCGACGACCCCGTCGATCAGGTCCGCGTTGCCGAACATCACGCCGGCGCGGATCGCCTCCTCGGTGCGCCGCCCGATCACCTGCACCGGCGCCTCGAGCTCGGTCGCACTGAGCTTCGCGGTCCGGCGGAACAGCGTCTCCGCCGACGTCCGGACTCCCGGGGCGATGACGCCACCGAGGAAGACACCGGCGGCGGTGATGCAGTCGAAGGTCGTGGCCGTGCCGAGGTCGACCACGATGCAGTCCCGCTGGTAGAGGCGGCTGGCCGCGAGCGTGTTGATCACCCGGTCCGCGCCGACCGACGCCGGCTCCTCGACGTCCAGCACGATGGGGAGTGGCGAGGCCGCGCCAATGATGCGGGACGGCGCGCCCGTCAGCGCGACCGCACCGTCCCGCAGCGGCGCCGTGACACCGGGCACCACCGACCCGATGGCGATCCCCGTCACCATCTGCGGGGTGACCCCCACCCGCGCGAGCAATCCGCCCACCAGCAGGGCGAACTCATCCCGGGTCCGCGGGATCTCGGTCATCACGCGCCAATGGGCCCGCAGCTCCTCGCCCGCGAAGAGTCCCAGCGTGGTCTCGGTGTTTCCGACGTCGGCAACGAAGAGCATCACGACTCCCAGATGGTGCGGGGCATCAGGCCTCCGCAAGAACGATGTGCCCGGTCCGACACGCGACGTGCCCGCCATCCGTGACGACGACGAGTGCGCCGGAGGCGTCGAGTCCCGCCACGCGACCGGTGACCGGTGACAAGATACTGCGCCCCGCGAGCACGTCGCAGCCGCGCCAGGCGTCCAGCTCCTGCGCCGTCAGCCGTGCGTCGGGGATGGCGGCCGCCCGACGCACGGCGGGGATCACCGCGTCGAGCACGTCGCGGCGCGCCGTGTCCTCGCGGAGGGTGGAGACCGGCACGCCGGTATCCGACGGCGCAGCACCGACGTTGATGCCGATTCCGATCGCCACCCAGTCGAGGCGTGCGCCCCGCCACCGCGCCTCGCACAGGATGCCGCCCAGCTTGCCGTCGCGATCGAGAAGATCATTCGGCCACTTGAGGCCAAGGGACGAGCGGCTCATGGGGGCGAGCACCGCGGCAAGGGCGAGTCCCACGCGGATCGAGATCAGCTCCACGGCCACCGTCCGCGCAGGCCGCTCCAGCACGGTGAGCAGCACCGCCGAGCCATGCGGTGCCGACCACCGACCGCCGCTGCGCCCCCGCCCCGCGGTCTGCTCGTCCGCGAGGATCACCGTCCCCGCGGGCGCTCCAGCCGCTGCCGCCGCGTGCGCGGCGTCCATCGTCGAGGGGATCGCCGCATGGATCCGCACCGACGGCACCTGCCATCGGTCGCCCAGGGCGGTCTCGTCCGCACCGTCGTAGCGCAGGCCGCTCACCCGCCGCGTACGCTCAGCAGCCACAGGATGCCCAGCCCCAGCAGCACGCGATACACCGCGAAGGGTCCGTACCCGTGCGTGCGCACGAACCGGAGCAACACCGCGATGGCAAGCCACCCACTCGCCGCTGCGGCCGCGATGCCCGCAAGCAGTGGCACGGGCGAGCTCAGTTCCGCGAGGGCCTGCGGGGTCTTCACGAGCGCCGCCGCCGCCGTGATCGGCATCGACAGCAGGAACGAGAACACGGCGGCACTGCCGCGATCCATGCCGAGCGCACGCCCCGCCGTGATCGTGGCACCGGACCGCGACACCCCGGGCACCAGCGCCGCCACCTGCGCGAGTCCCACGAGGATGGCATCCCGCAGGCCCAGACCCGCCAGCGTCCGGCTCGACGACGCCCATCGATCCACGGCCCACAGGACCAGGCCCGCCGCGATCAGCATCGACGCAGTGATGACCGGAGCGCGAAAGACCGTCTCGGCGTAGTCATCGAGCAGCACGCCGGCGATCGCGGCGGGCAGCGTGCCGACGATCAGCAGACGCACGCGACGTTCGTCGACGTCGTGTACGCGCCCGCCCGCCCGGACGATCCGCCACCAGGCCTTCCACAGCGATACCCACTCGTGCCGGAAGAACCACAGGACGGCGGTCAGCGTCCCCAGGTGCAGGGCCACGTCGAAGGCCAACCCCGGCGCGGGCCACCCGAACAGCCACGGTGCGAGCGCCAGGTGGGCACTGGAACTGACGGGGAGGAACTCGGCCAGCCCCTGCACCAGCCCCAGCACGATCGCCTGCCAGACGCTCAGCTCCATCAGGCGACCGCGTCCGCGTACAAGCGTTCGTACTCCGCCACGATCGCGTCGAGCGAGAACCGTGCCCGCGCGTCGGCCGCGGCGGCGGTTCCCATCGCCGTGCGCAGGTCGGCATCATCCAGCAGGCGACGGGCCGCGGCCGCCATGGCCTGCGTGTCGCCGATCGGCGCGAGGAATCCCGTCTCGCCATGCCGCACCACCTGCGGCAGACCGCCGACGTCACTGGCGATGACCGGGACACCGCAGGCGAGCGCCTCGAGCGCGCTGAGCCCGAAGGATTCCGTCTCGCTGGGCAGCAGGAAAAGATCCGCCGCCGCCAGCAGGGGGGCGACGTTCTCGATCCGCCCGAGGAACTGCACGTCGGCATGCACGCCCAGGGCACGTGCCTCCTCCTCCGCCGCCGTGCGATCCGGGCCGTCGCCCACCATGATGAGGCGCGCCTCGCCGCCCGCGCGCAACTGCGCGAAGGTCCGGATCACGTCGGTGACCCGCTTGACCGGGCGGAAGTTCGAGATGTGCATCACGACGGGCGCGCCGTGGCCGAACGAGTCGTGGAGGCCACCACGCCAGCGATCGCGGTCGTACACCTGCGGGTCGATGAAATTCGGAATCACGTCGACGGCGTGCCCGGCACAGCCGAACGCGCGGATCGTCTCGTCCTTGAGGTACTGCGAGACCGCCGTGATGCGGTCGGATTTCTCGATGGAGAACTTCGTGATCGCGTGGAACGAATGTTCCTGTCCGACCAGCGTGATGTCGGTGCCGTGCAGGGTCGTGATGACCCGGACGTCCCGCTGCTGCTCGCGCAGCATCTCCCGCGCGATCCAGGCACTGGTCGCGTGCGGGATGGCGTAGTGGACGTGCAGGATCTCCAGCCCCTGCTCGATCACCACCTGGTGCATCCGCACCGCGAGCGCCAGGTCGTACGGCGGGTACTGGAAGAGCGGGTAGCGCCCCACGTCCACTTCGTGGAAGTAGACGCGCGGCAGGTACTCCGGCAGGCGGAACGGCGGTTGATACGTGATGAAGTGGACCTCCCACCCGCGTGCAGCGAGGGCGATGCCCAGTTCGGTCGCGACGGCGCCCGAGCCGCCGTAGGTGGGGTAACACGTTATGCCGATCTTCACGTCGTCCTCGTCTCCGCCCACCAGGCGCGGGCCTGTGCCCACGCGTCCGGCGCCTCCGGATCGAGGCGCGTGATCGACCCGTGCCGCAGTTGATGCCGGCACCACGTGCGTTGCCGACGCGCGTACTGCCAGGTCTCGGTGACCAGGACGTCGCGCACCGACGCCGCCGTGCACCCCGCGGCGTGGGCTTCCCGCAACCGCTCGTAGCCACAGGCGCGCCACGCGGGTGCGTCGTCCGGCACCTCCCGTCGCAGCGCGGCCACCTCCTCCATCCACCCAGCGGCCAGCATCGCGTCGACCCGTGCGGCGATCCGATCCCGCAGCGACTCGCCCGGGTCAATGACAAGATAGCGGACCGACCGTGGCGGGTGCGGTGGTGCCGCGCGCTGGAGGTCCGAGAGGCGCTGGCCCGTCAGCAGGGCGACCTCGATGGCCCGACGCCACTGCGCCGGCCCGCGGTCGGCCACCGGGGGGTCCAGCACCTGGCACCACCGCTGCAACGTCGCGTCGTCCAGCGCGGCGAGGTGCGCGGCGAGCGCGCGCCGCGACGCCTCGGGCAATGGGGGGAGCGGCGCGAGGGGGGCGACCAGGGCGCTGATCCAGAACCCCGTCCCACCCACGACGACAGGGGTGCGGCCAGCACGCGCTGCGGCGTCGAGCCAGCCTGTCGCTGCCGCGGCGAACCGCGCGGCCGAATAGCGGTCCGTCGGCTCCACGACGTCGACGCCCTCGTGCGGCACCGCGCGGCGGTCGGCCGCGCTGGGCTTGGCGGTGCCGATGTCGAAGCGTCGGTACACCTGGGCGGAATCGGCGCTGATGATGAGGCCGCCGAAGGTGGACGCCAGGCGCATCGCCACGGCGGACTTGCCGGCCGCCGTCGGCCCGATGATCACGCGCAGGTCACTGTCGCCCAAAACGCCGCTCGAGCTCTGCCCAGGTCAGAACGACGATGGTCGCCCGGCCGTGGACGTCGTGAGGGGCCAGCGTCGTGCGCGCCAGCTCCGCGTACAAGGCGCGCATTTCCGACAGCGACAGGACGTCGCCGGCCTTGATCGCGGCCTTGCAGGCCACGGTCGCCGCCAGGCGCTCGTGGGTCGCGTGCGCTGCCGCATCGCGATCCCCCGCGAGCGCCGCGATGGACTCGCGCAGGCACCGTTCCGCATCGAAGCGCGGGTGGGGATACGGGACGGCACTGACCAGCAGGGTGTCGCCGCCGAAGCCCTCGATCTCGAAGCCGAGGCGTTCCAGTGCCGCCCGGTGGACCTCGGCCACCTCGGCCTCGGCCGGCGAGAGGTGGAGGGTCAGCGGAAGCAGCAGCCGCTGTGCGGGAGCGCCCCCGGACGTCACCGTGCGCAGGAAGCGCTCATAGAGGATCCGTTCATGCGCGGAGTGCTGATCGATCAGGAGGACACCATCCTCGCGCTCGGCCATCAACCACGTCCGTCGCATCTGCTGCAGCGTCGGGATCTCCAGGGCGGGCTCCTCGTCCACGGCGAGTGGCAGCGGGGTGGCGTCCGGTGCCGCACCACCGGATCCCGCACTGGGCGCTGCGGAGTCTGCGGCCCCTCCCCAGAGCGGGCCGGGGAGTCGTGCCGCCCGCAGCACCTCCAGGTCGACCTGCGGCGCCGCCGCGACCGCCGGGCTCCAGACGCGGACCCCTGCGATGCTTTCCTCCGCACCAAGTGCGCGTCGCACGGCGCCCGCGACGACCCCCTCGACGGCCCAGCGGTCGCGGAAACGCACTTCCGCCTTGGCCGGATGCACGTTCACGTCGACATCCGCGCCGGGGAGATCGATGGCGAGCACCAGGGATGGTCGCACGCCGGACGGCAGCGTCGACTTGTACGCCGCTTCGGCAGCGCGGATCATCCCCGCGTCACGGACCACACGTCCATTGACGATCAGCACGGTGCGCCGCGCGGCGAGCCCCACGTCGCTCGGTTTCTCGATCACGCCATGCACACGGATGGGACCGCGCACATCGTCCACACCGACCAGGCCACGCGCCACGTCGTCGCCCCAGAGCTGCCCGACCCGTTCGCGCAGGGACGCGGCGGCGGCCAGCGAGAGGACCGCCTTGCCGTCGTGCGAGGCACTGAGCCGGAGTCCGGGTCGGACGATCGCGACCGTGGCCAGGAGGTCGAGGATCACCCGCCACTCGGTGCGGGCCCCCCGCAGGAACTTCCGCCGCGCCGGGACGTTCGCGAAGAGTCCGGACACTTCGACGCTCGTCCCGCGGCGGCGGCGGGACGGCAGGACGTCCAGGAGGACCCCGTCCAGCACGCGCACGGTGGTCGCGTCTCCATCCTCGAGCGCGGTCTCGAGCGTGAGCGAGGCGACCGATCCGATCGCGGGCAGTGCTTCCCCGCGAAAGCCGAACGTCGCCACCCCGACGAGATCCGTCGCGGTGCGGATCTTGGACGTCGCGTGCCGACTCACGGCGAGCACCGCATCCTCGCGCCCCATGCCCGTGCCGTCGTCGCTGACGCGGATCAGCGCCCGACCGCCGTCGACGATGGTCACGTCGACGCGGGTCGCCCCGGCATCGAGGGCGTTCTCGATCAACTCCTTCACCACGGAGGCTGGACGCTCGACCACTTCGCCGGCCGCGATCTGATCGGCGACATGGCTCGGCAGGACGGACACGCGCGGGCTCGTCATCGTCATAATCTCCCGAGGGTGCCGCACCGGGTCAATCGCGCCACGGACGCGCATCCAGCGTCAGGACGTCGCGGGCGTCCACCCAGCCGCGCCGCCCATCAGCCGCATCGATGTGCAACCACACCGGTGTCGCCTCACGCACCCACACGACTTCGCCCGTGAGCGCGAGCAATCCGCCGTCCGCTGCCAGCGCCGGCAATGGACGCAGCGGACTCGGACGCGCGATCACGCCGACGCGAGGATCGTCGAGGCGATGCTGCTGGTGGATCGCGAGGCCACCGAGGGCGACGGCCGTGGTCACGCTGGCCCAGGCGAGACGTCCATGCGCCCGGCGCAGCAGGAGGCCCCAGCCGACGCACCAGAGCGCGAGCGCTGCGAGCGCCACGCCGGACACGGGGAGCTCCCAGATGGATGCCGGCGGTGCCGCACGCCAGGCGCCCAGCCGCCGCAGGGAGCGCCCCGCGCCGTCGTCGAGCGGCGCGAGCCGGGCGACCCGCTGCCAACCGACGACGGCTCGTGCGGTGTCGCCAATCACCCAGCTCGTGGTCGCCGCATTGTGCCACGCCGCTGCGGCACGTGGTGCCCGCCGTGCGGCGGAGAAGAACGAGTCGGCGGCCGCAGCCGGATCGCGGTCGGCGAGCGCTCGTCCGGCGTCGAACGCCGTGCGCGACTGCACGTGGCCCTGTGCCGACAATGAGGCGGCGACCGTCACCACCAGCACGGTTGCCCGACGCCACGTGCCGCCGCGGCTGCGCGGTCGCGGACGCGCCTCGCGCACGACGGCGGTCAGCGCGCGTCGGATCGCCGCCACCGACGGCGGCGCCGCCGCCGTCGCACCGTAGCAACAGGCATCCAGGGCCGCGACGATCTCCGACAACGTGCGCGCGGATGTCGGGGTCACGCCTTCGCGCCGGAGGACGGCGATCGCACGATCCGTCGTCTCCCAGGGCAACGCCGTCGCCGCGAAGCGCTCCGCGAGCACGGCGTGCAACGCGGCGCGGCGCTCCGCGGCGGTCGCCTGCTCGGTCAGCGTCCCCAGGGACGCAGCCGCCCCACGCCGTGACGGTCGGCGTGCGCGATCGCGCACGCGGCGCACCAGTGCCGGGATCGGAGCGATGCCGACGAGCAGCCAGTACCACCAGGCGGTGCCGGGCAGGCGGGCCGTCTCCCCCGCCCACCTCCGCAGTGGAACGGCACTTTCACGGCGGGTTGGCGGCACCTCGACGCGCTCCGCCGCACTGACCGGAACCGTCGCCGCACTGACCTGCACGGCGGCCGCGGCCGTCCGCGCGATGCGATACGCGCGTCGCTGCGGATCGAAGACCGCATACTCGATGACGGGCAGCGCGAACGTGCCGTCGCTGGATGGCGTCACGAGCCAGTCGAACTCCTTGGTACCGCGCAACGCCCGCTCCGCCACGGTGTACCGCACGCGCTCGTCACTCGCGACCGTCGACGCCCACGGGATCTCCAGTCTCGGACGCGGCACCATCGGCACGTGGCCCCGCCCCTCGACCCGTACCGTCAGCACGAACGGATCGCCACGACGCACCGACGTCGGCAGCGGCGCCACCGACACCGTCAGGTCGCCGACCGCGCCGTCCCACGTCGCCGGTCGGCCGACGAGCGGTGGCTCGATCGCGGTCACGGCGACCGCCTCGGAGCGCAGCGTCCGCGACTCTTCACGACTGAAGAACGATGCCCCGAGCGGGAGGGCATAACTCAGCCGCGCAGCCGCGACCTCGTGCGAACCCGCCGCGACCGGGAACAGGGTGCGCGTGAACCGATGCACCTCATACTCGACGCCGGCCTGCGTCACGCGCACCACGGAGTCCCGGTCGCGATAGTCATAGCCCACGAGCCCGCGCAGCTCCGGCGGCACGTACTCCGGATTGCGGCGCAGTCGACGACGGACGTCGTTGCGGATGAAGACCGAGAGTTCGTACTGCGTCGCCTGCCCCACGTACACGGTCTCGGGACGCACGCGTGCCACGACACGCACCTCGGCACTGTCGAGACGGGTGGACTGCGCCGCCGCCCCCGTCGCGACGAGCAGCGGCACGAGACGCAGCAGGGCGCGCGGCCTCACCAGTCCCACCCCCGCGCGGTCGTCGTCGGTCGACCGACCTGGTGCCGCGCACGCGTCTCGCGTTCCTCGCGCGCAGCGGCGTCGAGCAACTGCGTCGCCTGTTCCCGGGGAAGGGGCGTTCCCGTCCCCGCCCCGCCCTCGGCGGTCGACGTCGTGTTGGGGCGCGCACCACCGCCGCCGCCGCCGCGCTGCTGCAGCGTCCGCGAGGCCAGCTCGTAGTTCCAGCGTGCCGCCGAGTCCGCCGGTGCGGCCAGGAGCACGCGCCGATTCGCGCGCTGGGCGCTGCGCAGGCTGGCCGTCGCGTCGTCGCTCGTCGACGCGAGACCGCGACGCAGGTATGCAAGCCCGAGGTTGTACCACGCGGCATCCGTGCTCGGCGACGGGGGGCCGGTCACGACGCGCTCGAGGATCTCGATCGCACTGTCGAGGGAATCGGCGGCGAGGTAGGCCGTGCCCAGATTGTAGAGCGTGCGCGGCGAACGATCCCCACGCTCCAGCGCACGCCGCCAGGTGCGCGCAGCAGACAGCGGCCGTTCAGCGCGGAACGCGGCCTCGGCGCGACGACTCTCGGCATCAGCTTGCGCCGCAAGCGACGACGGCCTGGCACCGACCATGAGCAGGGCGACGAGCGCCAGCGGTCGCGCGCTGCGCAGCAACAGCAGGTGGTCGACCAGGACGAGGAACAGGGCGGTCGCGAGCACCCACTGGTAGCGCAGCGGAACGCGCTGCCGCGCGGCCGTCGACTGGGTGGAAGCCTGGAGCCCGGCGAGTGCCGCGCGGATGCGACCCGCCTTGTCCGCCGCCCCTGCTTCGACGATCACACCGTTCGCCGCCTCGGCAACGCGTCGCATCAGGGCGGCATCGTGGCGCGTCACCACCTCGATGCCGTCCACGTCGTGCTTGGTCGACGGGCGACCATCCTCCTCGACGG
>CAYSFN010000094.1:0-10140 GCA_964430045.1 uncultured Gemmatimonadaceae bacterium
GATCCGTGATGACCGGGGCGTGGGCGGCCGTGCGGTCGAAGCTGATCGTGACCTGGTCCTCGCGCGTGTCGATGCCGGCGGCGCCGACGACGGCACCCAGGACGCGGGCCGTGATGCGTCCGGCGGCCCCCCGCTCACGCTTGATGATCAGGTTGAACGTGTACTGGGCGGAGCCGTCACGGGCCCCAAGCTCGTACAGCTCCCACAGCAACCCCAGCGAGGCGCCGCGCGGAAACGCCCCCACCGACGGCGTGACGTCGAAATCACGCCAGCGTGCCCCGGTCCCCCGCGGGTTCACGGCGGTCGCCAGCAGCAGGTCGCTGATGCCGAAGCCGCGGGTCGGGAACGCATCGTCCCCCGTCGGGGTGATCGCCAGCGGGACCGCGGAGCGTGCCGCGCGCGTGCCCTCGTCGATGCTGGCCTCGACGCGCGAGACGTAGGTGCCGGGAGCCACGCGCGCCGACCACAGCTTCGCGCCGTCCCCCGCGTCCAGCACCGAGTCGCGTTCGACGATGATCGTGCCGTTCTGCAGCAGCCACCAGTCGCTGCGCACCGTCTTGCCCGGCGTCGGGGCCGACGCGCTGATGGCCGCCACCGGTGCGCGCGAGGCGATCACGAGGTCCACCGAGTCCGCGCCGCCGCGGAATCGCGCGGGGAGGGTCGGCAGGGAGTCGACGGTGATCGTCGCCAGGTTGTCCCAGCGCACGGGCATCGCGTCGGCGATGCGTTCGACCATGGCGCGGTCGTCCACGCCGGTCCGCGCGGTGCCGAACGCGGTCGACCCCAGAAAGCTGAACAGCAGGCCGGAGTCATACACCCACACCTGCGACACCTCGGACACGTACGCCGACGTCGACCCGAACGCCGCAATGATGTCGGGTGGGCCGTAGCGGATGTACACGTCCCCCCGGTCCGTGTCGGCCCCGCGCACGTTCAGGTCCCACACCGTCCACCGGAACTCCGCGAAGGTCACGCGCGCCAGGAACTCCAGGCGCGTCTCGTTCCCGTCCCGCGACCAGAGGGGGTCGGCATAGAGCCAGTACAATTGCCCCGTCGCCGTGCGCTGTTCAGGGCTGGCCGCACCGAGCCGCGACGAGTCGGCCACGCGCATCACGCGCTCCAGGCGGTCCAGACGCTTCGCCTCGGCCGGCGCGAGGAACACGAAGGCGCTGTCGAAGGCGGCGGCGGCCGTCTTGGTCTCGCCCAGGCGGTACGCCGCGAGTCCCAGGGACATCCACGCATAGGGGTCCCAGGGAATCAGCTCCAGTTGCGCTTCGGTCGCGGTGCGCAACTCGCTCCAGCGGTTGCGCTCCGCGAGCAGCATGGCCAGCGCACGGAACGCGCGCGGGTGCTGCGGGGCGGCCGCGACCGCCTCGTGGAACAGCTTCTCGGCGGCCTCGTAGTCGCCGTCACCCGTCACGGAGGACGGCAACGGCTGGGTCGAGGTCTCGATCCGGTCGCGCACCGCCTTCAGGGTCAGTTGCGGGTCGGGCCCCATCTCGTTCTCGAAATTGCCGGTCCCCGACATGGGCTGCAGCGCTTCCGAGATCTGCCGGATCGCGGCGCCCGGCGCCGTGGCAAGGCGCCGGTGCACCAGGCCGTCGTAGCGGCGCCAATGGGCATAGCCCAGCTCCACCGCCGCGTCGGCAATGCGCGACGCCTCGGCGCCCACGCGCTTCGCGTCGCGCACCGCCTGGTCGAACTGCTGGAAGGCGGCGGACCGCGTCATCGCGGCGCCCGAGGCAAGCAGGTAGCGGCCGACGGCGAGCCGATACTCCGGCTGCTCCGGGGCCAGCGACGCCGCCAGACGCAACGAAGTGTCCGCCTGACGCCCCATCCGCGTATGGTCGACCACGCTGCGGGACCCCTGCTGCTTGCCCCACTCGGTCAGGGCCCAGGCGACCATGCCCAGCCGGTGCCACGCCGCCGCGTCGCGCGGGTTGGCGCGCACGACGGCCTCGAGCTCGCGCACGATCGCGATGGAGTCCCGCACCGCCTCGTCGGCGAGCCGCAGCGCGTGGGCATACTGCGCCTGCGCGGCGGGTGCCGCCACTGCCGTTCCAGCCGCGACGATCACCGCCGCCATCAGCCAACGCATCATGCCACTACTCCGTCGGGGGGGGGACCATCACGTCCGGCGTGTTGCACACACCGCCGGCTCGTCGCAAAACTACTGCGCCGTTCGACGCACCGCGCCGTGCGGGCGTTAGGGCTCGTCGTCGTGCGCGGGCCACTAGATTACGACACAGGTTCTCCTTCAGAGGTTCCCCACATGCATTCCGTGCGTCGCCTCATCGGCAAGTGGTGGCTGGCCCTCTGCGCGTGGGCGCTCGTCGGTGGCGTCGGGGCGGTCCTCGACGCGCAGCCGCTGGTGTCGGCGCCGCGCCCCATCGTCCATGTGATCCCCATCGAGGGCACGATCGACATGGGACTCGCGCCGTTCGTCGAACGCGTCCTCAGGACTGCGGCGGCGGACGGTGCCGCGCTGGTCGTCCTCGACATCAACACCTTCGGCGGGCGGGTCGACGCCGCCGTCGCGATCCGCGACGCGCTGCTCGGCACGGAGCTGCGCACCGTCGCGTTCATCAATCGTCGCGCCATCTCGGCGGGGGCGCTGATCTCGCTCGCGGCCACTGACATCGTCATGGCCGACGGCGGCACGATCGGGGCGGCGACCCCCGTGCAGATCGGGGCCGGCGGCGAGGCGCAGGAACAGCCGAAGGCCATCGAGGAGAAGTCCATCAGCTACGTGCGCAAGGAGTTCCGCGCGACGGCCGACGCGCGGGGGCGCAACCCCGCGATCGCCGAGGCGATGGTCGACGCCGACGTGGCGATCGACTCGGTGATCGCCGTGGGGAAGCTCCTGACCCTGACCACCGACGAGGCCCTGGCCCATGGCATCGCCGATCTGCGCGCCAACTCCATCGCCGCGCTGCTCGACTCCCTCGGCTTTGCCGATGCCGACATCCGTCGGCAGAAGACGAACTGGGGCGAAGCGCTGCTGCGGTTGCTGACCAACCCCATCGTGGCGTCGCTGCTCCTGTCGGTCGGGACCCTCGGCATCCTGCTCGAGCTGCGCACGCCCGGTGTCGGGCTGCCCGGTGCGGTCGGCCTGGCCGCGCTGGCGCTGGTCCTCGGCGGGCACTACCTGGTGGCGCTGGTCGGCTGGGAGGAACTCCTGCTGGTCGGCATTGGTTCGGTCCTGATCGGGCTGGAGGTGTTTGTGATTCCAGGATTCGGTATCGCGGGGGTGGTGGGCATCCTCACCATCCTCGGTGGCATGACCATGGGACTGGTGGGCGTCGGCGCCAGTACGACGGCGGTGGTCGGGACCCTCTCGCGGCTCGGGATCGCGCTCACCGGGGCCGTCATCGCGGCCGTCCTCCTGTTCCGGGTGCTCGGCTCCCGCAGGGTGGGGCGCCGGCTGCTGCTCGAGACGGCACTGGACGCCGACGAAGGCTATGCGTCGGCCCCCGAGCAGGACAGGCGCTGGCTCGGGCGGACGGGACGCACGACGTCGCCGCTGCGGCCGGCGGGGTACGTCGACCTCGACGGTGAGCGGGTCGACGTGGTGTCGGACGGCGAAATGCTCGACGCGGGCGTCGAGGTCGTGGTGGTGCGGGTGGACGGGAATCGCATCGTGGTGCGGAAGCATCACGCAACTCAAGGGGACGTGTAGCCATGGCGGAACTCATCAGTCTCATCGGCGGCGGGGGCATCGGCCTGCTCGTCATTCTGTTCATCAGTCTCGGGTTCGTGCTGTACTTCGTGCCCGTGAACCTCTTCATCGCCGCGTGGGCTTCGGGGGCCTACGTGAGTCTGGCGACGCTGGTCGGGATGCGGCTGCGGCGGATCCCGCCGGCCACGGTCATCAATGCGCGCATCAGTGCGGTCAAGGCGGGGCTCGAGATCACCCTCGGCGATCTCGAAGCGCATTTCCTGGCGGGCGGCAACGTCGTGCGCGTCGTCAATGCGCTGATCTCGGCGGACAAGGCGAACATCCCGCTCAGCTTCAAGCGCGCGGCGGCCATCGATCTCGCGGGCCGTGACGTGCTCGAGGCCGTGAAGATGTCGGTCATCCCGAAGGTCATCGAGACGCCGCGCATCGCCGCGATCGCCAAGGACGGCATCCAGTTGATCGCCGTCTCGCGCGTGACCGTGCGCACCAACATCGACCGTCTCGTCGGCGGGGCGGGCGAGGAGACCGTGATCGCCCGCGTCGGCGAGGGCATGGTCAGCACGATCGGCTCGGCGGTGTCGCACAAGGACGTGCTCGAGAATCCGGACTTCATCTCCAAGCACATCCTGAACAAGGGCCTCGACGCCGGCACGGCCTACGAGATCCTGTCCATTGACATCGCCGACGTCGACGTGGGCGAGAACATCGGCGCCAAGCTGCAGATCGATCAGGCCAACGCCGACAAGCAGATCGCGCAGGCCAAGGCCGAGGAGCGTCGCGCCATGGCCGTGGCGCAGGAGCAGGAGATGCGCGCCCGCGTCGTCGAAGCCGAGGCCGAAGTGCCGCGGGCCATGGCCGAGGCGTTCCGGTCCGGCAACCTCGGCATCATGGACTACTACAAGATGAAGAACGTCCAGGCCGACACCGGCATGCGCGAGTCGATCGCCCAGGGCGGTGCGGACGATGCGCCGCCGCCGCGCAAGTAGCGGGCGCCTCGATGGAGCGCGAACTCCAGCAACTGCTGATCATCGTCGCCGTCATCGCGTTTTCGCTGTTGGACCTGTTCCTGCGGTGGGCGAAGAAAAAGGTCGGCGGGGAGGGGCAGCGCCCCCTCCCGCCGCCGGACGACGACGCCGAGGACGAGGCGTACGAGACCTACGAGGTGAACGTGCCATGGCCGCTGCCGGACGCGCCGCCGGCGCGGGTGCCCGAACCGCTGCGCCTGCCCGAACCGGTGCGTTCGGCACCCATGCCGGTGCTGGTGCGGCAGAAGGCCGTGCTGCCCGAGCGGTCCGGCGACAGTCTCGCCTCGCGTCGCCTCGTGTCCGACGCCGTGCGGGCGGAGCAGGTGGCGGCCGCAGACGGGCGGCGGCGAGGTCCGGCGGTGTTCACCGAGCGTGATGCGCGGCGCGCCATCGTGCTGGCGGCCGTGTTCGGGCCGTGCCGGGCGGTGGAAGAGTATCGGTGAAGGGTGGGGGGCAGTGCCCCCCACCCTTCACCCACCACCTCAATCCCGCTTGATGCGCAATGTGAGGCGTGACTGCCCGTCCTCGCGTGTGAACAGCGCCCCCTCGGTCAACGACCGAACGAGCCCCAGGCCAATGGCGTCCTCGAGCAGGGACTCGTCCAACGGGTCCGGCGCGTCCGCGACCGTCTCCCACTGCAGCTCCACGCTCCGGTCCTGCTCCGAATAGCCGATCGACAGGTCGATCGGCGCACGCTGCAGCGTCGGTGCGTACAACAGCAGGACCTCTTCAACGACCAGTTGCAGGCGCTCGCGCACGCTGCGGGGCAGAATGTGCTTGTCCCCGAACGCGTCGATCTCGGCGTGCAGGGCATACAGGTCGTAGTCCGGGCTGGCGATCCGGGCGCTGAGCGTGCGGATCCGCCGGATGAACGCGCGGGTGCGCTCCCGCTGCGGCGCATCGAAGATCTGCTCGGGCGGCCCCGACTCGTAGATCACGCCCTGGTCCATGTAGAACACCCGGTGCGACACGTCCCGGGCGAACTCCATCTCGTGCGTGACGATCAGCATCGTCATCCCGTCCTGCGCCAGGCGCCGGATGACGGCGAGCACCTCGCTCACGGTGGTCGGGTCGAGCGCCGACGTCGGTTCGTCGAACAGGATGATGTCCGGCCGCATCGCCAGGCAGCGCGCGATCGCGACACGCTGCTTCTGCCCGCCCGAGAGCTCGTCCGGAAAATGGTCCGCCTTCTCGGCCAGCCCCACCAGTCGCAGCAGGTCCGCGCCCTGCGCCTCGGCCTCGCTGCGCGGCACCCCCTTCAACCGCATGGGGCCCACCGTGAGGTTCTCCAGCACGGAGAGGTGCGCGAACAGGTTGAACGACTGGAAGACCATGTTCATCCGCTGGCGCACCGCCGACACGTCCGTGTGACGGTCCAGCACGTCGATGCCGTCGATGGTGATCGACCCCTGCGTCGGGCGCTCCAGCAGGTTGAGGCAGCGCAGGAACGTGCTCTTTCCCGTGCCGGACGGACCGATGATCGAGATCACCTCGCCCTTGGCGATGTCCACGGAGACGTCCGTCAGGACGTCGAGCGTCCCGAAGCGCTTGGCCAGCCCACGGACCGAGATCATGCGCGTCTCCCGGCGGCGGCCCGACGTCCCTTGGGGTCGGTCCGCCGCTCCACGAGGTCGATCGCCTGCCCGAGCACCCAGGCGATGCCGAAGTACAGCACCGCGATCAGCACCAGCGGGAAGAAGGCGTCGAAGGTCCGGCTGCGGATGATGTCGCTGGCCTTGGTGAGGTCCTGCACCGCGATGTAGCCGACGATCGACGTCATCTTGACCAGCGAAATGAACTCCCCCTTGTACACGGGGATGATGCGCCGCACGGTCTGCGGCAGGATGATGTAGGCGAAGGTCTGCACCCGCGAGAACCCCATGGCCAGGCCGGCCTCGCGCTGCCCGTCGTCGATCCCTTCGACGCCGCTGCGGAAGATCTCCGCCACGTAGGCGGCGAAGTTCATCCCGAAGGCGATCACCGCCACGAGCACCGGGCTGATGTCCACGGACGCGAACACCACGTAGAACACCAGCATCAGCATCACCAGCACGGGCGTGCCGCGCAGGACGGCGATGTACACCTTGGCCGGGACGACCGCCCACCAGCGCGCCGACATGCGCATGGCGCAGACCAGCGCACCCAGCGCCGTGCCGACGAGGGTGGACAGCAGCGAGATCACGACGGTCACGCCTAGGCCGTCCACCAGCAGGCGCCAGCGTCCCTCGCGGATCAGGTTCGACTCGACGCTGGTCCGCAGGCGCGACACGAAGCCACCGCGCGCCGCGTCGTCGCTCACGCTCGTCCTTGCGCCAACCAGTCGATCACGGCGCACGAAGACCTCGGTCGCCATCTCGAAGTAGGGGTCCGAGAAATCGATCTGCTCCTCACGCTCGGCCGTGATGAAGATCGACGCGATGATGACGTCCACCTTGCCCGACGCCACGGCCGCGATGAGTGCGCCGAAATCCATGTTCGAGACCCGCAGCTCGCGGCCGAGCGACGCCGCGAAGCGCCGGGCCAGCTCGATGTCGAAGCCGACCAGCGCGCCGTCGCGGAGGCCGACGAACGGCAGCCCGACGTCGCTCACCCCCACGACCAGCGGGGGGCCGCGCCGCTCGACCGCGATCGGCGGCACGGCCGTGCCGCCGCCGTCCACCCACCGCGCGAGCATCTCGTCGTAGGTGCCGTTCGCACGGATCGCGGCCAGGAAGCGGTTGAACTCCGCGCGCAGCGCCCCGTTCCGTTCGGCGAACCCCGCCCCCAGCGGGAACGTGAACAACGGGTCGCCGAGGATGGCGAGCGAGGAGTCGCCGGCCAGCAGCTCGCGCAGCGGCAGCGCGTCGAAGAGCGCGCCGTCCACCTTGCCCGTGCGCACCGCCAGCGCGACGTCGGCCGTCCCGCGGTACTGGACGGCCTGCGCCTGCGGCCATTCGCGGATCACCCAGACTTCATGCGCCGACCCCGTCATCACGCCCACGCGCTGCGTGGCCAGGTCCGTCGCCGCGCGCAGGGGGGCCGCCCGCCCGGGCGCCGCCCGCCGGACCATCATCACCTGGCGATTCGCGAAGTAGGACGTCGTGAACGCAACCTTCTCGGCGCGCTCCGGGGTCGCCGTCATCCCGGTGATGATGGCGTCGATCTTCCCGGACTGCAGTGCGGGGATCAGCGCCATGAACTTCATGTCCACGAACTCGATCCGCCGCCCCAGGGCCACGCCGATCCGCCGGGCCAGCTCGCCGTCGTGGCCCGTCACGCGGCCGGTCCGGTCCATGTAGCTGAACGGCTCGCGGGTCGCCGCGACGCCCACGCGCAGCACGACGTCGGTCGATGGGTCCGGGATGTCGGGGTCGTCGTAGGGTTCGAGGTCGTCCTTGAACCAGCGCCGCGAGAGGTCGGCGAGCGTCCCGTCGGCCCGCAGCGAGTCGATGATCAGGTTCAGCGACCGCAGCAGGGCGGTGTCCGTCAGCCGCAGCGCGATCGACGTGCTCTCGTGTTCCAGCGGCTCCTCGAGCACCTTCACGTCGCTGTTCGACTTGGCGACCTGCAGCGCCGCGGGGAAGCCGGTGACCGTGACGTCGAGCTGCCCCGCCCGCATTGCCGCGATCGCGTCCATCACGTCGTCGAAGGTCCGCACGTCCGCGTCGGGGAAGCGCGCCCGCGCGATCGCCTCCCCGGTGGTGCCGGTCATCACCCCGATGCGCGCCGTGCGGGCATCGTCGAGGACCGTGATCTCGGGGTGCTCGCGCGCGCACCCGCCGAGCAGCGCCGCAAGCGCGAGCGCAGCCCGGCCAAGGCGGGCGGCGCGGGAACGGGACACACGATCGTGTGAGGGCACGCGGAAGAATACAGCCCGGGCGCGCCGCGCGCATCAGGCGACCTGCGGAGGGCGGTCGCGCACCAGGGCCGCCGTCCCGGCGCCACCGCGCAGTGCCGACGCAGCGAAAATCAAGCCGTGGCGCTCGGCGGTGACAGGGCAGTAGACTGCCGCCTCGCCGTTGCGTCCATCCACTGCCCCTGTTCACGAATGCTCCTCGACCCCGCGCTCATTGCCCGCGTCGCCGCCGACCTTGCGCTCGCCCCGCAGCAGGTCCAGCGCACGCTGACCCTCTTCGACGAGGGGGCGACCCTGCCGTTCATCGCCCGCTATCGCAAGGAGATGACCGGCGGGCTCGACGAAGTGCAGCTCCGCGACGTGCGCGAGCGCGCAGAGTACCTCGGCGAGCTGGAGCAGCGGCGGGCGGCGATCCTCAAGAGCATCGACGAACAGGGCAAGCTGGACGACGCCCTGCGCCAGCGCATCCTGCTGGTCGGCACCAAGCAGGCCCTCGAAGACCTCTACCTGCCCTACAAGCCCAAGCGCCGCACGCGGGCGATGATCGCACGCGAACGCGGCCTGGGACCGCTGGCCGAGCTCCTCTGGAGCGGCACGCCCACCGACGCGGAGGCGAGTGCCGCGGCGGCCACGTTCGTGCTGCCGGAGACGGAGGCGGGCACCGCGTCGGAGGTGCCGACCACCGAGGCCGCGTTGCAGGGCGCGCGCGACATCCTTGCCGAGCAGGTCGCCGAGGACGCCGTGATCCGCGGTTGGGTCCGCGACGTGACACGCTCCAGGGGGGTCGTCACCAGCACGGTGCTCACGGGCAAGGCCTCCGACGCCTCCAAGTTCAAGGACTACTACGACTACCGCGAGCCGCTGGCCGGCATTCCCAGTCATCGGATGCTGGCCATCCGCCGCGGCGAAGCGGAGGAGGAGCTGCTGTGGCGCGTCGAGGCCCCGGTCGAGCAGATCACCGCGCGGCTGACGCGCGAGGTCACCGGGCAGCGCCGGGCCGTCGAGCAGCTCACGCGTGTCGCGGCGGACGCCTACAAGCGGCTCCTCGCCCCGGCGATCGAGGTCGAGCTGCGTATGGAACTCAAGTCCCGGGCCGACGACGAGGCCATCACCATCTTCGGCCGCAACCTTGAGCAGTTGCTGCTGGCCGCGCCCGCCGGCGAAAAGCGCGTGGTCGGGCTCGACCCCGGCTTCCGCACCGGCGTGAAGGTCGCGATTGTCAGCGCGACGGGCGCGCTGGTCCACACCGACACGCTGTACCTGCATCAGGAGGACCGCTTCAGCGGCGCGATGCGTGCAGTGGTGCAGCGATTCACGCCGGACCTCATCGCCATCGGCAATGGCACGGCCAGCCGTGAGACCGAGACGCTGGTCAAGGCCGCACTGCGCGAGCTCGATGCGCCGCGCCCGCAGGTCGTCGTCGTCAATGAAGCCGGCGCGTCCGTCTACTCGGCGTCCGACCTCGCGCGCGCCGAGTTCCCCGCGCTCGACGTGTCGCTGCGCGGGGCGGTGTCCATCGCCCGCCGGCTGCAGGACCCGCTCGCGGAGCTGGTCAAGATCGACCCCAAAAGCATCGGCGTCGGGCAGTACCAGCACGACGT
>CAYSFN010000095.1:0-2064 GCA_964430045.1 uncultured Gemmatimonadaceae bacterium
TCGATCCAGTCGCCCGGCGTGCCGCCGTTCGACTCGACTTCGTTGATGCGGATGATCGGACGGCAGTCGTTCGCCGCCCCCTTGGTGACGGTGTTCATCGTGATGAACGATCCGGTTCCGTCCGGGCAGCGGCCATACGTCGTCGTGGCGTGTGTCGTCCACGTATGCGAGGCCACGAGCACGCCGAAGCGGCTGTACAACCGCGTCGCATCTGCGGCGCCGAGTCCATAGCCGAACTGCGCCTCCTCGGCCACGAGGTACCCGCCGGCCGGGATCACCGTCCCCGCGGCGAACGTGAACGTGCGCGAATCGTCGTCGTCCTTGAGGCCCCAGCCTCCGACATTGACCGCCGTCGTTCCCGGGTTGAACAACTCGACCCAGTCGCCCGGCGTGCCGCCATTCGACTCGATCTCGTTGATGACGATCTCCGGCGGTGCCGTGACCGTGATCGCCCGTTCGCCCACCACCCCGCCCGCGGTGCCGGCGACCACCGTGTTCCCTGCCGCGAGGCCGATGACACGCCCGGTGGCATCGACCGTCGCGATCGCCGCATCGCGGACCGACCATGCCACCGTCCCCGTGGCGAGCGCGGCGCCGCCATGGTCCTGGCCGCTGGCGGCCGCGAAGGACGTGTCACCGATTTCGAGCGACTCCTTGCTCAGGTTGACGATGACGGTCGTGAGGACCGGTGGCGCGATGGGATCGTCTTTGTCGCACGACGCGAGAAGACCGGCAAGCGCGACGACCGCCGTGACGGCGGCAAGACGACGCACGGGCGACGAGGTGTGCAGCGGCATGAGAGTGGAGTGCAGGGTGAATCGCCGGGTTCATCCCAGGCGACCCCGCAACCTCGGGCCGGTCAGCGTCGGGCCGGTCAGCAGTGCGTCACGTATGTGTCACAGGTGCCGGCGCATGCAGCGCTGCACGGCATGCGCTCCCTCAGAGCAACGCAGCGAGTTTCTTGGGCGCCGTCATCCGGTAGGCGTCCCGCACGAGTTCACCGACCTCCTTCCAGTCGGGGCGCTTGTCGATCCACACCCCGATCCACCCGCTCGGCCCCACGTACGGCGGCACGAAGAACCGTGCGGGATCCGCCTGCACCATGAACTGCTGGTTCGCGGGGGCGGCCTTGATCCACACGGATGCGCGCCCTGCCCCGTGATGGTTGCCCGCGCTCGCGAACATTGCGAAGATCTTGTTGCGAACGCGGAACGTCGGCTCGCCCCACGCGACGACCTCGTGCGCCTCGGGGAGCGCGAGGCAGAGTGTGCGGAGGCGGGTGAGGGGGGCGGGGGTGGGGGGCATGGAGGGGTTCTGAAGTCAACCGTGGACTGCAATGCTGAAAGTTCATCATTCTTCACCGGCCGCTCCGCCACAAGCGCCAGCCCCATGCACCAAACACGAACGCGAGCGAACCGGACAATATCACGGATCCGCCAGAAGCACCTTCGACCACGTATGCGACGGTAGCTGCGGCGAACAGGATGGCCGCAAGCAACCCGCCCCATCGCTGAATCACCGTTGAACCCATGGGCTGCGAACGCGATTCCATCGAGGTCCTCGAAGCGGGATCGTATCCGGATAACATCAAACCAGACAGGCCAGACAGGGAGGATCCCCCCCTACCCCACCCACCCCAGCACCAGCGCCTTCAAATCGTTGAACATCACCGTGAGGAACAGCAGCCCGATCGCCGCCAGGCCCACCCGCGCGATCCACTCCCGCGTCGTGTCGCTGAACGCGCTGCCCTTGATGGTCTCCGCCGTGTGCATGATCAACTGACCGCCGTCCAGCAGCGGGATCGGCACCAGGTTCAGGATGGCCAGGTTGATGCTCAAGAAGGCGATCAGCGAGAACAGGTTCTGCACCCCCGACCGCGCCGCCTCCACCGACGTGCGCGCAATGGCCACCGGGCCGCCCAGGTTCTGCACGGACACCTTGCCCGTCACCAATCCGCCAAGCACGGCCAGCACGCTCGCGCCCATGCGGTACGTGGCCCGGGTGCCCATCACCGCCGCCGTGCTGAAGGGGACGGACTCCGACACCACGCGGTCCACCGGCGTC
>CAYSFN010000095.1:2074-8898 GCA_964430045.1 uncultured Gemmatimonadaceae bacterium
ACCTCGCTCAGCATGAGCTTGGTGATGCCCGCCACCGGCGTCATGCCCACGCGCCCCACCACCTCCTCCACGCCCGTGGCCGGGTTGGGTGACAGCGCCTCGACCGGCACCACGCGGATGGCCACCGACTGTCCGCTGCGGATCACGTCGATCTGCACCTCCTGCCCCGGGCGCGTGGACACGGCCTCGACGACGGCGTTCCAGGTGGGCATGGCCACGCCGTTCACCGCCACGATCGAGTCCCCCGCCGTGAGACCGGCCTGCGCGGCCGGCATGGTGTCCACCACGGTGGCCACCACGGGCGGCAGGTACTGGCGTCCGTTCACGGCGAACAGGCCAATGGACACCACCACCGCGAGAATGACGTTCATGGTCACGCCCGCCAGCAGGATGATGGCCTTCTGCCACAGCGGCTTGGACTCGAACCACCGGTCCGCCGGAATGGGCTTGGGCCCAAAGGGGATCATGGCCTCCGGGTCCTCGGGCTCGTCGGCCCCCTTGCGCTCCTCCAGCTCGCCCTCGAAGGCGCTGGTGGCCGCGTCGTCGCGGCTGGCCATGCGCACATAGCCGCCCAGCGGGATCAGCGCCACCACGTACTCGGTCTCGCCCCAGCGCTTGCGCCACAGCGCCTTGCCGAAGCCGATCGAGAAACGCGGCGCGTACACGCCAAAGGCCTTGGCGGCCCACAAGTGTCCCAGCTCGTGCACGAAGATCACGAGCCCCAGTACCAGCAGCGGTGCCAGCCAGGCCATGGTCAGCGCCCCCCGGCGGCCACGAGCGCGCGCGCCGCGGCGTCGGCCGCCAGCAGCTCGGCCTTGGTCGTGCCCGGTGCATCACCATGGGTGTCCAGCGCCGCGCCGATGGCGCGGGGAATGTCTGCGAACGTCATGCGTCCCTCGAGAAACAGTGCCACGGCCTGCTCATTGGCCGCATTGAATACTGCCGGAGCCGCCCCGCCACGCCGACCGGCGCCGATCCCCAGCGCCAGCGTGGGGAAATCCTCGTGCCGCACCGGCTCGAAGGTCAGCGGAGACAGCCGTACGGGATCATACGCAGGTACCCCGGCATCGGTGACACGTTCGGGGTGGGTCAACGCGAACAGGATGGGCAGTTCCATGGACGGAACACCCATCTGCGCCATCACGCTCCCGTCGACGAACTCGACCATCGAGTGCACCACGCTCTGGGGGTGCACCACGACGTCGATGCGGTCATACGGGATGCCGAACAGCCAGTGCGCCTCGATCACCTCCAGGGCCTTGTTGGCCAGCGTCGCCGAGTCCACGGTGATCTTGCGGCCCATGGTCCAGGTGGGGTGATTGAGCGCGTCCGCGAGGGTCGCGGCGCGCACGCGCTCGCTCGGCCACTCCCGGAACGGACCACCCGACGCAGTCAGTACCAGGCGCTTGATCTCGTCCGGCCGGCGTCCCGCCAGGCACTGCAAAATGGCCGAGTGCTCGGAGTCCACGGGCACCAGCTCGCCAGGCCCGCGCCGCAGGGCGTCCATGACCAGGGCGCCCGCCACGACCAGCGACTCCTTGTTCGCGAGCGCCACGCGCTTGCCTGCCCCCAGCGCGGCCAGCGTCGCTTCCAACCCTGCGGCACCCACCACCGCGTTGAGCACGATGTCGGCTTCGGGATGCGTGGCCGCCTCCAGCAGGCAATTCGGCCCGCGTCCCCACGCGGCGGGCAGGGCGGCGCCGTTCGGCTCGACCAGGCCCGCATACGACGGCGCCCATTCGGCGCACTGCGCCGTCAGTTGCTCCACACTCCGGTGCGCGGTCATCGCGACCACGCGAAACCGGTCCCGGTGCCGGTCCAGCACGCGCAGCGCCGTCGTGCCGATGCTCCCGGTCACACCCAGCAGTGCGACGCCGCGAACGCTCACGGAGCCACCACCAGCAACTCGGTCAGCAGGACGGTGGCGACCGGCAGCACAAAGAACATGGAGTCGAAGCGGTCCAGCACGCCGCCGTGCCCCGGAATGAGGCGCGACGAGTCCTTCACGCCAGCCTCGCGCTTGAGCAGGGACTCCGCGAGATCACCGATCTGGGCGGTGAGGGAAATCAGCACCGCGAAAAGCACGAGGCCCGTCGGGGTGAACCCCAGGCTGGCCAGCGGACGCAGCGCGAACTCCGCATAGGCCCACGCCGCCACGATGGTGAGCGCGACGCCACCCACCGACCCGGCCCATGTCTTGCCCGCGCTCACGGCGGGGTACAATTTGCGCCGCCCGAACAGCCGCCCGAACGCATAGCCCCCCGTATCGCTCGCCCACGTCAGCACCAGCGGCAGCCCCACGAGCACCAGCCCCGCGGCATCGTCGATCACGAAGCGGTGATACCGGAGCACATAGGCGAAGCTCAGCATCCCGCCCGTGTAGAGCACGCCGAAGATCGTCGCCGCCACCGCGCTCAACGGGCGGTCGCCCACGCGTCGGAACACGGCTGACGCGAACACGATGAGCAGCACCAGCGCACCGGCCGCCAGCGGCACCTGCGTCACCCCCAGGCGATTCGCGTGCAGCACGAGGGGGATGACGGCGGCCAGCGGAACACCGGCCTTCGCAAAGGCGTGGACCGAACCGGCGGCGGCGAGTCGGAAGAACTCCCAGGCGCCCAGCCCGGCCACCACCGACAGCAGCACGGCAAAGGGCCAGCCGCCCAGGTACACGACATAGCCCGCGACCGGGATCGCGACGAGCGCGACGAGTACGCGCCGGGCGAGCTCCCCCACGTTAAACCGAGACGCGCCCGAACCGGCGGTCGCGGCTCTGGTACTCCAGGATGGCGGCGTACAACTCGTGCCGCGAGAAGTCCGGCCACAGCACCGGCGACACCACCAGCTCGGTGTACGCGATCTGCCACAGCAGGAAGTTCGAGATGCGCGCCTCGCCCGAGGTGCGCACCAGCAAGTCGGGGTCGGGGCAGCCGACCGTATACAGGCGCTCGCTGAGCGCCGCCTCGTCGATCTGGTGCGGCGCCAGGCGCCCGGCGGCCACGTCGTCGGCGATGCGCCGCGCGGCCTGCACCAGTTCGGCGCGCGCGCCGTAGCTGATGAACAGGTTGAGCCGCAACTTGTCGTTGTGCGCGGTCTCGCGGACCACGCGCTCCACGGCCGCCGCGGCGGGGGGCGTCAGGCGCTCCAGGTCACCCAGCACGTGCACGCGCACGCCGTTGCGCGCCAGCGCGTCGGTCTCGCGCGCAATGTACTCCTCCAGCAGCGACATCAGCGCCGACACCTCGATAGGCGGTCGCTGCCAGTTCTCGCGCGAAAAGGCGAACAGCGACAGCACCTCGATACCCGCCTCGAGCGCGCCCTCCACCACCTCGCGCACGGACTGCATGCCGTGCCGGTGCCCCACCGGCCGGGGCAGCATGCGCTCCTTGGCCCAGCGCCCGTTGCCATCCATGATGATGGCCACGTGCCGCGGGAGGGCGCCGTGCAGGCGGACCTTGGCGAGGAGATCGGCGGCGGTCATGGACCGGGGCACGGCACGGAGGTCGTCAGACCTCCATGATCTCCGCTTCCTTGGCCTTCAGCAGATCCTCGATCTTGTGGATGAAGTCGTCGTGGATCTTCTGCACCTCCTTCTCGGCCAGCTTCACCTCGTCCTCGGACACCCCCTTCAACTTCTTGAGCTGCTCACGCGCGTCCGTCCGCCCGTGGCGCACGGCGATGCGTCCGTCCTCCGCCATCTTGTGCGTGATCTTCACGAGCTCCTTGCGGCGCTGCTCGTTCATCGACGGGAGCGGCACGCGAATGACGTGTCCCTGCGACGCGGGATCGACGCCGAGGTCCGACTCACGGATCGCCTTCTCGATGGCCTTGGCCTGCCCCTTGTCGAACGGCGTCACCAGCAGCAGGCGTGGTTCCGGGACGGAGACCTGCGCCACCTGGTTCAAGGGCACCACCGACCCGTAGGCCTCGACACGAATGGCGTCGAGCATGGTGGGCGAAGCCTTGCCCGACCGGATGCCCCCGAGGTCGCGCTTGGTGCTGTCGACCGCCTTCTCCATGAGTTGGCGGGAGTCCGCGAGAATCGTCTTGATGTCCATGGCGTCAGGAAACCAGTGTGCCCACCGCCTCGCCGCGGATCGCGCGGGCAACGGCGCCGGGTTCGTGGATGTTGAGAACGATCAGGGGGAGCGCATTCTCCTTGCACAGCGTGATGGCCGTCTGATCCATCACCCGGAGTTCGTCCACCATCACGTCGCGGTAACTGATGCGGTCGTACTTGGTCGCGGTCGGGTCCTGCTTGGGGTCGGCGGTGTACACGCCGTCCACGCTCGTCGCCTTGATGACGACGTCGGCCTTCATCTGGATACCGCGCAGCACGGCCGCGGTGTCGGTGGAGAAGTACGGGTTGCCCGTGCCCGCCGCGAAGATCACCATGCGGCCCTTCTCCAGGTGCCGCAGCGCGCGCCGGCCGATGTACGGCTCCGCCAGTTCTTCCATGCGGATCGCGGTCATCACCCGCGTGTCGATGGCCATGTTCTCCAGCACGTTCTGCACGGCGAGCGCGTTGATCACCGTCCCGAGCATTCCCATGTAGTCGGCAGCCACCCGGTCCATCCCTTCCTGCGAGAGGACGGCCCCGCGGACGAAGTTGCCGCCCCCGATGACCATCCCCACCTGGGCGCCCATCGCGACGACCTCGCCGAGCTGCCCGGCGAGGCGTCGCACGGTCTCGAAGTCGAAGCCGAACCCCTTCTGCCCGGCGAGCGCCTCGCCGGACAGCTTCAACAGGACACGCGGATACCGCAGGGAATCCGCCACGTCCCGCTACTCCTCGCCCATCTGGAAACGCGCGAAGCGCGTGATGCTGAGGCCGGCGCCCGCCTCCTGCACCAACTGCCCGATGGTCCTGGAGTCGTCACGCACCCAGGGCTGGTTCAACAACGTGATCTCGGCGAAGAACTTGTCGATCCGTCCCGTGACCATCTTCTCGATGATCGCCGCCGGCTTGCCGCTGGCGGCCGCCTGCTCGACGAAGATCGCCTTTTCGCGCTCCACGAGTTCGGCCGGGACGCCGTCCTTGTCCACCGCGACCGCCGGTGCGGGCACGCCCGCCGCGACGTGCTCCGCGACCGACCTGGCCAGCGCCATCACCGCGTCGCCCGACCCACCCGCGACCTCGACGAGCACGCCGACCTTGCCGTTGTGATGCAGATAGGCCCCGACCGTGCCGGACGCCGACGCGAAACGCGCAATGCGGCGCATCACCACGTTCTCGCCGGTCTTGGCCGAGGCAGCCTTGACGACCTCGCCGACCGTGCCACCCGTGGGGTGCGCGGTGCCGAGGTACGCGCCCTCGTTCCCGACCGTCACGACGCCGTCCACGGAGGCGTCCTGGGCCACGTGCTCGGCCAGCCCCTGCGTGAGCGCCTTGAACTCGTCGTTGCGGCCGACGAAGTCGGTCTCGCAATTGACTTCGACGATCGCCCCCGTGGTCCCGTCGGGCGAGATGATCGTGACGATCTGCCCTTCGCTGGCCTGGCGGCCGGCGCGCTTTTCGGCCTTGGCAATGCCCTTGGCGCGCAGGAGGTCGACGGCCTTCTCGATGTCGCCCGCGGTCTCTTCGAGGGCCTTCTTGCAATCCATCATGCCGGCGCCCGTGCGGCCGCGGAGTTCGGCGACGAGCTTGGCGGTGATCTGAGTCATGGTGATCGGAGGGAACTGGGGGAGGTCTGTGGCAACGCCGCCGGCCGGGAGGCCGACGGCGTTGCAGGAGAATCTAACGCGACGACGGGGCGAGCGCCCCGCACCGCCTTACTCGGCGGCTCCGCCCTCGGGGGCGGCACCGGATTCGGGAGCGGCCGGAGCAGCCTCGGCGGCAGCTCCTTCGCCCCCCTCGCCGGGGGACTTCATGCGCGCAGCGACGGCGTCCGGCGACGCACGGCGACGGCGCGGGCGGCGGCGGCGCTTGGCGTCGTCACCAGCCGGCTCGGCGCCCCGGTCGGACGAGTACACGTAGGACTCGCTCTCCTCCGACTCCTGACGCACCGGCGCCTCGCGGCGGGCCTCGATGATCGTGTCGGAGATGAGCTTCGTGATCAGGTCCACCGACCGGATCGCGTCGTCATTGCCGGCGATCGGGACCGTGATGAGGTCGGGGTCGGAGTTCGTGTCGCAGATGGCGACGATCGGGATCCCGAGCTTGTTGGCTTCGGTGACGGCGATGCGCTCCTTCTTGGCATCGACGACGAACATCAGGCCCGGCGTCCGCGTCATGGACTTGATGCCCGAGAGATTCTTCTCGAGCTTGGCCCGCTGGCGGTTGAACATCAACTGCTCTTTCTTGGTGTAGTTCTCGAACTCACCGCCCTCGCCCGCACCGGCCTCGAGCTCCTTGAGGCGCTTGGTCTGCTTCTTGACCGTGGCGAAGTTCGTCAGCATGCCGCCGAGCCAGCGCTCGGTGACGTACATGGTGTTGGCGCGCTCGGCCTCGGCGCGGATGATCCCGCCGAGCTGGGCCTTGGTGCAGACGTAGAGGACCTGCTCGCCGCGCAGGACGACCTCGCGGACCAGCTGCTGCGCCAGTTCGATCTGACGGGCGGTCTTCTGGAGGTCGATGATGTGGATCCCGTTGCGTTCCGCGAAGATGAAGCGGCGCATCTTGGGGTTCCACCGACGGGTCTGGTGGCCGAAATGGACGCCCGCCTGGAGCAGCGCGTCGAGTGAAATGGACATGCGTGGATCTCGGTGAGGTTGGTGACGTCGTCCTTCGTCGCGGTGGCCGCCGACCGGTGGGACCGGCACCCGGCGGCAACTCGGAAGGACTGAGAGATGGAGCGGAAGACGCCGTGCGAGGGACCCCTCGC
>CAYSFN010000095.1:8908-10051 GCA_964430045.1 uncultured Gemmatimonadaceae bacterium
GCTTCTTGCGCTCGACGGCACGCGCGTCGCGCGTCAGCAGGCCGGCGGTGCGGAGCTTGGGCTTGTGATCGGCATCGACTTCGACCAGCGCACGGGCGACCGCGAGACGGAGCGCGCCCGCCTGGCCGGTGAGCCCGCCGCCTTCGCAGGTGGCCTTGACGTCGAACGCCCCGAGGGTGTCGGTCGCCGTGAAGGGCTGTTGGATCGAGGAGACCAGCGTGGGCCGCGGAAAGTAGTCGCCAAGCGTCTTGCCGTTCACGGCCCACTTGCCCGACCCCGGGGTCAGGTAGACCCGGCAGACCGCTTCCTTGCGGCGTCCGATCGCGTGCTTCGTGGCGTCCATCACTTCGTCTCGGTGGAGAGGGTCAACGGCTTGGGCTGCTGCGCCACGTGCGGATGATCGGCACCGGCGTAGACACGCAGCTTGCGGCGCAGCGTCGTGCGCGAGAGGGTGGACTTCGGCAGCATGCCGAAGACGGCCTTCTCGATGATGCGCTCCGGGTGCTTGGCCAGAATGGTCGCGAACGGCGTGTGCCGCTCGTGGCCCATGTAGCCCGTATGCGAGAAGTAGGTCTTCTGCTCCGCCTTGCGGCCAGTGACCTTCACCTTCGACGCATTGATCACGATGACGTTGTCACCCGTGTCCATGTGCGGCGTGAACATCGGCTTGTGCTTCCCACGCAGGATCCTGGCGATCTGGGTGGCGAGGCGGCCGAGCACGAGCCCCTCGGCATCGACAACGAACCACTGGTGGTCGATGTCCTTGGGTGTGGCGGTGTAGGTCTTCATCAGTAAAGAGGTTTTGCTGGTTTTCGGGACAGACACGAAGAATATCCGATACCGCCGCGACAGTCAACCGGGGGAGCCGCCCTAAGCCACGGCAGGACAACGGGTAACGTGCCGCCGAACCCGCCCCGCGGCACGCAGGCGGACCGTTGGTGCGTCTGGCAATGCGGCGTGCGCGGCGACAGCTTCCAGCGGTGCATACACGTCGTGATTCATGGGGTCTCCGCCTGCCCCGGTTGGGCCGTGACAGCGGCCACGGCCCTGTCCGCCTCGGGCTCACCCTTGCCGCGGTCTACCTCGGGTGGCTGCTCGTCGAGCCACGGCCAGGCCACCGAGCCCGGACGACCGACGAGCAGC
>CAYSFN010000096.1:0-9990 GCA_964430045.1 uncultured Gemmatimonadaceae bacterium
GCGGTGGCCGAAGGCAGCGTCGGGGCCGGGACCGGGACCAGCGCCTTCGGCTGGAAGGGCGGCATCGGGACCAGTTCGCGCGTCCTGTCGCAGCGCCTCGGCGGGCACAGTGTCGGGGTGCTCGTCCAGACGAACTTCGGCGGCCTGCTCACGATGGGCGGCGTCGACGTCTGGCGCACGCTCGGCCGACACGGCTATGCCGCCGAGGCCCAGACGCAGGCGGACAGCGGGTCGGTGATCATCGTCATCGCGACCGACGCACCCATCTCGGACCGCAACATCGCCCGACTGGCCAGCCGGGCGATGCTCGGGCTGGGGCGCACGGGGTCGTCCGCGTCGAACGGCAGCGGCGACTATGTGATCGCCTTCTCGACGCACGACAGCGTGCGTCGCGTGGCCACGGCACGCCGCCACACTCTCACCGAGCTGGCCAACGAGGAGATGTCGGCGCTCTTTCAGGCCGTGGTCGAGGCCACCGAAGAGGCCGTGTACAACTCCCTCACGATGGCGACGACCGTGACCTCGCGCGGGGGGACCGTCGAGGCCCTCCCGCTCGATCGCGTGCGCACACTCCTGCAGGCCGCCGGTATCGGGGGCCGGTAACCGCCGACGCCGCGCACACACACGCGCCGCGCCGGCGACGGACGCCTCAGCGCCTCAGCGCCTCAGCGCGGCGCGGGCGGCCTCGAGCTGGGCCGTCGCCGCATCGAACCGCGAGGCCAGGTCGGTGATCTCCCGTGCGACCAGGGCCGCATCGCCGTAGCGCAGCGCTTCGTTGACCGAGGGGAAGGTCATGGTCGAGTAGCCGTTGTCCACGTCCGAGGCGTAGATCAGGTTGCGGTACCACGCCCGCGACCGCAGCCCTTCGGGCCGGGTCAGCGCACGCTCCACGCCCAGCAGCGCCTGATTGGCCCGCTGCAACGCCTCCGCAGACGGCGCAGCGCCCAGAGTGGCGTCGCGCCCCGCGCTGAACGCGGTGGCCGCCCGGGCAAAGCGGTCCAGCGCCGCACGCAGCGGTGCCACCGCCGCGTCGCCCGCCGCCCGCCCCACGGGCTCCGCGAAGCGCTGCATCGTCCGCGCGAACTCCACGTAGTCATACGGCAGCACGTCGGCGTTGGCGAGGCGCATCATCATCGCGGTCGCGATCCGTGACGCGGCGGCGTGACGGGCAAACCCGGGGTCCCCGAAGCGCGACATCCACCAGTACGAATCGTAGGCGGAGTGGTACACGCCGCCGCTCCCGCCGAAGCCCCAGTCCGCGTGCGGGATCCCGAGGTGGTTGTAGAACCCCGCGAAATCCGACCCACCGCCGGGGTCACCCATCGGCGGCACGGCCGCTGCGTCCGTGACACCGGCCTGCTGGCGCCACCGGGCATACACGCTGAGCGTGTCGCCGGGGTAGGGCACCGTCGCCATCACGTCGCGCAGGGTCGCGCGCAGCGAAGGCGACCCGCCGCCGCCGACCCGCGGCCCCTGCGCCGCCACGTCCTGATTGAGATACGCCACCGCACCGCGCAGCAACCGCGCGGACTCATCCTCGACCCACTCCGACGATCCCACCAGGCCCCACTCCTCGGCGTCCCACGTCGCGAAGAGCATGGTGCGCCGAGGACGCCAGCCCGCGGCCACCTGCTCCATCACCGCGCGTGCGGACTCGAGCACGGAGATGGTTCCGCTGATGTTGTCCGCCGTCCCGGGGCCCCAGCTGTCGCGATGCGATCCGATGATGACCAGTTCGTCCGGCAGCTCGCTGCCGCGGATGATCCCGAAGGTGTTCCAGATGGTCTTGTAGCCGTTCGTCGCCGCGTCGGTGTCGACACGAATGCGCGCGACCACGGGTCCGGGCCCGACGTGATAGCGAAAGGGCATCGCGCCCTGCCAGCGCTGCGGGATCTCGCTGCCGGCGAGATCGCGCATCAGGATGGCCGCGTTCGCGTGCGAGAGCGGAATAATCGGAATGCGAGGCACCGGCATCGAATCGACGGGCACGCGCCGCGCGCCGGGCGTGCTGGCCCACCCGGGGGTGCTCGGATCGCCCGCGCCGTTCATGAAGGATCCGCGCTGCACGCCCTGCGAGGGGCGCATGGGTCCCTGCGGGTACGGATCGCCCACCGCGAAGCCGTCGTCGAGGGGATCACTGTACACCAGCAGACCCACGGCACCGCGCTTCTCCGCCTCGCGCGCCTTGATGCCACGGAACGACCGGCCATAGCGCGCGATGACGATCTTGCCGGCGACGCTCACCCCGATGGAATCCAGGACGGCGTAGTCCTCGATCAGTCCGTAGTTCACGTAGACCAGCTCGGCGGTCACGTCGCCGGCGGCCCCGTAGCCGGCGATCGCCGGCACCTGCGGGAACGCCGCCGAGGTGGGATCCTCCGCAATGGGCCCCTCGGTGACATCGAGCTCGAGGGGTTCCGGACGAATGCGCCAGAGCTGCAGGCGCGTGGGGTGGGGAAGCCACACGTCGTACGCGCGGACCTCCGTGTCCATCCCGAGGGCTTTCATGGCGTCGATGACGTAATCCCGCGTGAACGCCTGTCCGTCGGTGCCCGAGACGTGCGGACGTTCGGAGAGGGCGCGGGAGTGCGCGTCGGCGCGGGTCGCATCCGGGCGGGCGATCGCGGCGGCTTCGGCCGCGCGCTGGCGCGCGGCGTGCGCGGGGGCGTATCCGACCAAGCCCTGCGCCTCGAGCGCGGTGGCGGCCATCGGGAGGAGCAGTGCGGCACAACGAAGGAGGCTCGGCATACCGCGAATTCTACTCGGCGTCCACGGCGGCGCGAGGCGCGTCACGCCACGCGCCGGGCTGCCGTCAGCGCCGCGCCTCGCGCACCACGCGACCGTCCACGGCCTCCAGGGGCGTGATCCCCAGAACGTCCGCGAGGGTCGGTGCGATGTCCACCACGTTCACCTTGCCCTGCTGGATCCCGGCCCGGAAGGGCACACCGAGGAACACGACGGGGACGCGTGCATCGGCATCGTGTGGCGACCCGTGCCGCCCGACGTCACCCGACCCCACCACCGAGAGGGCCGTCGGCGTCACCACCGCCAGCGGCATCAGCCCGTGCGCGGCCACCTCACCCGGCGTGAACATGCGCGCGTAGCGACGTGCGAACATGTCGGCGACGGTGTCGGCCCCCGCGAAGTCCGCGAACCGGTCGACGCGCAGCACCCCCGGAATGCGTCGCTGTGCCGCGATGAAGGTGTCGACGATCGGGGCAAGGTCGATCGCGCGGTCTCCGAGCTTGACGGGGTCGAGCCAGAGATGCAGGTCGGACCAGGTCAGCGCCAGCGAGTCGCCACCGGCCGCGTGCACCTGCGCGCGCGCGGCATGATAGGCGCGGCGCAGGTCAGCCGAGGGGATCCGGACCGCGGCCGTGTTGTCGTCCCAGTTCGAGACCAGGTCGGGCGTCCCGGTCGCGCCGTGGTCCGCGGTCAAGGCGATCACGACGCGATCGCGCCCGAAGCGCGTGTCCAACGAGTCGAAGAACGCCCCCAGCCACCGATCGACGCGCAGCACATGGTCATGCAGTTCGGGCGAGTCCGGCCCGAAGCGATGCCCGATCCCGTCGGTGTTCGAGAGCGACAACGCCAGCAGGTCGCTCCGGTCCGCGGCCGCCCCCAACCCCATCGCCTCCACGCCACGCAGGGCCAGCACGATCGTCAACGAGTCCATCCACGGGTAGCGCGACATCGTGGACGTGAGCAGCATCGAGTCCGTCGGGACCGTGTGCGGGAACGTGCTCAGGCCCGGCGCGACCTGGTCGCGGCGGTAGGCCTCCGCACCGAGCAACGGCGTCCAGACGCGGCCCGCGAGGGCGAAGACCCCGCGTTCGGCGTTGAACTCCTGCGCGAAGGTGGGCAGGGTGTCGGCATAGTAGCGGCTCGTGGTGAAACGTCCGGCCTGCGGGGCGTACCAGAGCACCGTATGGCGTGGCGACGCCGCCACGGGAAGGATCGCGCCGCGATCCTTCCGCGACACCGACAGGACACGCGTGCGCGGATCGTGCGCCTGCATCCAGTCCGCGAGGGTCGTGCCGTTGAAGCGTTGCGCAGAGGCACCCTGCCCGGGAAAGTCCACGAGCGGGGTGTCGTTCGTTTCGACGCCGAGCGCATTGGCACTGATCCCCGTATGCACCGGGAAACGCCCGGACAGCGTCGCCGCGTGCCCGGGGGCCGTCTCGGTGTTGGCGTGGTCCTGAAAGCCGTTGGGGAAGAACGCCGCCTGCTCCAGCAACCGCTTGTAGCCACCCGTGAACTCGTCCCGCCACCGCAGCAGATAGTCCGGTCGCAACTGGTCGACCGTGAGCATCACGACGAGCCGCGGGGCGGGCGTCGCGGCCTGGGCCGACGCGAGGGTGTGCGGCAGCACCAGCGCGGCCGCGAGGATTCCGATCCGAAGCAAGGCGGTTTGCATCACGGAAACTTGCCCCCGTGCTCGCCGCAGTTCAACGCACGGCGCACATGCGCGACGCGATCGTGACACGCGTTACCGCGCGTCGAGAACGTCCTCGATGATCGCCAACGCCCGTGCCAGCTCGTCCCGCGTGATGATCAGCGGCGGCAGAAAGCGCAGCGTGTGCTCGCCCGCGCTCACCAGCAGCAACCCCTGGTCGCGCGCGGCGCCGATCACGTCCGCCGCCGGGATCGTGATGTCCATGCCCCACATCAGCCCGATGCCGCGCACCGCGCGCACCCGTGGCGACCGCGCACAGAGCGCCGTCAATTGCGCGCCGAACCACGCACCGGTCTCGCGCACGTGCTGCAACAGGTCCGGCGCCGAGAGGCGATCGACGACGTGCTGTGCGACGTGCGCCACGAAGGGCCCGCCGCCGAAGGTGGTGCCGTGGTCCCCCGGCGCGATCGACGCCGCGATGGCGTCGGTCATCAGGACCGCACCCATCGGCAGGCCCCCGGCCATCGGCTTCGCGACGGTCATCAGGTCGGGCTCGATGCCCGCCTGCTCGTAGGCGAACACCGTGCCCGTGCGCCCGAACCCACACTGGATCTCGTCGAGGATCAGCGCCACCCCGCGCTCGGTGGTGAGCGCCCGCAGCTCGCGCAGAAACCCCGGGTCGAGCACCCGGAGCCCGCCCTCGCCCTGGACCGGCTCGGCGATGACCGCCGCGACCCGCTCCGGGTCGAGGATCACGTCGAGGTCGCTGAGGTCGCGTTCCACGATCGACACCCCGGCGGCCAGGGGCCGGAACGGCGCGCGGTACTGCGGGCGGTCCGTGGCCGCCAAGGTGCCGAACAGACGCCCGTGGAAGGAGCCGCGGAGCGCCAGCAGCTCGTGCTTCGCCGGGCCCCCGCGTCCGCGCGCCCACTTGCGGGCGAACTTGAAGGCCGCCTCGTTGGCTTCGGCACCCGAGTTGCAGAAGAACACCTTGTCCGCGAAGGACAACTCCACCAGGCGCGCCGCCAACTGCTCGCCCGGTGCCGTGCGAAAGAGGTTCGAGGTGTGCAGGATGCCGGACTGCGTCGCCTCGTGGATCGCCTGCGTGACGCCGGCGTCCCCGTAGCCCAGCGCCGTGACCGCGATCCCTGCCGTGAGGTCGAGATACGCGCGCCCCTCGCTGTCGAACAGCTCGCAGCCCGCGCCACGCACGAACTCCTGCGGTGCGCGCTTGTAGGTGCCAAGGATGGCGTCGGTCATCGGGGCGGTGGTGGTCGTCATGAGGATCGGTGGGCAGCGGTGCCCGGTGGCAGAAGCACGGTCCCGCTCGCCGGATCGGCAAGCATGGTGAGGTCCCCGATGCGCACGCGCACGACGCCATGCGCGAGCGCGTGGTACCCGGCGTGGAGCTTCGCGGCCATGCCGGCAGAGGCGACGCCGCGCTCGATCATCGCGGCCGCCTCCTGGTGGACCAGCGACCGCACGGGCACCCCGTCGACCAGGACGCCCGGCACGTCCGCCACCAGGAGCAATTCGGCCGCCTGCATGCCGACCGCGATCGCCGTCGCGGCGTCATCGCCGTTCAGGTTCAGCGGCGCCCGATCGCTCGACTCCGCGTCCACACCCAAGGGCGAGATCACCGGCAGCCAGCCGGCCGCGAGGAGGTCGTGCACAATGGCCGGCGTTGCCCGGATCTGCTCGCCGACCCGCCCCAGCGGCGCGCCCGGGGCCACGGTCGCCGACAGCAGTCCGGCATCCTCGCCCGAGACCCCCACGGCCGGGAGCCCCGACGCCGCCAGGCGTGCGACCAACCGCTTGTTGGCGCTCCCGCTCAGGACCATGCGCACGAGGTCGAGCTCGTCCTCGGACGTGACGCGGCGTCCACCGACGAAGGTCGGCTCCGTGCCCAGCCGCTGCATCAGGCGGGTCAGCTCGTCGCCGCCGCCATGCACGACGACCAGCCCACCCTCGGTGGCCCGCCACGCCGCCGCCAGCGTGGCGGGCAGCGCGGCATCACTCTGCACGCGCCCTCCCAGCTTGACGACGCGCGTCACCAGCGCAGCCCTGCCGTCTCGGGGAGCCCCAGCATCACGTTCGCGTTCTGCAGCGCCTGGCCCGCCGCGCCCTTCTGGAGGTTGTCGAGCGCCGCGATCACCTGCAGCGTCGGGGTCCGCACGTGCTCGACCCGCGTGGCGAACACGCGCACCGTGTTGCGATGCACGACGTCGCGCAGGGCCGGCGGGCGGTCGCTCACCTGGAGAAAGGGTTCCTCGGCGAACGCGCGCCGCCACGGCAGCAGCACGTCGTCGTCGATCGCCGTCACCGGGACCGTGAGCGTCGAGATGATGCCCCGGGTCACGGGGAGCAGGTGTGGCGTGAAATGCACGTCGACGTCACCCCCCCACGCCAGCACGGTGGCCCGCATCTCCGTGAGGTGACGATGGGAGTTCCCGACCCCATAGGCCCGGAAATCGTCGCTGACCTCGCCGAAGAGGAATTCGCGCTTGGGACTGTTGCCCGCGCCGGTCACGCCGCTGGCGCTGTCCACGACAACAGTCGCCCCCGCGACCACGCGCCCGAGCGCCAGCAGCGGCTGCAGTGCGACGAGGATCGACGTCGGATAGCAGCCCGGGTTGGCCACCAACGCGGCCGTCCGGACCGCCTCGCGCGTGAACTCGGTCAACCCGTACGGCACGCCCTCGCTGCCAGGGTGCCCGGCGCGGAAGTCGCTGGAGAGGTCCACGACGCGCAGGCCGGCGGCGAGCGCGCGCTCCACGGTGGGCCGGGAGGCCCCGTGCGGCAGGGCCGAGAAGACGAGCGCCGCTTCGGAGAGCGGCGCGTCGTCGGGAGCAGCGAAGACGATCGACTGCCCGCCGCCAAGATCGAGGCGTTCGCCACGCTGGTCATTCGCCGTCGCGAACGCCAGGCGGAGGCCTGGATGACCCGCGATCAAGGCGCAGAGCTCGCGCCCCGCGTACCCACTGGCCCCGAGGACGCCGACTGGAATCGTATGCACTCTTAATGCATACTCTTGCATTCGGCGGGAGTCAATGGCTAGCTTGCTGTGGAGCGTGGTCGCCGGTCCGCACCCCCTGCCCCGAGGAGCCGTGTCCGATAAAGCTGAGCGTCAGCAGGCGATTCTGGATCTGGTGCGTGCGCACGAGATCGGGAGCCAGGAGGAGCTGCGTCGACTGCTGGAAGCGCGAGGCTGGGAGGTGACGCAGTCCACGCTGTCGCGCGACATGAAGGAGCTGGGCTTGGCGCGCACGCAGTCGCCCAGCGGGCCGCGCTACACGGCGCCCTCCGACGTGGGAGGTGTGCGGCCGGTACTGCTCGACACGCTGTTGCCGCAGCTGTTCCGCAAGCTGGATGGCGTCGGCGAGCTGCTGGTGCTGAAAACGGTGCCGGGGTCCGCGCAGGTGGCCGCGGCCGCGCTGGACGCCGAGGACTCTCCGGATCTCGTGGGGACGCTCGCCGGCGACGACACGGTCCTGCTGATCTGCCGCTCGGCGGCGGCGAAGGAGCGCCTGAGCAAGCGTATCCTGCGGCAGGTCCATCGCTGAACGTATCTGGACACTTTTGACTTCGAGTGACTGCACATGAGTGACGAGGGCGGCGGGCACAAGCTGTGGGGTGGGCGTTTCGCGGGGGGACCGGCGCCGGAGCTGGAGGCGGTGAACCGCTCCATCACGGTCGACATCCGCCTGTGGCCCCACGACATCCGCCTCTCGCAGGCCTGGGCCCGGGGGCTGGAGACGGCCGGCGTGTACACGCGCGCCGAGCGCGAGGCCGTCGTGGCGGGCCTGGACCGGGTGGCGGCCCGGTTCGCGGCCGGCGAAGCGCCGATCGCGGCCGACGAGGACATCCACACGATGATCGACCGGCTGCTGCACCTCGAGGCCGGCGCGCCGGCGGGGCGTCTGCACACGGGGCGCAGCCGCAACGACCAGGTCGCCACCGCGACCCGGCTCTGGACGCTGGCCGCCGTGGACCGGCTGGACGGCCTCGTGCGCCAGCTGCAGGAGTCGATGCTGGCACAGGCCGAGCTGCTGCAGGACGCCATCATGCCGGCCTACACGCACTTGCAGCGGGCGCAGCCCGTGTCGGCCGCCCACTGGATGCTCTCGCATTGCTGGCCGCTGGTGCGCGACCGCGCGCGCCTGGCCGACGCTCGGCGGCGGGTGGCCATTCTTCCGCTGGGGTCCGGTGCGATCGCGGGCTCGGCGTTCCCGATCCCCCGCGCGGCGCTGGCCGCCGATCTCGGCTTCGACGCGATCTCGCCGAACTCGATCGACGCCGTGGGGGACCGCGACTTCGTGGCCGAGGTGCTGTTCGTGCTGACCACGCTGGGCATGCACCTGTCCCGGTTGGCCGAGGACCTCATTCTGTACGGCTCGAGCGAGTTCGGCTTCGTGAAGTTCGGCGACGCCTTTTCCACGGGCTCGAGCATGATGCCGCAGAAGCGGAACCCGGACGCGCTGGAGCTGGCGCGGGGGGCGGGGGCGCGGGTGCTGGGCGACCTGGTCGCGTTGCTGGCCACGATCAAGGGCCTGCCCAGCGGCTACAACAAGGACTTGCAGGAGGACAAGCGCAGCCTGTTCGACGCGGTCGACAGTCTGGAGTTGCTGCTGCCGGCCGTGGCGGGGTCGATCGCGACGCTGAGCTTCCAGCGCGCGCGCATGGCGGCGGCGTGCACCACGGCGATGATGGCGACGGACCTGGCCGACTATCTCGTGCGCAGGCAGGTGACGTTCCGCGAGTCGCACGGTGCGGTGGGCCGTCTGGTGCGCGAGGCCGAGGAGGCGGGCGTGGAGCTGGATGCGCTGCCGTTCTCGTCGTTCGTCGCGGCGCACGCGGCGTTCGGGGAGGATGCCTTGGCGGAACTGACGGCGTCGGCGTCGCTGCGCCACCGCGAGATCGCCGGCGGCACGGGACCGGCGGCGGTGGCGGCGCAGTTGGCGGAGGCCCGCCGGGCGGTGGCGGGGTCAGCGGCAGCGGGGCAGGGTCCGAGGTAACGGTTCAGGAGTAGCGCTGGGCGCCCGGGCGTGCTATTTATTACACTCTTCAAAAAGTCTAATAAATGCGCGCCTTCGACCCGCGAGTCTCCGCCGCTGCGGTCGGACTCTCGAACAAGGAGCTGGCCAACCTCCTGACGCGACTGCGCGTCCTTGCCCCCGGCACGCCGGGCGTGCGGCGCCGGGTGTCGTGGGACGCGCTGCGACTCATCGACCTCACGGCCACGCTCGCCCGCCACGGCGTATCGGCGACGGCGGGGGTGCGGCAGGCCCGGGCGCTCCTGGCGGGAGGCCGCGTCGTGCTGGCGCCGGGCGTCGCGTGGACCCTCGATACCGCCGCGCACGCCCACGACCTCGAGACGCGCCTGGCGGAGGCCGCCGAGCGGGTGGTGGCGCGTCGCCGGGGCCGCCCGCGGCGGCGCCCCCAGATGCCTGACGGGGCGCCCCCTTGCGAGGACGCCCCGTCGGGCATTGGAGCAGCAGGGAGCGCCTAGGCGCCCGCGCGGGTTACGTTCTCCGCCGCCGGGCCCTTCTGGCCCTGCACGATGTCGAACTCCACGGCATCGCCCTCCGCGAGCG